>JBEBBE010000041.1:0-27190 GCA_041158525.1 Bacteroidota bacterium | reverse complement strand
GCCCTAGACATCGAAGCCGCAAAAGCAAAAGGTGCCATGGCCCTTTTTGGTGAAAAGTATGGCGACAAAGTGCGCGTCATTGAATTTGGTGCGTCTGTTGAATTATGTGGCGGTATTCATGTGCCAAACACCGGACAAATCGGAGTTGTCAAAATCACAGCTGAAAGCGCTGTTGCTGCGGGTATCCGACGCATTGAAGCGATCACAGGTACTGCTGCCATGACTTACTTTAAAGAAAAAGCGGCGCAACTCGAACAAATCGATGCTTTGCTCAAAAAACCTAAAGATTTAGTCAAGGCTATTGAAGAATTGCAACACAAAAACATCAGCCTACAAAAAGAACTTGAACGCTTTGCCAAAATGCAAGCCCAACAGCTCAAAAACGAACTCAAAGCTGAAGTTACTGCACACAACGGCATGCATGTCTTGTTCAAAGAACTCAATACTGACGCCGCAACTGCTAAAGATATCTTATTTCAATTGCGCCAAGAATTCGACGCTTTTGTAGGAGTCATTGGCCACAAAGAAGCTGACAAATGCGGTATAACCATCATACTGAATGAAGCTTTAGCTAGCCAAAACAACTGGCAAGCCAACCAATGGATCAAAGAAATCTCTGGTCATATTCAAGGCGGAGGCGGTGGGCAAGCAGCTTTTGCAACGGCAGGTGGTAAAAACGCCGCAGGGCTTCAAACGGCACTCGGATACCTAAAATCAAAACTTGGCTGAGCGTAAAAAAGTACTGATCTTGACCTATTACTGGCCCCCAAGTGGAGGTACGGGTGTTCAGCGTTGGTTGCATTTTACGCGCTACCTTCATGAGCTTGGTTGGGATCCAATTATTTATACACCCAGTAATCCTGAAGCACCTGTTCAGGATGAAAGTTTGTTAGCTTTTGTACCCAAAGATATTCAAGTCATCCAGACGGAAATTTGGGAACCTACCCAGCTTTACCTCAAGTTTACTGGCAATAAAGGCAAGCAACTGCATACCGGTTTTTTGCAAGAAAAAGGCGGCAAAAAGCCAGGTCTTACCAAACGCTTGTCGATGTGGCTGCGTGCCAATCTATTTATACCAGATGCTAAAATGGCCTGGATCAAGCCATCTACCAAGTTTCTCCTTAAGTTTTTAAAAGAACAAAAGGTGGAGGCCATTATTTCTACAGGGCCTCCCCACTCTTTACACCTCATTGCCAAAAACCTCAAAGCGAAAACTAAGCTACCCTGGATTGCCGATTTTCGAGACCCCTGGACTCAAATCGATTGGTTTGAACAACTACCACTCACACGTTGGGGGCTTCGTTGGCACCAAAAATTAGAACAAAGCGTTTTGAAGCAGGCCGATGCACTCGTTGTTGTCAGCCGTGACATGCAAACACAAATGACGCACTTAGCTGGACGTGTACCTCAACTCATTTCCAACGGCTTTGCACCCGAAGATTTTCAGCATTTCGAAAAGCAAACTGATTCGCATTTCACTATCTTACACACAGGCTCTATCAATAAAGACCGAAATCCGGGTGCACTTTGGAGAAGTTTAGGGCTGTACGTTCAAGAACACCCTGATTTTGCTCAAAAGCTCAAAATCCGACTCATTGGCGCCCTAGATGCCTGTGTTCAAGAAGACCTACAAGCCAATGGTCTTTTGCCCTACACGCATTTTGAAAACTTTGTGCCACACGAACAGGTGCTCAAAGAACTTTCTTCTTGCAGCTTGCTGTTATTACCACTCAATAATGTCAAGAGTCAGAAAGGTATAGTGACCGGTAAACTCTTTGAATACTTAGCCAGCGAGCAAGCCATTCTGGCCATTGGCCCCCATGATGGCGATGCCGCAGCCATTCTTTCCAAACAAGCGGGCACAATGGTCATCAACTTCGATACCGACGTACCTTGGCCAGCCGTCATCGAACTCACATCCCAACAAATCAGTAGAAAAGATACCCTAAAGCCCTACTCTAGAAAAGAATTGGCAAAGGAGATGCATGGGCTTTTATCACAGCTCACGAAGTAAGCTAGCAAGCATACTGCGCAAATACAGCTTTCATTTTTGACAAACGGTGCTCGGGGAGAAAGTATGCTTCAATTCGATTTCTAGCTTTCATACTTGCTGCTGAAAAATCTTGCTGAAGCAAAAGCTCAATGCTGCGCTCTAAATAAAGCACATTTTTCTCACTCAAAATAAGACCTGTATCGCCAATAAGTTCAGGAATACCAGACACATTGCTGCCTATTGGTACACAACCGCAAGCCATGGCCTCTCCTAGTGCATTAGGGAAACCTTCCATGACCGATAGCTGAAAGTAGTATCGATGTTTTTGCAAGTATTCAATAACAACTGCAATTGGTGAAAAGGCGACCAGCTCGACATTACTTGGCACTTTTTGTCCGTTTGGCTCCCAGCCTATAATTGTAAAATGCCAGGTTGGTTGGCGCTCGGCAAGTTCCAAAATCAAATCAAATCCTTTTCTAAAATAACAATATGGATCTTTTAAATTTCCTATTGTGATAAAGCTATGAATTGGGCGCTGCGCTTCCCCATATTGAAATTGTGCCGTATTGAAACCATAAGGAATGACCGTATAAGGAACGCTTTTGGTTTTAGGTGCAAAATACTGAAAACCTTGAGCTGGTGAGCCACCCGGATAATAACTGTAATCTTGGTAGGCCAAGCCTTGTGCAACAGGCATAATATGCGTACAGTACCTTAAAGAAGTACGTGTAGCCCATGCCAATAAGCGCTTGGTGTAATTCCCGTATTTAAAATCAGGGAATTTAGAGCCGTCATTCCCGGCTACAATCACGAAAACTTTTTTACCAAGTAAACGACCTAGCAGGACTGGTAATAAAGAGGCATAACCTGCAAAATGACAAACAAAAAAAGCATTTCTGGTTTGAAATAAGATATAGAAGAACTGCTTTACAAACTCTAGCGGCAACTTGACTTTACTACGAATCTTGAATTCATATGCAGTGACTTCATATGCATTGGCAAGCAATTCTAAATCGCGGACAATAAACGTGGACGCATGCGGATAAAAATAGCAGATTCGATTTTTTGACTGAGGCATCCTAGGCTTTTGTTAATTTCTATTGCCCAAAAGTAATAACTTTGGGCTTTTGAGGACCAATGAACATGTTACTTCGCCTGATTTACCAGCCCATCATCAATCAGTTGCTTCGCCCCGTTGCTAAGTTAAACTATGCTTTGCGCAAGAAAGAATTGCTTTCTGTGAGTGGAAAACTAAACTTTCAAACGAAGGACATTCAATTCTCCTTGCAAACCAATCAGACTTGCTTTGTAACTAAATACATGTTTTACGAAGGTTTTGAAGCCTATGAATACAATTGGTTGTTCAAAGATTTGGCTCAAAATGCGCGTTATTTTTTAGATGTTGGCGCTAATATTGGTTTATATAGCATTCTTGCCGCCAAATACAATCCACAAATAAAGGTATATGCATTTGAACCAGGTTTAGGAGCGGTACATTTTTTAAGAAAGAACATCGAGGGCAATCAAATTGACAAGCAAGTTCAAGTGCACG
Organism: Bacteroidota bacterium; assembly: GCA_041158525.1. Lineage (GTDB taxonomy): Bacteria > Bacteroidota > Bacteroidia > Flavobacteriales_D > Crocinitomicaceae > UBA952. Next base: position 23,645 of record JBEBBE010000041.1, on the reverse strand, counting down.
AACTCGCCATGAGTAATCAAGATTCACAACTTGAGTTTCACGAAGCGGCACACCCTAAATTTCCTTGGTTGAAGCAGAACCTCAATGGCTCGAGTAGCCTTCAGGCCGAACACGGCCGTTCTAAAAGCAAAGCCTATACCGTCAATGTGTGTCGTCTAGGTAGTTTTTTAGCACAGCAACAGCTTGAGCAATTCGATTTACTCAAACTCGATACGGAGCACACCGAACAATTGATTATCGCAGATAGTCAAGAAGTTTTAGCAGCCAATCGCCCCCTGATCATGATTGAAATTTATCCAGAAATTGCCGATGAAATTCAAACACTGTTATCGGGTTGGTCAGAATATCATTTTTTGAGATTGGAGCGTCCAGCGTTAAAAGCAATCAATTTAAATGAACTTGGGAAACACGAAACGCACGTCAATTACTTACTGGTTCCTGATGAGAAATTAAATTGGGTTAGCCACTATATCTCTAAATAAAGCTTAACGTCGATGTACAACTCCCTTGAAAGTTTTTTACTCCAAGTAGGCTTTTCCTGGACGGCGGCTAAGTTTACGCCGTATGTCTTGACTTTAGTGTTGGGTTATTTTGTTTTTAGGCTCTTTTCGAAATTGCGAATCAAGGCTTGGCTGAAACTGAGTTTGATGGCCTTAGGTTTTTGCCTGCCTTTCTTGACCTATTTTACTTTTTACCCAATTTATGAGGCCGACCTACAAGACAAAACTTTTAAACCACTACAAGCAGGAATGCCCTTACCAGCAGCAAAAACATTGGTGCTTGTGATTCTACCCGGTTGCCCCTATTGCATAGAGACCATCGCGCTCAGTAAAAAAATGGTTGGGCTCAACCCCAAAATAAAGATTCAATATTTATTAGCCTCCGAGGATCAGGAAGGTTATCTGTACTTCAGAAAACGACTTCCTTCAACCATAGATGTCAAGATGGCACAAAATAGCATGTTATGCATGCTGATAGCGCAAGGAGAGTTTCCGAGCTACTTTTTGGTGGCAAACGGAAAAGTCAAAACGGCATGGCACAACACCCAATTTGGCGTGCGTGCCCTTGATCAAATCAATTCGTTTTTCTGAGACTCCAGTACAAGGAAAACAGGAAACCTAACAACAAGATACTTGATCCGAACATGGCGAGGTTATTACCGCGGTTCACACTCACAGGTTCAAATTTCCATTCTATTTTGTGAGATCCAGCTGGCACAACAACCCCTCGCAAAATATAATTGGCACGGAGCGCTTCAGTAGCTTTTCCGTCAATGTAACAGTTCCATCCAGCCGGATAATAAATTTCACTAAATACTGCTAATTGCTTGGTTTTTGAAACCGATTTGTACTGCATATTGGATGGATTATAAGCCATCAGTAGAATTTGAGCGGTGCTGTCTTTTCCGATACCATTGAGTTGACTTTTGAATTCAGTATGCACCACCGCATTGGTCTTGCTTGAACCCAATTTTTCGCCGTTGCTGAATAACATTTCTTGATTGGCATCTTTAGCCATTTTAACATTGCTCACAAACCACGCAGGGCCATTTGCTGTTTTATTTTCTACAGCAACCTGGTTCGGATTCAAGATGATGTACTTAGCATTGAGCATATTAAAATATTCAGCAGCACCTGATAAGTTAAATGCATTGACACTTAGGGTGTCAAAAATTTTCTGAGCTTGCTCTTGGGTCATGTCGGCAGGTAAGGCAAGGGTTCTGAACTTTTCATTTTTTGCGGCATTGACTGCTGCATTGAGCCCGCCAACCGCGTCAGGGAAATGAAAATCTACAAACTCTTGGTAGCGCTTCAGTTTGGCACCATGATACCCACCTAAACTTTTGTGGAAGAAACTGGTATTGGTTTCAGCCATGGTTCCATTGACATTCAGAACACGGTAATTTGAAAATAAATTAAGTGCGCCAAAAGCAGCGTAGTAGTCTAGGGTTTGTTGATCTGTCAGGTTTTTGTAATATTCAAAATCCGTGTAGCTCTCCTTTAACTGATTGGCAAGGGCAACAGGTGCCTTCTCACGGTTCAAGATACTGATATCTGCCGCTGAAACTTGATACGGCGCACTGGCTTCGTCTATTGTTTGATACGAGGCGTACGAACCTGTTGAGTCATCGTTGTTAAGATAACGCTTGGCCACACTCATTTGATCAGCCAATACCAATACGCCGGTTACTCCAATGAGAATAAATCGATTGATTTGGGTGCGGATTAAAACGAATATTAAACCTAAAGCCAAAATGACCAAGAAGAAAGAGCGCTGCATATCTGCTTTATAGATGCCTATTCGGGTATCGATGAGCGCCTGACGCAAGCCCTGGTAGTAGGTAATTTGAGAAGCGTCTTTGGCTTGTTTGCTCGCTTCTGCAAATTGCTTGACTTCTTGCTTGCTTAAAAAATCTCCGGAAATAGACGGTGAAGTCATGAGTATGAAGCCGAGCAAAGCCACAGCTCCCATTCCGATAAACCAGTGTTTCTTTTGTCCGAGAATGCCTTCATTTTTTATCATGCGGTCCAAGAAGAGCAAACCAAGCGCAGGGACCATGATTTGCATGAGCACCAACATCATTTTGGAATCGCGGAACTTGTTATACATCGGAAAATCGTTGATGAAGAACTCATTGAAGAAGTTCATTTGATTGGAGGCCAAGAAGATGACCAATATGGACAACACCAAGAACGGCCAACGGAGCGCATCCTTCAAGAAAATAAGCCCAAGTAAAAAAAGAACCAGCATGACGACACCAAAATAAAAGGCGCCGCCACTCATGCGTTGACCACCCCAGTATTGATCCATTTGGCCTACTTGTTCGGAATAATTGTAGTCTACGTTAGCGAGCGCTTCAGGATTATTGGCGATGTAGTCATTTTTACCGCCTTTGGCATTAGGTGCATAGATCGATAATAATTCGTTTTCACCGTAGTTGTATTCGAGAATGTAAGAAGAAGCAAGCCCTTCTTTTTCCATACTTTGACTTGCGGCTTTTGGCTTGATACTGAGTTCAGAGGTACCACGTGTGGTGTATTTGCTATATTCAAGCGTTGGTAATAAAAGACTGGCATTGGCCAATAGTGCCAAAACACTCGCCAAAGCCAAAGCAGGAATAGCACGAGTTAAATACTTTAAGTCTTTGGCAAGCCCTAAGCGAATAACTTCTGTGAGGGCAACAGCCACTAAAATAAATGCTAAATAATAAGTCATTTGGAGGTGGTTGGCACTGATGTTGAGCCCCATAAAAAGAGCAAAAAGACCAGCTCCCAAGAGCCAGCGGCCTCTAAATGCCAAGATGAGACCACCAAGTGCTGGTGCCATGTAAGCAATGGCATTGACTTTAGACATATGGCCTGCACCAAGATAAAGAATGTTGATGGTTGAGAAACCATAAGCTACAGCACCAATCATAGACAACCATGGGTTGATGCGCAAGCAGAGCCCAAGGATGTAAAAACCAAGCATACTGATAAAAAGAATACCTACCGGACGCGGTAAGCCTAATTTAATCACTTGATCAAGGGTGGTGAGTAAATTAGAATCTTGGGTCACGGAGATTTGATAACTCGGCATCCCGCCAAACATGGCGTTTGTCCACATGGTTTGCTCACCGTTGTGGGAAAGTTTGTAATCGAAAATTTCTTTGGACATCCCTTGAAATTGTCTGATATCGCTTTGTTTGAGCGTGTAGCCATTGTACAAAGGCGAGAAATAAATGGAAGGTAAAATGACGAACATCAAGACTGCAATCAGGTGAGGAAGCAGTGATTTAATAGAAACTTTCATAAACTTATTTTGTGTGAATTTAAGTAATTAATGGCTTGGATTTGCATAACGCTTGACGTCTGAGCTCGTGATGGTTTGGTCGCTGAGGATGACTAAACGCTCAATGATGTTGCGCAATTCACGGATGTTGCCGGTCCAGTTCAAGGCCTGTAGTGCTTCAATGGCTGCTGCGTCAATGGATTTTTTCGGAATGCCGTGATCTTGGCAAATGAGCTGTAAAAAATGTTCTGTGAGCATTGGGATATCTTCACGACGCTCGTTGAGTGAAGGCACATGAATTAAAATCACGGCCAAGCGGTGAAAAAGATCTTCGCGAAAACGCCCTTCTTTGATTTCGAGCTGAAGGTCTTTGTTGGTGGCTGCTAAAACACGGCAATCTACCTTGATGTCTTTTTCACCACCCACGCGTTGAATGAGGTTTTCTTGCAAGGCTCTAAGTACTTTTGCTTGTGCAGCTAGGGACATATCGCCAATTTCATCTAAAAACAAGGTGCCACCTGAAGCCAATTCAAACTTTCCTTTGCGGTCTTTGACAGCAGAAGTAAAGGCGCCCTTTTCATGACCAAATAGTTCGCTTTCAATGAGTTCGGCTGGGATAGCAGCACAATTCACCTCTATAAACGGCGCTTTATTGCGATTTGACAACTCGTGTAAAGACCTCGCCACCAATTCTTTTCCAGTTCCGTTCGCCCCGGTTATCAAGACTCGTGCATCTGAGGGGGCCACTTTGTCAATCATGGCTGTGATTTCTTGGATGGCAGGTGTTTGCCCAATGATGTGAGTGCCCTTAATTTTCTTGACCACTTGCTTGAGTTGAACGGTTTGTTCAACTAGATGATTGCGGTCTTTGACTTGTCTGAGTAAAACGAGTATGCGATTGAGGTCTAGGGGTTTCTCAATAAAATCAAAAGCCCCTAATTTGATGGCCCCAACGGCTGTTTCTACGTTCCCGTGCCCAGAAATCATGACAACAGGCGTTTCGAGGTTTTTCTTTTTAATTTGTTCCAGGAGCTCGATGCCATCCATGTGGGGCATTTTGATATCAGAGAAAATGAGATCAAAGTTGCTTTGCTCTAAGAGCTGTAGGGCTTGAACCCCACTTTCTGCTTCTTGAACCTGACAATTTTCAAATTCTAATATTTCTCTTAGCGCCCTGCGAATAGCGCGTTCGTCATCGATAAGTAAGATTTGCATGGCTATTTGACTGTGCGTTCTAACATAGGTACAAATTTAAAAGTACCAAATTCTGTGATATCAATATCGGTTTCAGTGGTTTTTTGGATCTTGAGCATTTTTTGCTCGGCACCCTCCCCAACTGGAATGACCATAATACCGCCTACTTTGAGTTGAGATAATAATTCTTGTGGAACATCTGGCGCACCACAAGTGACAAGAATTCGATCATAGGGTGCGTAAACCTTGTTGCCCTTGTAGCCATCGCCAAAAAATAGGCTTGCATTGAAACGAAAAAAGTCGAGTATGCGACGTGCTGCTACATGCAAGGGCTGGTGTCTTTCAATGGAATAAACCCTTGCGCCTAACTGGCACAAAATACAGGTTTGAAACCCTGAACCAGTTCCAATTTCTAGGACCTTCATGCTTTTTTCAAGCTCCAATAATTGTGTCTGGAAAGCAACCGTAAACGGATGCGATATCGTTTGACCCGAACCTATTTGAAAAGCCATATTGGTGTAGGCCTGTTCATCAAAGGCGAGGTCTAGGAAGAAATGGCGCGGAATGGCATTGAATGCATCTAGAATCTTGGTGTCATGGATGCCCATGGTCGCTAATTCTTCAATGAGTTGCCTGCGTCTGCCTTTGTGTTTAAAGGTGTCTTTTAAGTGCTCCATAAAAAAGATTTAGAGCGCTACACCAACTGGGCAATGGTCAGAACCCAATATATCATTCAAAATATAAGCTTCTTTAATTGCTGGCTGCAAGGCTGCACTGGCTAAAAAATAATCAATACGCCAGCCTACATTTTTTTGACGGGCACCTGCGCGGTAACTCCACCAAGAATATTTGACAGTATCTGGGTTGAGGGTTCTAAATGTATCAATAAGTCCTGCGCCGACATAAGCATTCATGCCGTCAATTTCTTCTTGCATATAACCTGCTGCCTTGTTGTAATTTTCTTTGGGGCGCGCCAAATCGATGGCCTGATGCGCCACATTGAAGTCTCCGCAGACCAAAACCGGCTTTTGTTGCTCGAGGTTTTTAAGATAGCTCAAGAAGGCGGCATCCCAGGTTTGGCGGTAGGCCAAACGCAATAACTCGCTTCCTGAATTAGGCACATAAACGGTTATCAAGAAAAAGTTATCGTATTCAGCGCAAATAACACGTCCTTCGTTATCATGTTCTGCAATGCCTATTCCGTAAGTGACATTGAGCGGCATTTCTTTACTAAGGATGGCAGTACCTGAATATCCTTTGCGCTCGGCACTAGATGCAAAAACATGATATCCTTTCAAGCTTGAAACCGCATCTTGCACCTGTTCTGGTGTGGCTTTGGTTTCTTGTAGACAAATGATATCGGGGTTAAGCGCTTGCATATCAGTAATAAAGGTTTTGCCTACTACTGCGCGAATGCCGTTTACGTTAAAGGAAATGATGTTCATGCTCAATATTTAGCTTCAAATTTACTAAAATTTGAGGCGCAAAAAGCTGTACAAAAGCGGTATTTGCTCTTGCTGCCCAATGAAATATCTGAGTTCCTGACCTAATTGTAAAACAGGGCCACAATGCTTGATATAACCCAAGCTGAAGGAAGAAAAAACAGTCTTTCCAAAACCACTCACAACCTGATGAGGATCATAAAACGCCTCAGCCCTGGCATTCATGCACCAACCTTGGTCAAAAGTTTTTCTAAGTTGAAAATTCGCTTGACCCCACCAAAGATTTTGCTGTTGTTGCCTTTGCATCCCTGCAAACCCACACACTTGAAACTCATAAGTCCCCTGTTTATAATTTGCATTGACTTCCTGAAAGTACCGCCAACGATTCAAGGCCAACTCCGCGGGGATTTTTCCTCTCGGCGCAACATCGCCATAGAAATGACTCCAATTGAGGTTCCAAGTGTCAAATTTCCATTGAAACAAAGCACCAATGCTCGGGCGCACCTGCGTAAAATTGAGTCTTTGCCAACCATTTGTTAGGAACAATTGCGAAGTGAATTTTTCAGACCAAAGTTGCGTCCAGCGCAAACCAGCTACATAATAAGGGACATATTCAGCAGATAAACTTCTTGTGTACAAAAGTTGATCAACCCCGCGTGGGGTTTCTTGCGTGTAAGGCGAACTAAAACTACCGTAAGCTACTTTTGTTTTCTTCAAATTCAGTTCTGCATAAGCTTCATAAACATTGCGACGCCAAAAAGCTTCCGCTGCATAATTGCGGCGCATGTAAGATCCCATAGCCGGCGCAAAATGAAGCGTCAAATGCTTGTATTCCTGTCTAAATTCAAGCTCAAACAAATTGACATCCATTTGATTTACAGCTGCGTGCGAAACCAAAAATGAAAGAGAGTCTTTGTCGTAAAAGCTATTCGCAAAGTAAGAATCATATGTACCGTGAATAGAGAATTGCCCAAAGCTAGAGATGGCACTGAACAACGATATGATAACTGGATATAAATTAGATTTAGATAAAAGAAACGTGTGCTTTTTCAAAATAGAATTCATTTCAACATAATTTTAAGTTCAAACTGACTCATATTTTTTATTCATTTCAATTAATCTCTTCTATTCCCCAAAATGCGCACTATTGAACCACAACCCTTCCAGCGCTGTATTCATTTTTGAGTAATAAACTTGGCAGGCCTTTCAAATAAAGGTTACCGATACTGTGTAACTGAGCTTTTACCAAGAGCCCTGATGTTTGAAAGTAAGATGATTTTGGCGAGGCAGCTGTAAATAACAAAGAATCAGTAATTGAGAGGTTTGTCGCATCTAAGGTCGCGGAACCATCTAAATCGGCAAAGACCCAACTCAAGTGTCCGCTGAGCTTCATGGCTTGCCATCCGTATAAATTTCTGACAAACGCTCGTGTACCGGATAGCTCTACATCTATTGGGCCAGCTCCTTCTTTGAGGATGAATTCAAAAGCGTTTTGCTGCCAAATGCCATTTGTTTTTACGAGTTCACTGTTTTCAAACAATAGTTGCTTTAATTCAGTGAAATGAACCTTCACACTTACCTTTTCTTTACCATAGCGCAAAAAATGACAACGATTCGTGTTGCGCAAAACCAAGGTATCGAGGTCTTTTTCAGCCTTTAAAAACTTCATTAAATTTTCATTGGATTCCCACTCTATAAAATTCAAAGAATCTTGAATGAGCGTTGCTTCCATATTTGCATGGACGTGTAAGTATTGGAAATCATCGAAGGCAACCTGAAGTGTTTGCGCAGGTCCAGAACCTTTCCAACAAGCGCGATCAGAGGGCTTTTTACAACTGAATAAGCTCAGTATGAGTAACATTAAAAACCCAATTCTCTTCATTACAATGCCGCTTATTGATTGAAATGATACATCAAACCTAGTTCCATGTAGTCAGCCTTGGCATAATGCGTTTTCAAAGCAAACATGCCCTCTAATTTTGGCGTGAAAGCATAGCGTGTTCCAAGTCTAATGTAAAAAGCGTTGTCTGGTTGCAATACATCTCTGAGGTAAAAACCGGTGCCGTAAATAAAGTGTAACTTATCAAAGGGTTGTACATACCCTACAAAAAGCCCAAGTTGAAGTGGATCAAGACCTGCTGCTTGAGGATAGCTCGGATGCTGCAGTAAGCCCATTTTGTAAATGATATCTAAAGAAACCTCTAGCCCAGCCTTCGGTCCAAAATATTTTCTGGCAAACACATTAGCTGCATAAACAGGAAAGCGACCAACTCCTACCGGGCGCATTTCTTTCTGACTGTAAATGAGTGAGGCACCATAGCTCAGCGCTGACTTTTGCTGCTCAGCTTTTTGCTTGAAATAGGGTTTGGTAGTTGTATTGCCATCAAAGAAGCGTTGCACGCCAAGAGAAAGATACGGGACATTGATTCCTAAATTCGGCATTTGAAAGCTCGCATTGGAGAAATGCGTCATGTCTAAACCGAAAGTGAGGCCGTAGTTTTTGATGCGGTAACTTTGTTTGAGCGCAAAGCACATCATGGCATTTACCTTAGAACCAATGGCTACGTTTTCAGGGTTCAGGATGGCGTCATAAGGCTTGTTGGTGTAGCCTAATCCGGTTCCAAACCGAAAATCGAGGCGGTAATTATTCTTTTTGATGATGGGTAATTCGACAAAGCCATACATCCCAACGAATCTGCCGAGAATTTGATTGTTGCCAACAGAACCGAAAAACAGTGTCCCTCCAACAAGCGGTTGTCTGTAGGCGCTATGCCATTCTTTATCATTTTTTGTCTGACAAACATAGGAGAACTCTGAAGCAACGGCAGGCGCCTCCGGTAAATGGGCCATGAGGCTTCTGTGTGCAATTAAGAAACCTATTTTTTGTCGGTATTCAAAGCCTGGTTGGGCAAATGAAATGAAGCAGTGAGCTAATAATACGAACAAGATCAGTGTAGAACGCATAACCAAAGTTAATGAAAAGCCCAATTCATATGCTAACTTTGCTACATGGATGAAAGACTTCTTGCCTTTGAGCGCTTGTTAAATATCATGGATGAACTGCGCGAACGCTGCCCCTGGGATCAAAAACAAACCTTTGAAACCCTGCGCAATCTTACCATTGAAGAAACCTATGAAATGGCAGACGCCATTAGCGCCCAAGACTACCAAAGCCTAAAAGGCGAACTCGGCGACCTCTTCTTGCATTTAGTTTTCTACAGTAAAATTGGCCAAGAACAAGGTCATTTTGATGTCACAAGTGTGCTCAATCAAATTTGTGACAAACTCATCTACAGACATCCGCATATTTACGGAGATACCGTTGTACAAGATGAAGAAGAAGTGAAAGCCAATTGGGAAAAACTCAAATTAAAAGAAGGCAAAAAATCAGTTCTTGAGGGTGTTCCTTCTTCCCTACCCGCGCTTGTCAAAGCCACGCGCATTCAAGAAAAAGTAAAAGGCATTGGCTTTGAATTTGCCGACGCCGAAGATGCGTGGGCTAAAGTTCAAGAAGAAATTGCCGAATTAAAGGCAGAAGTAGAGCAAGGTTCTGACCAGGCAGAGGCAGAATTTGGAGACGTCTTGTTTTCTTTGGTGAATTATGCGCGTTTCGTCAACATATCGCCAGAAAATGCCTTAGCCTTAACCAATCAAAAGTTCATCAAGCGTTTTCAGCGCATGGAAGAACTGCTTCTTCAAGAGAATCTAGATATTAAAGCTATAGACTTGCAAACGATGGATCAGTTCTGGGATAAAGTCAAGTCCGAAGAAAAAAAATAATTAGGCGCTATCTCGGAAAGCACAAAAAGTATTTCTCTACTGGTGTAGAAAGTGCCGATATATTAAGGTTATCTGATGCTTCAGAGAGCTCGATGGTGGAGCCGTTTTTCAAAAGCAAATTGATATTGTGCTTCTGTTCGTTATAGGCTCTGTTGGTCAGGATATCCGAATAGATGAAATAATTGAGCAACTCAGGACTCAATTGATGTTCTTGCAAAATGCGCTGCTGCTCTTTTTGAATGCGTTCAGTACTGAATGGCGTTTTGGAAATCTCGATTTTGAAAAGCTGTCTGTTGACCAAACCCGAACAAAGGGTTGCCAAAATGTAGTCTGGAGCAAACTGCCAAACTTTTATGGCTCCCCAAATATCGTAGTCATCGAGTTGGGCAAAGTGCGTCAAGACCAGCGGGTCTTGTTCAAAATGTTTGGCCGTGATGTCCTGCTCTAGGAAAAATTGCAAAGACGGGCTGGCAAAAAGTGTTTGCCCCTCTTTGACCAACTCTTTAGCGCGGCGCAAAGCATGAATGAGCATAAACTCGGCCGCTACAACCGTTTTGTGCAAATAAACCTGCCAATACATGAGGCGACGCGCCACAATAAATTTCTCGACAGAATAAATCCCTTTTTCTTCCAGGACCAAATGCCCTTCATGGACATTGAGCATTTCAATGAGTCTTTCTGAGCCAATAACACCCTCTGAAACCCCAGAATAAAAGCTATCTCGGTTCAGGTAATCGAGTCGATCCATGTCGAGTTGCGAGCTCACGAGTTCATGCAAAAAAGGCTTTGCATAAGAATTATTGAAAATTTGCAAGGCAATTTCGAGGTCATGTCCGTATTCAACCGAAAGCTCTGCGATAAAGAAGCCCGAAATTTGTTCGTGACTCACGCCGCAAACGATGTCGTACTCTAAGGCATGGCTAAAAGGCCCATGACCGATGTCGTGGAGTAAAATTGCCAGACAAACACCACGTTCTTCCTCTTGTGTAATTTCATGACCTTTTCTTCGGATGCATGCTACAGCCTGCATCATGAGGTGCATGGCCCCCAATACATGATGAAAACGCGTATGATTGGCACCAGGATACACCAAATGACTCAAGCCCAATTGTTGAATCCGACGCAGCCTTTGCAAGTAAGGATGCTCGAGGATATCGAAAATTATTTCGTGGGGTAAAGAAATAAAACCGTAAACTGGGTCGTTAATGATTTTCTTCTTGTTATTACGGGTGTGTATCGCGGGCAAGTTGCTAACTTTAAATTTTAATCAAAACTATTAAAAATTAAGACATATGCAGGGTAAAATTCTCTGGGCCGATGACGAAATCGAATTGCTCAAGCCACACATTCTCTTCCTCGAGTCCAAAGAGTACCGCGTCGATACCGCTACAAACGGTCAAGACGCCATTGAAAAAGCCCTTCAAGAGCACTACGACATCATTTTCCTTGATGAAAATATGCCTGGCCTCAGTGGGTTAGAAACCTTAGCCCAGATCAAGGAACACAACGCGTTGGTTCCGGTAGTCATGATCACCAAAAGTGAAGAAGAACACATTATGGAGGAAGCTATCGGTTCAAAAATTGCCGACTACCTCATCAAGCCGGTCAACCCCAATCAGATTTTACTGAGTATTAAAAAGAACCTAGACCACAGTAAACTGATCTCTCAGAAAACCAATGCCAGCTACCAACAAGAATTCAGACAACTCGGTATGCAACTCTCTAGTCGACTCGATGCCGAAGAATGGAAAGAACTCTATGCCAAATTAGTGTTCTGGGAACTGCAGCTCGACAACATTGAAGACTCTGGTATGCGCGAAATCTTTGAGATGCAGAAAAAAGAAGCCAATAAACTCTTTTGCGATTTCATCGAAGACAACTATCTAGATTGGGTCAGCGGTGATCCAGACGCACCCTCCATGATTCATACGCTCATTAAAGAGCGCATTGCACCACAAATTGGCAAAGAAAAATTAGCCGTTTTGGTCATTGACAACCTACGCTATGACCAATGGAAAACAATCGAAGGTATTTTGGCGCGCTACTTTCAAAAAGAAGAAGAAGACATCGTATACTCGATTCTACCTACCGCCACGCATTATGCACGCAATGCTTTTTTTGCCGGCTTGCTCCCTGCTGAAATTGAACGCCGCTTCCCGACACTCTGGAAGAACGAAGACGACGAAGGTGGTAAGAACCTCCATGAAAAAGATTTTCTGGAAGCTCAACTCAAGCGCTTGGGTAAAAACGTCAAATGGTCTTACAATAAAATTACGAATGTGGAGGCGGGCAAGAAGCTCGCCGATCAGTTCCATCAGTGGAAAGACAACGACGTCAACTTTATCGTTTACAATTTTGTAGACATGCTTTCGCATGCGCGCACCGAAATGGAAGTCATTAGAGAACTAGCCGATAACGAAGCCGCATACCGCTCTATTACCACCAGTTGGCTAGAGCACTCTCCACTACTCGATATTCTGAAAAAAATTGCCGAAGCTGGGCAGCGCCTCATTATAACGACGGATCACGGCACCATCAAAGTGACCAAGCCTGTCAAGATTGTTGGCGAGCGCAATACAAACAGCAACCTTCGTTATAAGGCTGGCCGAGGCCTCAGTTATGACCAAAAAGAAGTTTTTGTCATTAAAAATCCACAAGAAGCGCAGCTACCTAAACTCAAGCTTTCAGCCGAATTTGTCTTCGCTAAAGAACAAGATTTCTTTGTATACCCTAACAATTACAATCATTTTGTAAACTATTACGGTCAGACCTTCCAACACGGCGGCATTTCTTTGGAAGAAATTTTGATTCCGTATGTGGTGTTGAAAGCCAAATAATACGGGAAAAGGATGCTCAAATAATTGAATTGGTTGCTACTGATAAAAAAAGCAAATCTTTTGCTTCTTTAGAACCATTCAAAATAACCAAAAAGCGTACCTTTGTGAAAAATTCATTATGGGTGCTTCTCCTTTCTCAGTACAAGCGATCCGCGACCAATTTCCGGCGTTGCGTCAACAAGTTTACGGCAAGCAGCTCATTTATTTTGACAACGGGGCAACTTCACAAAAACCACAAGTGGTACTCGATACCCTCAAGCAATATTATGCGTTAGAAAATGCCAATATTCACCGAGGTGTGCATTACCTGAGCCAACAAGCTACTACGGCCTACGAACAGGCCCGCCGCACCATTCAAGCCTACATCGGCGCCAAAAGCCCCGACGAAATCATCTTTACAAAAGGAACCACCGACGGCATCAATTTAGTAGCATTTTCCTTTGGTGAATTGCTAAAGCCCGGCGATGAAATCCTCATCACGGCCATGGAACACCACTCCAATATTGTGCCGTGGCAATTGCTATGCGAGCGCAAAGGCTGTGTACTGAAGGTCGTTCCTATTAGTAAAAAAGGTGAACTGGACCTCGAGGCTTTTGAAGCTTTGCTCTCAGAAAAGACCAAACTTTTTGCCCTCACCCATATATCAAACACGCTAGGCACCATTAATCCGGTACAAAGCCTCATTCAAAAGGCACATCAGGCCGGCGCCAAGGTGCTACTCGACGGTGCACAAAGTATTCAGCACCTCTCTATTGATGTCAAGGCCTTAGACTGCGATTTCTATGTTTTTTCGGGTCATAAAGTATTTGGCCCAACAGGTATCGGAATTCTATACGGAAAAGAGGAAATCCTAGAGAAAATGCCCCCATATCAAGGTGGTGGCGACATGATTGCCAAAGTCACCTTTGAGCGCACCACTTATAACACGTTGCCGCTCAAATTTGAGGCGGGCACACCACATATTGCTGGTGCCATTGGCCTTGGTAGTGCCATTTCTTTTTTAAATAGCCTTGATCTAGAGGCCGCCGCAGCCCACGAACTCGAACTCACCAAATATGCCCAAGGCATTCTTGATACTTTTGAAGGCTTGCACATCATCGGTGAAGCCAAGAACAAAACAAGTGTAGTTTCGTTTACCATTGACAACATGCATCCTTTTGATCTCGGCACTTTACTAGACAAACAAGGCATTGCTGTCCGAACCGGACACCACTGCACCCAACCCCTCATGGATTTCTACGGAATCCCGGGTACTGTGAGGGCCTCTTTTGCCTTTTACAACACCAAAGCAGAAATAGATACTTTTGTTGCCGCCCTCGAGCGCAGCATGCAAATCCTTGGCGCATGACCATCCAAGAAAAACAACAAGACCTCATCGACGAATTTAGCATCTATGAAGACTGGATGGATAAATACGAGTACATCATTGAACTCGGCAAAGCTGTAAAAGGCCTCTCCGAAGACAACAAAACCAAAGACAAACTCATCGAAGGTTGTCAATCGAATGTTTGGCTTTCCTGCGCGCTTCAAGATGGAAAAATGTTTTTTGAAGCTGATGCAGATGCCATCATTACCAGAGGCATTATTGGTATGCTTTTGCAAGTTTACAATGGCGAAACACCGCAAACTATTTTGCAAACTGAGCCTTTTTTCATCGATGAAATTGGCCTCACAGAACACCTATCACCTACCCGAGCCAATGGCTTACTCAGTATGGTCAAAAGAATTAAAACCGAAGCGCTTCAATCGTTAAACCCATGAATGAACTCGAAGACCGCATTGTAGAAATGCTCAAAACCATTTATGACCCTGAAATCCCTGTCGATATTTTCGAACTAGGCCTTATCTATGAAGTGAAAATAGAAGACGACAACGCTGTTTTCATCGATATGACACTTACTTCACCAAACTGCCCTGTTGCCGAATCTTTACCTAAAGAAGTAGAAGATAAGGTAGCAAGTGTTGAGGGCGTCAATTCGGCAAAGGTCAATATTGTGTTTGATCCACCTTGGGACAAAGACATGATGAGTGAAGAAGCGAAACTCGAACTAGGCTTTTTATAATTATTGACGCGTACAAGTAAAGCGCTTCAAGCGAAAAGCTATTTCGTCGTAAAATTCAAAAGTCAGGCTTTTGTTGGTCAGCATGAAGATTTTTGCCCGAAGTGTATCTGTAGGGCGTGCAATTGACAGCTCTTCTCCTTTGCTATCTAACCAAATATTATTGTTTTCAAATACAGCAGAATCTGTGACCATATTTTGTCCGAAATAGGCATAGCTATAGTTGCTTTTTCCGCTGAGTTGCTCACTTGTAAATGTAAAGCTACCTGCCGCAAGGCTATCATAAAACAAGAAGCCAGCGCCATCTTCAATACGAACAACATTTACCGACCAAGACCCAGGTAGAAGTTTTGTATTTTTTTTTGCCTTGGTGCAACCTTGTAGTAAAATGGCGCAAACAAATACAATTAAAATGAATCCTAAATATCCAAGGCTTTTTGGTTTCATGCCAATGCAATTTGAACCATACACTTGACCCCTATTTCGAGGGCTTGTTCATCAATGTCAAAGCGCGGATGATGTACCGCATGCACAATACCTTTTTCTTGATTACCGACACCCAGCCTAAAGAAACACACCGGTTTTTCTTGGCTATAGAACGCAAAGTCTTCAGCTGTCATTCGCAAGTCTAAGCTTTTCACCTGATTGACGCCAAGCGTATTGATTAAAATTTCTTCCACACGGGCGCTTAAAGCAGGATCGTTTTTAAGAAAGGGATAACCCTTGGCGATATGCAATTTGATTTTAGAACCAGTTTCAGCACTTATTTTTGCGGCTTGCGCTTGCAACAATTCATGCGCTTGCGCACGCCATTGTTCATCCATTGTTCTGAAGGTACCTTTGATTTGTGCGGTACCCGCAACTACGTTGGTGCTCCCTAAAGCTTCGAAACGGCCAAAAGTAAGCACTTGCGGCACCATTGGTGGACACTTTTGGTTGAGTTCAGCTTTACAAGCTTGCATCCAAGCCATACCAGCATCTATTGGATTGATGAAACGCGCAGGCAAAGCGCCGTGTCCGCCAACACCTTCAATATCGATATGCAATTCATCGCTAGAAGCCATGTAAAGTCCACTTCGGAGCCCTACCTCGCCTACTGGCATTTCAGGATACACGTGTAGTGCAACCAATTCGGAAACGCTCGGATTTTCGAGTACACCAGCTTTGAGCATTAAAGTAGCGCCGCCTGGACTTTGTTCTTCTCCCGGCTGAAAAATAAGTTTAATGGGGCGTTGCAGTTCTTCTTTATGTTGAGACAACACAACGGCTGCCCCCAATAAAATAGCAGTATGAACATCATGACCACAGGCATGCATCCAACCTTCGTTTTGACTCTTGTAAGGCACCTCATTGAGCTCCTGAATGGGCAGCGCATCAAGATCGGCGCGCAAACCAAGACAACTTGCATCTTGGTCATGCCAACTTGCACGAATAACAGCAACTACACCTGTTTCGGCCACCCCTTTTTGATATGAAATGCCGTAATTTTCAAGAACCTCACACACGTAGTCCATGGTTTTCCATTCTTGAAAAGAAGGCTCCGGATACATGTGCAGGTGCCTACGCCATGCTTGTAGCTCAGCGGTTAATTGGGCAATGCTATTCTCTATTTCAGTTGCTATCATTTTGAAAAACACCTTGGAAACCTGAAAGGATTAATTGGATTGAGACATAGGTCATGAAAAGTCCGAATACAAGCTTAACCCATGCTTCAGGCAGTTTTAAACTCAGTTTTGACCCTATGAATGCACCAATGATAAATGTACTGCCAATAAGCAATCCAAATCGCCAATTGACATTGCCACTTTTCCAATAATTGAAGACCGCTAAAATGAGTACGGGTAATGACAAAACGAATAAAGAGGTGCCTTGCGCTTGATGCTGACTGAGTCCTAGAATGAACACCAATGCGGGCACAATTACAACACCGCCACCTATACCCACCAAGCCACTTAACATTCCTGCTGCAATACCGATAATACATAAAGCGAGGATGGTTTGTATACTCATATTTTCAAATTTAAGAAGAATACTGATTAATCAATCAAAAGATTACAACCTCTGATATCGGTGGCTTCAAGTCTTCCTTCGACAGTAAAACCATCGTTTTGTATGCGGCCTAAATCATCTGTTTGGATAAAACTGCAAGACCACTGATTGGCTAAATCAATAAAGTTGATGCCACCTTTTTGCCCGTCGGGAACATATGTAAAAGGATCATAGGCATCGCGAATGAGCACTTTACACCAAGCCTGTGTTTTGAAAATGGCTGTTTCAGGATTGAAATAAGCTTGAGAGAGTAGTTCAGTCATGCCGTATTCTGAATAAATCTTGGGAACATGAAAACCAACTTTCAGTGCTTCGTGCAACTCGATTTTGCTCAGTTCCTTTCGTCTGCCTTTCATACCACCTGTTTCTAGTATGAGCGCCTCCGACAAATTTAAGCCCAATTCGGCAAGATCGAGTAAGGCATAAGCCACACCAAAAATAAAGGCTCGCTTCCCTTGCTGTCTAGCTGCGTTATAAACTTCTTGCACTTCTTGCAGCTCAGAAAGATAATAACCCGAAAGTTCGTTTTGACTAGCTGCAATCAGTTGATCCACCATATAAATGAGGCTGGAGTCTCCGTTTTCTAAGTACGATGGCAAAAGCGCTATAAAAACAAATTGATCAGCGGGACCAAATTCACGCTCAAAACCTAGCATTAAGGAACTTTTGTACCAAGCTAAATCATGGACGATATGCTGACTTCTTTGTTGTAGAGTGGTCCCGCTAGAAAGAAACGTTTTTTGCTCAGTAAGACCTTCTGGCAAGACCCGATGAGTTTTGAAAAACGAAATGGGTAAAAATGGAATTTCTTGCAGCGTTTGCGGCCGAGGAGTACCAAGTAACTCAACATAGGAGCGATAAATAGGTACATTTTTATATTGCCGCTCAAAAGTTTCGAGGGCAAGCTTTTCAAAATTTTCGGGGTTCAAGTGCTGCAAAAATGAACGAGGCTCCATGCAACAAAGTTAGGTCTAAACGATGAGCTATTCATGAGAAAAGCAGTAATTTTGAACATTGCAAGCCCTAGCTTGTTGGAGAAACAACACTTATGAAAAAAACTGGCGTCTTATTAATTCAGCTCGGCACCCCAGATTCACCTCGTGTGAGCGATGTCCGCAGTTACCTATCCGAATTCCTCAACGATCCACGCGTCATTGACCTCCCTTATTTGATTCGCAAAATTTTAGTCAATGGCATCATAGTGCCTTTTAGAGCACCTAAGTCTGCTAAAATATACAAAGAGCTCTGGGAACTCGGAGAAGGCGAGTCGCCGTTACTTACACACACGCTAGCCTTGCAAGCGCTTTTGCAAAAGAACTTTGATGGAGAAAATGTGACCATTGAAATGGCTATGCGCTACAAAAATCCATCCTTAGATTCTGTACTTGAAAAAATGCGCTTGGCCAATTATGACCGCATTGTATTGTTGCCTTTGTTTCCGCAATACGCTTCAGCCTCAACAGGTTCAGCCATTGAAAAAGCCATGGATATCATCCGCAAATGGTGGGTCATTCCTGAAATCAAGATCATCAGCCAATTCTATGACAACCCTGGCTATATTCATTCAATAGTTGACAACGCCAAGAAATTTCAGCTCTCCGATTACGATCATATTTTATTTTCCTATCACGGCCTTCCTGAAAGACAGGTAGACAAAGTTTATGAGGGCACCGATCTTTGTGAAGACCAACCTTGTGAACTCGAGGTCAACGAAAAAAATAAATTCTGCTATAAAGCCACTAGTTATGCAACCACCAGGCTTATCGCCAAAGAATTAGGCCTCACTGAAAAAGATTACACCGTTTGCTTTCAGTCTAGGCTCGATAAAAAATGGCTGACCCCTTTCTCTGATAAGGTTGTGGAAGAATGGGCAGAAAAAGGCGCTAAAAAACTTTTAGTATTTAGCCCTGCATTTGTAGCTGATTGCTTGGAGACCCTCATTGAAATTGGCGACGAATACCAAGAGATCTTTGAAGAAAAAGGTGGCGAAAAAGTACAGCTTGTCCCGAGCTCCAATACACATCCTGCTTTTGTAGAAGGATTAACCCAATTGATTAGAGAGCAGCTCTAGTGCTTTTGAACAAAAAAGCACTTACCTTTGCAACGCAAAATAGAATAACGCAAATTAGACTCATGAATTATAAAGTAAAAGACATCAGCCTCGCAGATTGGGGGCGCAAAGAAATCAAATTAGCTGAAGCTGAAATGCCAGGCCTTATGGCGCTTCGCGAAGAATACGGAGCCAGCAAACCACTTGCAGGTGCACGTGTTGCCGGATGCTTGCACATGACCATTCAAACAGCTGTTCTCATTGAAACGTTGGTTGAATTGGGTGCTGAAGTAACTTGGTCTTCATGTAACATCTTTTCAACGCAAGACCACGCCGCAGCAGCAATCGCAGCAGCTGGTATTCCGGTTTTTGCATGGAAAGGCATGAACGAAGAAGAATTTGATTGGTGTATTGAGCAAACTTTGTTCGCATTTGAAGGTGGCAAAGCCCTCAATATGATCCTTGACGACGGTGGAGACCTCACCAACATGGTGTTTGACCGTTTCCCAGAACTCACTAAAGATATCAAAGGTCTTTCTGAAGAAACCACAACTGGTGTTCACCGCTTGTATGAGCGCAAGAAAAATGGCACCCTTGTGATGCCTGCAATCAACGTCAATGACTCTGTCACGAAATCTAAGTTTGACAACAAATACGGTTGTAAAGAATCATTAGTAGATGCGATTCGTCGTGCTACTGATGTCATGATGGCCGGTAAAGTTGCGATCGTTTGTGGTTACGGAGATGTAGGTAAAGGATCTGCTGCCTCATTACAAGGTGCAGGTGCCCGCGTCATCGTTACTGAAATCGACCCAATTTGTGCGCTTCAAGCAGCCATGGATGGTTTTGAAGTGAAGCCACTCGATAAAGTGATCCACCTAGCCGATATCATTGTTACCGCAACCGGAAACAAAAACATCGTGGTAGGTCGTCATTTTGAAGCCATGAAAGACAAAACAATCGTTTGTAACATTGGTCACTTCGACAACGAAATCGATATGGCTTGGTTAAATGCAAACTATGGTCAATCTAAAATGGAAATTAAACCACAAGTTGACCTTTACGACGTGAAAGGCAAGGACATTATTGTTTTAGCTGAAGGACGTTTGGTAAACCTTGGTTGTGCAACGGGTCACCCATCTTTTGTGATGTCTAACTCATTCACCAACCAAACCTTGGCTCAACTTGAGCTTTGGAACCACTCAGACAACTACGAAAACGACGTTTATACCCTTCCTAAGCACCTCGATGAAAAAGTAGCGCGCTTACACCTTTCTAAAATTGGTGTAGAGCTCGAGACTTTATCTGAAGAGCAGGCAGCTTACATCGGTGTAACCGTAGCTGGCCCTTTCAAATCAGAACACTACCGCTACTAAGACCTGGTAGTCAACCCATAAAAAAAGCCCTTACAGTTGTAGGGGCTTTTTTTTGTGCATACCTTTCAAGATTAGCACACATCATACTTTCAATGAAATTGGGAATTATTCAAGGAATTGAACCAATCAAAAACGATAAGTTAAGCCTCCTTGAAAGATGGGGCCACCCAAACCTATTTCAGAACTGAGCGCTAAATTATAATTGATCAGGTATTGAAAACCATAACAAACCCGAAAGGATACAGGTACAACGAAATCGAGGGCATTGGGCTGGGTACTGACTAAAGTATCGTTGATATAAACATTTCGCCAACGCATGTTTCCGCCAACTGCCAGGCCGATATATTGATCTAGATTAGGATTTAACGAGCCTAAATGGATGTCAAAACGAAACTGCGGGCGGAATCTTTGCTTCGAAATCTGGTAATTATTGGTAACATAATTCCATTGATTGTTAAAGAAAGAAGTATCCACTTTTGCATATCGGGCGCTGGCTTGTGTGTATATGAAATCAAGTCCGACGCTGACGTCATCTCCGATCATGTACATCAGGCGCAAACCGGAAGGCGCAATACCATTATAGTTGACGTTTGTGCCTAACGGAATCCCTTCATTGATTTCCATACTGGCACGCATAATGTTTGGATATCCGAGATAAGCTGTAGCGGTAAAGTTACCCCTAAACAAAGCTTGAGCCTGAACTCCAAAGGAGAACAGGCTCAATAAGGCAATACAAAAAATAGTTTTCATCTTAAGCTTCCATCATTTTGATCAAGTTCAAGGCTGAACCAGCTCTGAACCATTCAATTTGAGAGGCATTGTAAGTGTGTTGTACTTGGATCTGCTCAGATGAACCATTGCTGTGCTTGATGAGCAGCGTAAGTGGTTTCTCAGGTGCAAAATCTTTGAGGTCGATAAAATCAAAAGTATCGTCTTCTTGGATTTTGTCGTAGTCAGCTTCATTGATGAAGGTGAGTCCGAGCATTCCTTGTTTTTTAAGGTTGGTTTCGTGAATACGGGCAAAAGATTTTACCAAAACAGCACGTACACCTAAATGACGCGGCTCCATGGCTGCATGCTCTCGTGATGAACCTTCACCGTAGTTGTGGTCACCCACGACGATTGATGGAACACCAGCAGCCTTGTAAGCACGTTGCACAGCAGGAACTTCTGCGTATTCACCTGTTAATTGGTTTTTCACTTTATTGGCCTCACCATTAAATGCGTTTTCAGCACCGATGAGCATGTTATTTGAAATGTTGTCAAGGTGACCACGGTAACGCAACCAAGGACCTGCCATTGAAATGTGGTCCGTGGTACACTTACCTTTTGCTTTGATCAGAAGACGCGCACCGTTGATGTTTTCTCCGTCCCAAGCCGGGAAGTTCTCAAGCAATTGAAGGCGCTGAGAGTCTGGGGCTACTGCGATTTCCACAGCGCTTCCGTCGGCAGCAGGAGCTTGATATCCGTTGTCTTCGACTGCAAAACCTTTAGTTGGCAGTTCGTCTCCGAAAGGAGCTTGCAATTTTACTTGCTCCCCTTTGTCGTTGGTTAAAGTATCCGTGAGTGGATTGAAACCGAGGTCTCCGGCAATAGCCAATGCCGCAACCATTTCAGGGCTCGTTACAAAGGCGTGTGTATTCGGGTTGCCATCGGCTCTTTTAGAAAAGTTTCTGTTGAAAGAGTGAACGATGGTGTTTTTCTCTTGCTTTTCTGCACCTTCGCGTGCCCACTGACCAATACATGGCCCACAAGCGTTTGTAAATACTTTGGTACCCATTTTTTCAAATTCAGCAAGAATGCCATCGCGCTCTGCGGTGTAGCGAACTTGCTCAGAACCTGGATTGATCCCAAATTCTGCTTTTGGCGTAATACCCATGTCAACGGCTTGTTTGACGATAGACGCCGCACGGGCTAAATCTTCGTAAGATGAATTGGTACAAGAACCAATAAGCCCCCACTCTACTTGAAGTGGCCAACCGTTTGCAGTAGCCTCGGCACGCATTTTAGAAACTGGTGTTCCGCGGTCTGGTGTAAACGGACCATTCACGTGTGGTTCTAGTTCGCTTAGGTTGATTTCAATGAGTTGATCGAAGTATTTTTCTGGCTCAGCGTAAACTTCTTGGTCACCGGTAAGGTGCTCTGCAATGGCATCAGCTGCATTAACAACTTCTTCACGACCCGTTGCCTTGAGGTAACGACGCATTGATTCGTCGTAGCCAAATGTAGAAGTGGTAGCGCCAATTTCAGCACCCATATTACAAATAGTTCCTTTTCCAGTACAAGACAAAGAAAGTGCGCCTTCGCCGAAATACTCAACAATTGCTCCTGTTCCGCCTTTTACAGTTAAGATATCAGCTACTTTTAAGATGACATCTTTCGCGGAAGTCCAGCCATTGAGTTTACCTGTTAATTTTACGCCGATAAGTTTAGGGAATTTCAATTCCCAAGCCATTCCGGCCATGACATCTACTGCATCAGCACCACCAACACCGATAGCCACCATTCCGAGACCACCTGCATTTACGGTGTGTGAGTCAGTACCAATCATCATACCTCCAGGAAAAGCATAATTTTCAAGGACAACTTGGTGAATGATACCTGCTCCTGGTTTCCAGAAACCAATGCCGTATTTGTTTGAAATAGAAGACAAGAAGTTGAATACTTCGTTGTTTTGGTTCAAAGATTCTTGAAGATCCTTGCTTGCACCTACTCTTGCTTGAATAAGGTGATCAGCATGCACTGTTGAAGGCACGGCTACGCGTTTTTTTCCGGCTTGCATGAATTGCAACAAAGCCATTTGAGCGGTAGCATCTTGCATCGCTACGCGGTCTGGTGCGAAATCTACGTATGATTTTCCCCTTTCGAAAGCTGCACTAGCTTCTCCTTCCCACAAGTGGGCATATAGAATTTTTTCTGATAAAGTAAGCGGTCTGCCAACTACTTTTCTCGCAGCGGCAATGCGTGCAGGGTAGCGTTCGTAAACGCGTTGAATCATGTCGAGGTCAAATACTTTCATAATACTGAATTGTAAGGATATTTTTGCGCATCAAATTTAAGGATTTAAAATGATTTCCCTAAGTGCT
>JBEBBE010000040.1:0-3174 GCA_041158525.1 Bacteroidota bacterium | reverse complement strand
GTGCCCGTTCTTCAGCACGGTGATCTAGTTATTGAACAGAGCATTGATATTATGAAATGGGCTCTCCAACAAAATGATCCCAATGATTGGTATGGAGTTCACGTGCAAGAATCGGTTGATCAGCTAATTGCGCAAAATGATGAGCACTTCAAACCATTGCTTGATCGTTATAAATATCCTGAGAGAGTTTTTCAAGGTATGCAATTGAATGCTGCGGAGGCGCTACAGCGTGCAGTTGAAACCTTTATTCATCCCTTTGACAAAAAATTAGAGACCCAACAATTTCTATTGGGCGATAAAGTGACGCTTGCAGATATCGCCATATTTCCGTTTGTTCGTCAGTTTTCTATGGTGGATTTAGCGTGGTTTGAGGCGGTCAATTTCCCGTCTCTTAAACGATGGCTAAATCATCATATTGAATCCCCCTTATTTTTAGGGGTTATGCAAAAATACCCTACTTGGCACGATATTTCTACGGAGAAAAAATGAAACGTTTTCTAGCCTTCTTGTTCTTGATTGTTTTGCTTGTTGCCTTATACACATGGGCCACATTAACTTGGAGTTACTCTCAAGGTGAAAGGGCTGGCTATGTACAGAAACTTTCTAAAAAAGGCTGGATTTGTAAAACTTGGGAAGGCGAGTTAGCCATGATTAATATGCCTGGCACCTTGACCGAAAAATTTAATTTCACAGTGCATGACGAAACTGTCGTGAAAAAAATAAATCAAAGCATGGGCAAGAGAGTTAATTTGATGTACGAAGAGCACGTGGGTGTTCCTTTCTCCTGCTTTGGAGACACTGGTCATTACATCACTAACGTAGAAGTCGTTGAGTAATCAATAAGCAAAACCTTAGGATTTGCTTATTTGGTTAGAATCAATTTTCTAAATTTGGTCACGCGAAGTCGATATGTTTCACCTTCGTGAAGAATATCAAGGTAGTTGAGTTTTCCCATAAGAGGCTTGATATCTAGCACTTGGGGACATTCATTTAATGAAGCTTCCCTTGTGAGGAAACCTTTTTCTTTGGTTTGCATAAAAGTTCTCTTCTTTTGAAAGAAGCGACTATCTTAAATGATGTTAAATCATTACCCGGCAAAGGGACATCCACTGTTGTTTAGTTGTTATTTGTTTGGTTTTTTAACAAAGTAGATCACTGTTTTGGCACTGTAAATAACAATCATGCTTCCAATTAAATCACCGATGATCATCACGCCTAAGTTATCAAAAAAATTGTTTTTGGGATCTGCGATGGTGAATAATGTTTGATGAAGAATTGGGCTAATTAAAGAGTAAATAAAAATACAATTTAATAATTTCGAGCCATCAAGAGTTGCAAGATTCTCCGTGAGGCCCATATCTTTGAGGGCTAAGTATCTTGCTATAAAGGGTGCAAGACCACTTGTAATCCCTGCGGCGACGCCAAGCGCCAGATCATTAAAATAAAACGATACGGCAATGATGCTGGAGGCAAGAGCTATTCCAATTGCCCCGCTTTGTGCGAATAACAATGTCAGCAGTAGCCTTAACCCCGCTGGCAAAAAAATCCAAGCCACGCCAAGAGAATAAGTAAAGGATTCTAAAAACAAAGAATTAAGTCCAAAGCTCAAGGCATATAAAAATGCAGAGATCAGAATAATGGCTGGACTTAAAAAGGTGTTAAACATACTTTTATAAATATAACAGGTGTTATGGGGCTATCAGCCATATGGAATATATGTTTATTGTGAAAAATAGCATTTTTTTTAGCATTTATAGGTACAATTTACTGGACGCATTAATAGAAAGCGTCCCTATTTCATAAAGATTTATTAAGGAGCATATTTTGAATAAAGCAGAACTTATTGCAGCTATTGCAGAAGAGTCAGAGTTGTCAAAAGCTAAAGCTGAATTTGCGTTGAACTCAGCAATGGACACTATTAAAAAAGCTGTTACTAAAGGCGACAACGTTCAGTTGATCGGTTTTGGTACATTCAGCTCAGGCAAGCGTGCTGCTCGCGTTGGTCGTAATCCAAAAACTGGCGAAGCGATCAAAATTGCTGCTGCTAAGACTGTTAAGTTCACAGCTGGTAAGGCATTTAAAGATGCAGTGAACAAGCGTAAGAAGTAATTCTTCTGTAATTAAAGAAAAGCCCAGCAATGCTGGGCTTTTTTAATGTCTTTAACTTTGTACGAGCCTTCTGTATCGATGGATGCTCATTAAGATGCCAACGCCAATACCGAGCGTTACTAACGCTGTGCCACCATAACTAATGAATGGCAGAGGTACGCCAACCACTGGAAGCAATCCGCTCACCATCCCCATGTTCACAAATGCATAGGTGAAGAAAATCATGGTGATGGCGCCGCCCAGTAGACGAGTAAACAACGTTGGTGCGCTAGATGAAATGGCAAAACCTCTTTGAATCAGCGCGGTAAATAAACCCAACAAAATTAAATTTCCAAGGAGCCCAAACTCTTCAGAAAAAACAGCAAAGATAAAGTCGGTGTGTTTTTCAGGAATGAACTCAAGGTGAGCTTGCGTGCCGTTTAACCAGCCCTTGCCAAATAGGCCACCAGATCCAATTGCAATAACGGATTGAATTGTGTGAAATCCTTTGCCGAGTGGGTCGGTGCTTGGGTCTAGTAGTGTGCAGACACGATGCTTTTGATAGTCATGCAGCATGAACCATTTCACCTGAGGTTCACAGATATATCCGCCAAAAATAATAATTAAAAGAATGCAAAAAACACCAAATCCAACTACTGGAATAATATATTTCCATGGGAAGCCGGCCAAAATAATGACGTATAGCCCGGCTGACATAACAAGAAGTGCAGTACCCAAATCAGGCTGTCTAGCAATCAGTGCTACAGGAAGAATCAAAAGCAAGGCTGCTACACCGTAGTCCCAGTTTTTTAGAATGCCTTCTCTTTTTTGAAAATACCAAGCCAACATTAATGGCATGGCAATTTTCATGATTTCAGACGGTTGAATGACAACTCCAACGTTGACCCAACGTCTAGCTCCTTTTTTAATGAGACCAAATGCTGCTACTGCTAGAAGTAGAGCAATACCAAATCCATAAATCCACACTGCAGACCGTTCAAGCCACTTTGGTGGAATGCGAGAAATAACAAGCATCACTGAATAAGCCAAAACTAAATTTCGAGCTTGATCAATTAACTTGACGCT
>JBEBBE010000039.1:0-20218 GCA_041158525.1 Bacteroidota bacterium | reverse complement strand
ATGGCATCGAGATCACTTAATTTGATTTGAGCGCTTTCAAGTGCTTTACTCACTACGGGAATGATGTTTTCTTGATGCGCCCTGCTAGCGAGTTCGGGTACAACGCCTCCAAAGGCTTCGTGGACCGCTTGCCCAGCAATGATGTTGGCACGAATTTGGTTGCCCACGAGCACGGCCGCAGATGTGTCATCGCAGGAAGATTCAATGCCTAGTATAATCTTGGTTTTTGCTGTCAAAAGATTGCTAATTTTGTAACAAACATGACAAAGGTACTTAAAATCACGGGCCTGTGCATCTCGCTATTATTCGAGCTGCTTTTGCTGTTGGTTTTTGTGCTCGTTTTTGCCATCCGAAGTTCATCTGTTCAGAGTTTTTTAGCCAACAAAGCAACAGCTTATCTTTCTGCAGAATTAAACACGAAAATATCTATTGAAAAGGTTGATATTGTGTTATTTAAACATGTTGACCTAAAGAATATCTTCATTCAAGATCTTCAAAAAGCAAAATTACTACATTTAGCGCATCTTAACATAGATTTAGACCGCATTAAATTGATTAATAAACAGTTGTTAATCAAAGAAATAAGCTTGTCTAACGGTAGTGTTAATTTAAGTAGATCCGCTGAAAATGGCGCCTATAATTTTCAGTTCTTAATCGATTATTTTTCTCCTGCGCAAAAATCTAAAAAACCTTCCAAACCTATTGAGGTTTCATTGAGTCAACTTCGACTTAAAGACATTCAATTTAGCTACCACGACTTTCGAAAAGACACCCTTGATTTTGGTGTAGATTACGATCATATCGAGCTTAAAAATTTACAACTCGATGCCGATCACATCACAAGTACTGGCTCTAAACATGAACTTTTCATTCGATCTTTGGGCTTTCAAGAACGCTCTGGCTTTCGCCTGAACAAGTTAACGGCAGCGCTTCAGTTGTCTGAAAACGGGATAGGTTTTAGGTATTTATCGCTCCATACGCCTCAAAGTAAAATTTATTTCAAGAAACTGGCGCTACAAACCAAGCAACTAGCAGATTTTGAGCATTTTGATGACAAGGTGGTATTTGATGTTGCCTTACAAAACAGTCGTTTGAGTCTCAAAGACCTCAGTTACTTTGTTCCAGATTTAAAAGGCATGACCCAGCGCGTATATGTTGCAGCTGAGGTCAAAGATGTTTTAAAACGCCTATCCATTGAACAATTTAGATTAACATTTGGTCAAAAATCTAAGTTAAAAGGAAACTTCAGACTCCCAGATTTCAGGCTGAAAACCAATCAATTGAGGTTTAATGAGTTGTTGCAGTATGCTCACCTTGACTTTCAAGACCTCGAGAATTTACAATTGCCTCAGGGGGTTGCATCCATCCAAATTCCTGCAGAAATCCGAGCGCTGAATTATTTGGATTTGAAAAACACCAAGTTTAACGGGGCTGTAAACAACTTCAGTTTAAGTGTACAAAAAGCCACAACACAACTAGGTGATTTTGCCTTGGCGCCACTTCGCGTAAAGCAAGAAGAAAACGGACTCACGTTTACTGCAGTTCAATCAGATACGACCCTCCTAAAGCTTGAGAATTTCAATTTAGGTCCACTAGCAGATTTAACTACTCTAGGGGCAGCTAGTGGGCAAGTCAATTTTAGTTTGCAGGTATTTTCAGATGGCAATTTTGCGATGAACACGCTAGACGCCAAATTAAAATCGCTGGCATTCAATCAATATACGTATCAAAATATCGCAATACAAGACGCCTCCATTATAAAAGATCAATTAAAAGCTAAGGTTGATATCAAAGATCCGCATCTCAGTGCGCAGGCCATTTTGGCTTTTTCCATAGCTGGCCCGATCAATTATCAGTATGAACTCAGTGTAGCCAATGCGGACCTCAGTTTACTTGGTTTCGGAGAACGAGAACAAAATCACTTGTCTGTTGATTTGCGTGGTGCGATTCAAGGCAAGTCTTGGTCCGATATCAGTGGTTATGCATCGGCGAGTAACTTGCTTTATGAGGAAGTAAATGAGCGCTTATATACTGAGCTCGCTCAGGTGCATTTCAATCAAAGCAATGACGATACATTCTTGCAGTTTAGTAGTCCGATGTTTGATTTAAATATTGCTGGACACATTGATTTTGAGCATATCTCAAATGATTTGCTACATCATTTAGCAATTGTTTATCCTTCGCTAGAACCTGAAATGGGTGCAGCTATTCAAAGCAGTTCAAATGTTACTTTTGATTTACAAGTCAGAAATGCAAAGGACCTGCTCGCCATTTTTGTTCCGGATCTCACAATTGCAAGTAATTCTCGCTTCAGTGGATCCTTCGATTCTAAAAACGAAAACCTTGAATTCAAAATAAATAGCCCATCGCTTGCTTATCAAGATTTCCGTTTCGATCATGTTGTTTTTGATCAGCAAATTACGGCGGAAAATACCACCGGCGGCTTGCAAATCGCATTGGTATCGTATGCTGATTCTACAAATTTCCACGATCTCAAATTTGTAAACCAGGGCTCGAAAGGCGTTTTGGATGCCGTCGTTTCCTGGGATCCGCAAACCAATGATTTTTCAGAAATCAAATGGCGAACCACCTTTTTGCCCGAAGACATCTTGAATTTTAATTTGCAACCGTCCTTCTTCACTGTCAATGGTGTACAATGGGAAATTGCCAATCAGTCAGATATTTTATTGTCAACTTCTGAATTAAATGTCTCCAATTTTGAGCTGCATCGGGGCTATCAATTAGTGAAAATAAATGGCTGTCTCTCAGATAACGAACGAGATCAACTGCGTTTTGATGTCCTTGGGCTTGACCTGAACGAACTCAGTAATCTTCTTGACTTTCCGAATCAATTGAGTGGTCGCTTTAGTGGTTGGGGGGTACTTTCTACGCCGAATAATAATGTTAGTATTTTGGCCGATGCCAATCTCGAACAACTTCAAATTGATGGCCAAATGGTCGGTGATGTCATGTTGCATTCAGATTGGAGCGATGCGCGCAAGAGTATTTTACTTGAGGGTACCCTCCAGTATCGCAATGAGCGCACCTTTGATTTTGATGGGCTATACAACATTAAAACAGATGAGCTAGACCTTGGTTTGAATTTTAAACAAACCGATATTTCGTTTGCCAATGCCTTTATGGATCCTGAGGTAATTAAAGGTATCAAAGGTAAACTGAACGGAAGGCTGCGTGTGAAGGGTAGTCCGTCAGATCCGAAATTATCGGGTAAACTCAAGTTGCAAAATGGCGGTGCAGAAATCGCGTTATTAGGAGTGAGTTATCAACTAGAAGGTCCAATACAGGTAACAGAAGATGCTTTCTTCCTAGATAACTTCCCCATTAAAGACCCGGAAGGCAATATTGCTTATTTATCTAGTGCCATCAACCACCAAAAATTTGATAAGTGGAACTACGATATCCAAATCAACTTTGAAGATGACATCAAAAAAATTGATCCGCGGACCAATCAAGTGGCGCCTATAGATCGTTTCTTGTTGTTAAATACAAAGTACAAGGAGGGTGATGTCTATTTCGGTAAAGCTTATGGTCGAGGAACTGCCAATATTTTTGGAACGGCGAGCAATACTGAAATCACCGTTGATGCAACCACCAGAAAAGGCACCGATGTTATTTTCCCGATGTATGGCATGTCTGAGCTAGACGACGAAGACAACTTTGTGAAGTTTGTCGAACGAGGTGTTCAGCAGAAACTCGAAGACCAGGGCCTAGATTTTACAGGTTTATACCTTGACCTCAACTTCCATGTTACCCCAGATGCCAACATGAAGCTTATTTTCAACGAGCAAACTGGTGATGAAATTATTGCCAAAGGTGCGGGTGATTTAAATATTAAACTCGATCAGTTTGATCAGCTCACCATGAGTGGTCCGTACGTCATTAGTAGTGGCAGCCGTTACAATTTCGCACTAGGTTCTATAAAGCAAACCTTCGATATTGCTGCAGGTTCAAAAATTGAGTGGACGGGTGACCCATACAATGCCGATATTCAAATCAATACGGTTACTGCCAAGCGTGCATCTATTCTTGAACTCAGTCCAGAAATCCAAGATAACACGCTAGTCAATCAAGAAATTTTGTGCTACCTCAAGCTCTCTGAAACCTTGCTTTCGCCAAAAATATCCTTTGATATTGTTGCACCGCGCGTTTCAGAAACTGGTAAGACCCTCCTCGATCGCGTTAAAGCGGATCCAGACGAATTAAATAGACAGTTCTTCTCCTTGTTACTAGTGAGTAAATTTCAACCACTCAAAGGAAACTTATCTGCTGGTGGATCTGCTGCCCTTGACTTACTAGAATCTCAAATCAATGCGGCACTTGGCAAGCTTTCTGACAACTATAAACTCAATGTAGATTATGGCGCTGATGTTGTAGCCGGTGAAAGTAAAGTGGAGCTTGGTGTAGCAAAAGGCTTCCTTGATGATAAGCTCGTGATCACCGGGAGTTTTGGTGTTGAAAACCGCAGCACCACCGCGGGTAGTGATGGCAGCAAGCTCAATACGAATACCATGATTGGAGACGTCAATATAGAATACAAAGTTCAAGACAACTTCAGGGTACGCGCTTTTAATCAATCAAACACCAACTCGGTCAATGAAAATCAGGGCCCTTTTACACAAGGAGTTGGGGTTTCTTACTACGAAGAATTCAATCATTTTTCTGAGCTCGCATTTGTGAAGCAACTCCGACAATTGTTGGTAAAAAGCCCAAAAAAATCAGGTGAACCTCAACCTAAAAAACACAGACAACCTGTAACTTTACCCTCAAATGAAAAAAGTACTAGTAGCCAATCGCGGCGAGATCGCTCGACGCGTCCTTAGAACCCTCAAAAAGATGGACATCAAAAGTGTGGCCGTCTATTCTGATGCCGACGCCAATTCACCTCATGTTTTAGAGGCGGATGAAGCGGTGTATGTCGGTCAAAGTCCCTCATCTGAAAGCTATTTGCAGCAAGATAAAATCATTCAGATTTGTCTAGACCTCGGTGTAGATGCTGTGCATCCAGGTTATGGCTTTTTGTCTGAAAACGCTGGTTTTGCCCGTAAACTAACCGCGGCCGGCATCAAACTGATTGGTCCTTCTCCTGAATCCATGGAAGTAATGGGCGATAAACTTTCGGCCAAACAAGCTGTTAAAGCTTTCAACGTACCTTTAGTTCCTGGTGTAGACGAAGCCATTTCTAATGTGGATGCCGCCAAGAAAATTGCCGCTGAAGTTGGTTACCCTATTTTGATCAAAGCCTCTGCAGGAGGCGGAGGAAAAGGTATGCGTTTGGTTTACAACGAAGCCGAATTTGAAGAGCAAATGGTGCTCGCCCAAAACGAAGCGCGTTCTTCCTTCGGTGACGATGCTGTCTTTATTGAAAAATTTGTTGACCAACCGCGTCATATTGAAATTCAGGTTTTTGCTGACCAACACGGTAATGTTGTCTACTTATTTGAGCGCGAATGCTCCGTTCAAAGACGTCATCAAAAAGTTGTTGAGGAAGCGCCAAGTGCCGTACTTACACCCGAAATACGCAAAGAAATGGGCGAGGCAGCTGTTGCTGTTTGTAAGGCATGTAATTATGAAGGAGCAGGAACCGTTGAATTTCTTATTGACGGACAACTCAACTTCTATTTTTTAGAAATGAATACGCGTCTGCAAGTTGAACACCCAGTTACAGAAGAAATTACTGGGCTCGATCTTGTGGAGTGGCAAATCAGGGTAGCACGTGGCGAGCGTCTTCCAAAGCTTCAAGATGAATTGGCTATAAACGGCCACGCCATTGAAGTGCGTGTCTATGCTGAAGATACTTTAAATGGCTTCACGCCAGATATCGGAACCCTCAAGCGTTATCGCATTCCATCAGGTCGTCATATCCGAGTTGATGACGCCTTTGAAGAAGGCATGGAGATTCCTATTTATTACGATCCGATGATTGCTAAGTTGGTGGTTTGGGGCAAAACCCGTGAAGAAGCCATCGAGCGATGCATCGCAGCTATAGATAATTACCAAATTTCAGGTGTCAAAACCACCCTCGATTTCGGTAAATTTGTGTTGAAGCACCCTGCATTCCGCAGTGGAAATTTTGATACCAATTTTGTTAAAGATCATTTCTCAAACCCGCTACTGCTCAATGATGCCATGCAAGAAGAGGAAAGAGCTTTGGTTTTTGCTCTCGATTCCATTTGGCAAGATGTACAAGCTTTCAAGAAAAAATCATTCGCTTCGCGCAACATCGACTCTTCTTGGAAAAACCAAATTCGATAAAATAATTAGAACAGGTCACAAAGACTCATTAAAAAAACGTACTTTTACGGCGCAAATTTGATCGCATGAACTTACACGAATTCCAAGGAAAAGCTATTCTTAAACAATACGGTGTAGCCGTACAAGAAGGTATAGTTGTAGACAAAGTATCCGATGCTTTAGCAGCGGCTAAAAAACTAACAGAAGAAACTGGTACCTCATGGTACGTAGTTAAAGCGCAAATCCACGCTGGAGGACGCGGAAAAGGTACTGTGCAAGAAACCGGTTCAAACGGTGTAGTGCTTGCCAAAGGCATCGACCAAGTTGAAGAAAAGGTAGCAGGTATTCTCGGAGGTCATTTAGTGACACTTCAAACCAACGGTAAAGGCAAAAAAGTAAACCAAGTGCTCATTGCACAAGATGTTTACTACCCAGGCCCAACTGAGGTTAAAGAGTTTTATATGTCTGTACTACTCGATCGCGAGTCTGGTCGTAACGTCATCATCTATTCTACTGAAGGTGGAATGGACATCGAGCACGTTGCTGAACATACACCAGATAAACTATTCAAAGAATTTATCGACCCAAGAGTTGGACTACAAGGTTTCCAAGCGCGTAAAATCGCTTTCAATTTAGGCCTTTCAGGTGACGCATTTAAAAACATGGTTAAGTTTGTTCCTGCGCTTTACAAAGCTTACGAAGGAATTGATGCTTCTATGTTTGAAATCAACCCTTTATTCAAAACTTCAGACGATAAAATTATCGCAGTTGACGCCAAAGTAAGTCTTGATGGCAACGGTTTGTTCCGTCATCCTGACCTCGCTGCCTTACGCGATAAATCTGAAGAAGATCCAACAGAAGTAGAAGCTGATGAAGCGGGCCTCAATTTCGTAAAACTTGACGGAAACGTTGGTTGTATGGTAAATGGTGCTGGCTTGGCAATGGCTACTATGGATATCATTAAACTTTCTGGTGGTAACCCAGCCAACTTCCTCGATGTTGGTGGAACTGCAAACGCTGAGCGCGTAGAAAAAGCATTCCATATTATCCTCAAAGATCCAAACGTAAAAGCTATCCTGATCAATATCTTCGGAGGTATTGTTCGTTGTGATCGCGTTGCCCAAGGTATCGTTGATGCTTACAAAAACATTGGCCAAATTCCGGTTCCAATTATTGTTCGCTTACAAGGTACCAATGCTGAAGAAGCAAAACGCCTCATCGACGAATCAGGTCTCAACGTACACTCTGCGGTTCAACTTCAAGAAGCTGCTGACCTCGTTAAAGAAGTATTGGCATAAGCCAACTCACATATTTATTCAAAAGCCATCTTCGGATGGCTTTTTTGTTTTATGAATATCTTATATAAATCATAAAATATATAAATAAAGGTAAATGGCATAAAAAAGGCAATTTTGCACCAAATTGACTTTTATGACAAGAATTACAATCGCAAAAGGGGATGGAATTGGCCCAGAAATCATGGAAGCCACACTATCTATTTTAGAAGCTGCTGGTGCACAACTCATTTATGACGAAATAGAAATTGGCGAACAAGTATATCTATCTGGTAACACTGCCGGAATCAGTCCAGCATCTTGGGATATCATCAGAAGAAACAAAGTTTTTCTGAAGGCACCAATTACTACACCTCAAGGTGGCGGTTACAAAAGTTTGAATGTCTCAACGCGCAAATTTTTAGGGCTTTACGCAAACATCAGACCTTGTTTTAGCCTTCACCCCTATGTATCTACAAAGCATCCAAAAATGGATCTCGTGATCATTCGCGAAAATGAAGAAGATTTATATGCGGGTATTGAGCACCAACAAACAGATGAAGTTGTTCAGTGCCTCAAATTAATCAGTAGACCCGGTTGTGAGAAAATCATCCGCTACGCTTTTGAATACGCCAAGCTTTACGGACGAAAAAAAGTGACTTGTTTTACCAAAGACAACATCATGAAGCAAACCGATGGTTTGTTTCGAGAAGTTTTCAATGAAATTGCCGCTGAATACCCTGATATTCAAAATGACCACTGGATCATCGATATTGGTGCAGCGAAATTAGCCAACGCACCTCAGGATTTTGAGGTAATTGTTACCCTTAACCTTTATGGTGATATTATTTCAGACATCGCAGCTGAAATTGCAGGTTCGGTAGGTTTAGCAGGGTCTGCAAACATCGGCGAAGAATGCGCTATGTTTGAGGCTATTCACGGATCTGCTCCGATGATAGCAGGCCAAGGCATTGCAAATCCGTCTGGTCTTTTACTTGGTGCTGTACAAATGCTCAGCCACATTGGCCAAACCGCTATTGCCGAAAAAATTCAAAATGCTTGGTTGAAAACCATTGAACAAGGCATACACACTTTTGATATTTACAAAGAAGGAGTAAGTACCCGTCGTGTGAATACCAAAGAATTTACCGAAGCACTCATTGCCAATTTAGGCGAGCGTCCGGAGGCTTTTCCTGCTGTTAGTTATCAGCAAGAAGCGCGTATTCAGCTTCCAAAATATCAACGTAAAGCTCCAAAGGAGAAAACGCTACAAGGAGTTGATTTATTTGTACACTGGTCAGGTCTAGATGTCAATGACCTTGCCAAACAACTGCACCAGCTACCAAACGCTGCTTTTGATTTAGCCCTCATCACTAACCGTGGCATTAAAGTTTATCCTGATGGCTTTCCTGAAACGTTTTGTACGGACCACTGGCGCTGTCGTTTTATGGCGAAGTCTCCTGAATTAGCCTCTAAAAAAGCGATCATTGAGCTCCTCGCTGCTGCTGATTCTTTACAAATCGATGTCATCAAAACAGAAAATTTATATGCTTTCAACGGTAAAGCAGCTTATTCACTAGGACAAGGTCAATAATGAAATTTGGCGCATCTTTTCTTATTAAAAATGGGTTGTTAGTCAGTTCGAAAGGTACTGAGCTACGCGATATTCGAATTACTAATGGTGTTTTCACAGAAATAGGCGAGCACCTTGCTGCCAAACCAACAGAACAAGTAATTGATGCGAGTGGCAAACATATTTTTCCCGGATTGATCGATACACATGTACATTTTCGTGAGCCAGGCATAAGTTATAAAGCCACTTGGCTTACAGAAAGTGCAGCAGCCCTGGCAGGAGGTGTAACAACGGTTTTCGATATGCCGAATACAGAGCCCGCTACGTTATCACCTGCTTTGGTCAAAGAAAAGCTCGCTCTTGCTAAGCAAAATGCCCGTTGTAATTATGGAGTGTTTTTAGGAATTTCTGCAGCAAATTGCCAAGAGCTATCCAATTTTGATTTAACGGACACAGATTTTGTAGCACTCACCGATGATGGTTTGTATTTTTCAGGTAGTGGTCATTTATTAGCAGATCATCCTGAGGCACTTGAAGCGGTTTTTTCACAGACAGACCGCATCGTTGCACTGCACAGTGAAGATTCTGCACTTATCGAACAAAATGAAAAAGAATATCAAGAGAAATATGGTCAAAATATTCCTTTTGAAGCACATGCTCTGATTCGTTCAGAAGAAGCTTGTGTAGTAGCTACAAAACGCGCTTTGCAGTTGGCTCGAAAACACGATGCCCGCTTGCATATTCTGCACTTAACTACCTATAAAGAAGCGCTACTTTTTGATAAAGAACTTCCTTTGTTAGAGAAAAAACAAACTTGTGAGGTGAGCATACCCCATCTTTATTTTTCTGTCGAAGATTATGTCAAATTTGGTGCGCTCATTAAGTATAATCCGTCTATCAAAAGCAAAGCAGATCGACTCGGATTACTGAAGGCCTTAAACGAGAACCATATCGATTTTATCACCACTGATCATTCCCCTCATACCCTCGAGGAAAAGCAGCAAGTTTATATGCAATCTAAGTCAGGAGGCCCTACTTTACAGCACCTACTGCCGCTGCTACTTTCGCTTTATGAAACTGGTTTTTTAAGTCTAGAGAAAATTATAGAGAAAACAGCTGAAAACCCGGCGCTTTTTTACGGAATTCAAAAAAGAGGTTTTGTAAAAGAAGGTTATCATGCAGACCTTGTTATTGCAGACCTGAAAAAACCGCATACCGTTAAAAACGAGGACTTATTTTCTAAATGTGGTTGGTCTGTTTTTGAAGGACATACCTTTAGTTCAACTGTTGACATGACGTTTATAAACGGTCAGCTTGCTTACCATGATGGAAAAATAGTGGAAGAAGTGAGGGGAGAACAGGTTTCGATCTAAAGCAACTGTAGCGCTTCGCCACATTGAAAATGTCCTTTCGGGCAACTTTTATGACCGTGCAAACCACAAGGTCGGCATGCTAAGTTGCTCACTTCAATAATTTTTGAATCATCGGAGAGCGGCCCAAAACCAAATGCTGGAACTGTTGAACAGAAGAAGACACTCACGGGCGCATTTGTGGCAGATGCTAAATGTAAAGGCCCAGAATCATTGACAAAATTTCTTTGCGCTCCGGACATAAGCGCTGCCGATTGTAATAGAGTCAGATGTCCGGCCAAGTTTTGCACCTCTAGTTTGGGTACGGCTTGTCGAATTTCTTCTAAATAGGCGTGGTCAGCAGGGGCGCCTAATAAATAAATCTTGACTTCGGTGCTAGCAAGTTTTTCAATGAGTTCTAGCCATATTTTTTTGGGTGCCTGTTTGGTGAACCAAACACTTGTCGGCGCAAGGCAATAATAAGTTTGTGTCTGGAAGCTGCTTATCCTTTCCATGTCAGATAGCGTAGGATAGAGCTGTGGTCTTTTTTTCGGTTGAGTGACGAGATCAGCAATCAATTGCAGATTGCGATCAACCTCATGCCAACCTTCTTTTAATTCGTGTTGAAAGCGCTTGGAAAAGAATAGAGACAACGGATTCTTTTCAAAACCTCTACTTTCTTTTCCCTTTGCCAGCATGGTTAAGACGCCAGAGCTTGCAAAACGCTGTAAATTAATCACGAGCTCATAGCGCTGCTGTCTTAATTGTTTACCTAAGTTCCAGAGATTTTTGAGTTTTTGACGCTTATCAAAAGTATAGACCTGATTCAAAAAAGGGTGTTCGGCCAGTAAAGTTTCGTTTCCCTTCTTGACCACGACATCGATTTGCGCTTCCGGAAATTGTTGGTGCAGGTTTTCCCATATTGGTGAAGCCAAAATGACATCTCCAAGAAAGGCAGTTTGAATGACTAAAACGCGCTTTAAATTCATCGGATGAGGGTCACGTAGCCTTGCTTCACAAGGGCATCGGTTTTATTGATGATTAATTCAATGCGGTACTGAAAAACATCATTGGTTGCAGGTAAGCCGCTCGTCTGAATGATGCCATCCCAACCTTGCGCCGGATCATTGGTTTCAAAAACTACTTGGCCCCAACGATCAATAATGCTAAAGGTGTATTTTTCAGGATCTACGTTTTGTACAACAGGTAAGAATATAGGATTCAGACCATCAGGTGTAAATGCATTGGGCACGAACATGAGTGGCTCGTATTTCAGGCAAAGTTCATTGGAGAAACTACTATCTGAAAAACCAAACTGATTGAGGTTTTCCAAAGCCATGATTTGATAACAAACTTCACCTTTGTTGCGCAACGCAGAGACATCGTCTTGCAGTTGATACGTTCCGTTTGGCATGATTTGAAAAGGTACTTGTTCCCAAGTTCCATAGGCATTTCTATATGCTTGGTAATTTTGAATGCCGCCATCAAATTGGGTATATGGGCTCCAAGTCAAATGATTGATCATGTTGTACTGATCAGCAGTTCCACTTACAAAAATTGTGGTGTTTTCGTTGGCATAGGAGCCTGGGTTGCCACAACTGTCTAAATAACTACAACGATAAGTCCAAGGGCCCCATTGGGTGTCAACATCTTCGTCGAGATATACGGCAAGATTTGCGTTTACAGTGGCATTTCCGAGTACTTGGAATACTCCGTTGGTATCCTTTCTTTCAAAAATAATTTCAGTCACACCGACACTTTGGTCTACCCAAGCCTTTAGTTCGATGTCTTTTTGATTGACACTTGCTACTCTGAAATAATGAAAACTCGGCGCGCCCGGTTGTGGCATGGTAAAACACAACGGATTCGAAAAGGCGCTAAAACCGGTTTGCAAATTGGCCTTAACGTACAAGCAATAGCTTTCATTCTTGAGTAACTGAACCGTAGCGAGAGTATCTGTCGTTGTGGTTAACAGGCTCCATTGATTGTTGTTTTTACCCCATATTTCATATGAAAGAACCGCAGCACCTAAATAGTTTGTCCAGCTAAGTTGGGCCGTCTGAGGACACATATCGAGCTGGTAATTGGCTAAAATGGAGGTGTGTAAGTTTGCTTTAGCAGAGGTTTGGAAAGTTGCGGGGATAGTAGTGGTCAAGCAAGAATCGAAAGCTGCAACCGTATAACTGAAAGGCCCGTTGCCAACTACGTTATATAGATAGCTTGTGTTGTTTTGTCCGTAGAGTGTATCTAATTCAATCAGAAAGCCGTTGGCATCATAGGTGTAAACTACGTAGCCATAAGTATCTGGCGCCGCATTGGTATTCCACTGAATTTGCATTTGTTGGGTACTGGTATCAAAGCCCACGTTATGAATGACGGGTATGAATGGCGTCATCATGTCGGTCAGGATATCTCCGGGTCTGTTCGAGTTGAAATTACAAGTACTTGTTTTTAAATTCACGCGGTAGCGCAAAAATGAATTGCAAATATCAATGGTGTCTGTATAATTGGTTTGGTTATAAGGGACGCTATCAATGAAGTTAAAAAAGTTAGTCGGGTATTCCCGATAGATGTAATAATAGGCGTTGTATGAACTCGCTGCAGGGTTTTTAGGTTTGTTCCAATTCAAGACAGCGGTTCCATCATTTGGGTTGGTGAGTGTCAGAAAGATATTTTTGATGGTGTCTGAATAATCTAGAAATGAGCCCGCGCATCCGGATGCAACTGCCAAATAGAAGTCATGGCTTGCATTGACGGCAGGTGCCGTAAAATTGGTGGTATTGATATCTAGGATGCTTCCAAGGAGCCCACTTTGAACCGAATATATTTGATATTCTGAAAAGGTACTTGAGGTTCCTGGGTTTAGACCCTGCCAAAAAATATTGAGCTCATTATTATTAGCAGTTTGAATACAAGCAATTTCTGGCGCTGAAATAATCCCTTGATTCAAGACATGGATCGTAATGGTTGTGAAACTCACTTGTGGCACGGGGCAAACGTCATCACTGGCCTTAAATATGAAGTGATAACTTTTTGAGACCAAAGCTTGCCCTTGGCTATCTAGTAAGTGATCACAGGTAGTTTGCCATGTAAACTGCGTTTGAATTGTACTCAAACTAGAAATAGGAAGTGGATTTGCTAAGCTTGGACAAGGGCCTGTAGTGCACGGTAAACTGCCCTCGAGTGTAATCAGTTGTGCGCTGCCGTTGGCCTGAAGATCGTTATCGGAAACATTGATATTAAAGTTTACGAGGTCTCCGGCATTCACTGTGAGCTCATATGAAGTGCCGCCGTTGAAAGGTGGTGCTAGCACCGGCGCACTATTATTGGTATTACAAGGCTGAATAACCAATTGCATTTCGCGCTCTGTCTGTGAAACAAGAATTGATCCTCTGTAAGCTTTCACCACCATTTTGACGACATAATTACCGATTGTAAAAGAAGTAAAAGTGAGTTTCCCGTCATTCGGGTCAAGCGCCGCCGCAACATTGCTGGCATTGATACTCGGGCCAGGCGTTGGGCTATTTGCACTAAAACCAGGCTCAAAAGGAATGGCAGCAGGGTTTGTAGGAGGGTTGAAAGCCCCAGTTGGGAAATAATCATAAGGTACACCAAATTCAAAAACCAAAGAATCTTGATTGGCATCATTCACGGCTGCATTGTACTCAAAAGCTTGGCCAGCGCAACTGACAAATAAAGGATCTTGGTTGAAAACAGGAGCGTCATCGGGTTGGGCCAAATTGAATATTTTAGCAGCCAGCGTGATGCCATAAGTGGATGGATTACTCAGGTTGCTTAAGGAAGCGCTTCTAGAAAAATTTTCATAGGTAAAAGCCCAACCTTGCGCTGGTGGTGTTCCACTGAGCAAAACAGGGGCACTGCGGTATATTACTTTTTCAATGGCACCGATGCCATTGCCAGCATTGTTTCCGGTACCACAAAGTAGCGGCCCAGGCCCACCACTTATTTGCGTACAACTTGGCGATAAATCAATGCGCTGCACAAAGAGTACCGGTATGTTGGTCAGGGTGGGGTGGTTCCAAACACGCAGGTTTTCAGAAACTGCATTGACATCGGCGCCATTGCAATCTCGGTAAAAAACCAGTTCAAACTGATACGTAGAATTTCCGAGATGTTTGTAGGTCAATTCCCCTCCCATAACATGAGAAGACCAACTCCAAAAACTGAGCAGTAAAAAACTAACGATACTAATGAGCTTAAACATCCGTTGGATAACGTATTTTCTTCAGTTTTAGTATAACGGAATGCCTTACTAAAGGTTGCTATCCGGCAGAAATAATCAGCATTTCTTCCCAGATGAGGTAACGCTTGGCTAATTCTTGAATTCTTTCAGGCGTAATATTTCGGATCCGGTCGATTAAATGGTCGTAAAATTCAAGGCCAAGGCCATTTTGCTGCACGTTAGCAAAAAGGTCAAGCATAGCGTAAGGGCCATCGGCACTTTTGAGCAATTGCCCCAACATATAATTCTGCACCAAAGCGAGCTCTTCTTGTGGTACGCGTTCATTTTTTAATCGGTCAAATTCGTGTTGAATCTCCTCAAAAGTTGCGGTTCTTGTCTGCACACCAACTTCGGCACCAATCACGAAGTAACCGTAATTTTGATGTTCGACCAGATAAGAACCTATGCCATAGGTATAGCCTTTGTCTTCGCGGATATTGCTCATGAGTCGGCTGCCAAAGTAGTCACCTAAGATGGTGTTAAGGATACTAAAGTCGCAGAAATCTGGATGTGTTTTATTGAACAAGGGGCGTCCGATTCTAAGCGCGCTTTGCAAGGCATTTTCTTGTTCTAGGTGGATAGCACCTTGTTCGTTTTGCCAATCGAAGTCAATTGCGTCAAAACTAGCCTTTTGATAGGTGTTTAATATATCTTTTAGTCCTTGAAAATCAGCGTCTTGTAAATCTCCGACAACGAAAACTTCAACTAAGCCCTTGAGGTAATTCTTTTGGTGAAAAGCTTGTAAGTCGGTAACAGAGACCTTGTCGTAATCTTCGAGTTGAATTTGTTGAGCGTAGTTGCTGTTTGCAAATAAGCTCTTTTGAAATTGTCTTTGTGCCAAAAAGCTCACTTTTTCTTGTTGGACTAAGAATTTCTGACGACGCTCTGCACAAAGGTCTTGCAACTCTTTGTTTGGAAATGTAGCGGCAAACAAACTTTCGTGAAAAACGCTATAGGCAGCTAGCAATTGATCTTTTAATGCGTAAATACTAACTATCGCTTCATCTTGTGAAATACTGACATCGTAGTAGGCACCCAAGGCATCAAGGGCCTTTTGAATTTGTCTTGCATTTTTATTGGCCGTTCCGCTAATTAATAGTCCGGCGCACAAGGAGCCAATAATGGGTTTAGCAATACAGCTGCCAGCCTTGAAATGCAGTTCAATTTTGCTGGTGTCGTTAAAAATACCGTTGCGCCAAAAAAGATCGACGCCATTTTTGAGTTTACTGATTTGAGGCTGAACAAAAGCGATGTGTTCGATGCCATGAATGGCTGGGGCTTGGCTTCTATTTAGCATCTTGTTGACTTTGAATGATGAGACGTGAGCAATTGGTTTTGCGGAAAGTTTGAAGCGCAAATGTTTGCAAATCTTTGGTGCTGATTTGCTGATACTTCTGAGCTTCTTCATTGATGAGCTGGGCACTACCCAATAATTCGAAATAGGCTAAGTTCATGGCTCTGTTCAGTAGGCCCTGGTCTTGGAAAGCACGTGAGGTGCGCAGTTTCAACTTGAGCTCATGCAAAGAGCTTTTGCTGATGGCCTTAGCTGCTGTTTTTTCAAGTAGGGGCCAAAGTGCTGCTTCTAACTGATCTATTGTTTTTCCGGGCTGCATTTTGCCGCTAATGATGAATAAGCCGTCATCGAAAGACGCGGTGATATATGCGGTGACTTCCGCACAGATTTTTTTCTTTTTCTTGAGCTCAATGTATAGCGGGCTGGTTTTTTCGTTACCTAGAAAATCACTGAGTAAATCAGCCTGATAAAAGTCTGAATCGGTGCGTTTACCCATTCGAAATGCGTAATAGAACGCAGTTGCCGGAACCTTTCGAATAAGTGTTTTGGTCCTGAATTGTTTTTGGGCTGGTTCTTGGATTAAATTTCGGGCGGCTTTCTTTTGAGCTGGGATATTGCCAAAATAATGTTCGACTTTTTGTTGAATTGTCGGGAGGTCAAAGTTGCCAATGATGCAAAGAATGGCATTGCTCGGATGGTAATATTGTTGAAAAAAGGCCCTGACTTCATGCATGCTAGCCTCTTGAATTTGCTTGATATTCTTGCCAATTGTTGCCCAGCGATAAGCGTGCTTTTTGTAAACAAGCGGTCTGAGATGAAGCCACGCATCGCCGTAAGGTTGGTTGAGGTAGCGCTGCTTGAACTCTTCTATAACTACCTGGCGCTGCACCTCAAGGCTTTTGTCTGTGAAAGCCAAAGAAAGCATGCGGTCACTTTCTAACCAAAGAGCAGTGTCGATGTTTTGCGCGGGCAAAATGTCGTAGTAATTTGTGATATCATTACTCGTGAAGGCATTGCTTTGACCTCCGGCTGCTTGTAAAGGCGCATCGAAGTCCGGAATGTGTTTGGAGCCGCCAAACATGAGGTGCTCAAAAAGATGGGCAAACCCTGTTCTTTCAGGATCTTCGTCACGGGCGCCAACATCGTAGAGGACATTGACCACGGCCATTGGGCTAGAAGGTTCGCGGTGAAAGAGCACGCGCAAACCATTGTTAAGTGTAAAACTTTCGTATGCTATCATTTATAATGCTTGTTGTTGGGTCAGGGTATGATTGTATTGGGACACAATTTCTTGAATAATCTGCTCGGCACTTAAGATTTCCTCAAAGGAGCCGGCAATTTGTCCAATTTCTAATTCGCCCTCGATAAGGTCTCCTTCGAACATGCCTTTTTTGGCGCGTCCACGTCCTAATAAATTCTTCAGTTCTTCTGTGCTGCTGCCAG
The DNA here is from genome assembly GCA_041158525.1 of Bacteroidota bacterium. Classification (GTDB taxonomy): domain Bacteria; phylum Bacteroidota; class Bacteroidia; order Flavobacteriales_D; family Crocinitomicaceae; genus UBA952. The sequence continues at coordinate 2,790 of JBEBBE010000039.1, read as the reverse complement.
CCGCATAAGCCGCCTGTACCTGATCAAAAAATGGATTTTTTAGTAAGCGTACAGGTGTCAATTCTTTGAGTGTAAGTAGGGTTGAGCCTTCTTCGGCGGCAATTACCGCTTCTTTAAAATTTTGATGCGCACTAGATTCTAAAGATGCTGCAAAACGACTTCCAATTTGAACGCCATCAGCACCCAAGTTCATGACGGCCAACATGGCTGCACCAGAGGCAATTCCTCCGGCAGCAAGTATCGGGAGTTTCACCGCCTTTCTAACCATTGGTATGAGGCATAGCGTAGTGGTTTCATCACGGCCATTGTGTCCGCCTGCCTCAAAACCTTCGGCAACAATAGCGTCTACGCCTGCGGCTTCGGCTTTTTGAGCAAATTTGACACTGGATACCACATGCACTACTTTAATGCCTTCATTTTGGAGTGTTTTGGTCCAGGTGCTCGGATTTCCAGCACTCGTAAAAACAATAGGAACCTTGTGCTTGATGATGGTTTGAATGTGTTCTTCGATGTTCGGATAGAGTAGTGGTAAGTTTACTCCAAAAGGTTCTGTGGTCGCATTTTTACATTTTTGGATGTGCTCGTCTAGAATTTCTGGATACATTGATCCAGCGCCAATGAGGCCTAGCCCCCCTGCATTTGAAACTGCTGAAGCAAGTTGCCAACCCGAACACCAAATCATGCCACCTTGAATAATGGGGTACTTAATTTGGAAGAGTTGACAAATTCGATTTGGAGTTGTTGTCATAGCGAAGAATGAGTTACAAAATTAGTCTAAATGCTTAACTTAGCAGGTATGATGAAGGCCTCACTTCTTGTAATGATCTTCTTGTGCTTTGGGCTTTGTGTTCCAGGTATGCTGCGTGCTCAAATTCAAGGGCAAGAATTCATACCTAATCAAGGTCAATGGCCTCAAGATGTGCTTTACATGGCCAAAGAAGGTGGTCAAAAGATTTGGTTTGGGCAAGACCGCTTTCTATTTGAATTTACTGATTTTTCTGATTTTGAAGCAGCGCACCACCGCCACGAGCAAATAACAGCACCTGAAGTCCGCGGTGCATTTTTTGCTCAAGTTTTTGAGCAAGTCAATCGAACTGCACAAACGATTACTGCTCAACCAAAACCCTATACGTATCAATTTTTTCAAGGTCAAGATACGACGCGTTGGGCTAGCAAGGTGCAGGCCTTTCAAGAACTGACCTACCAAGATTTTTTCCAAGGAATTGACCTGCATTTGGAAAGCCAAAAAGGTGCATACAAGTATAGTTATATCCTGAAGCCTGGCGCAAATCCGGCCCAAATTCGTTGGCATTACGTTGGGGCAAAGCAGCTGAATGTTAAAGCCAAGGAACTTAAAATCCGAACTGAACTAGGCGAATTAATAGAACAAAATTTGATAGCATATCAAATCATTAATGGGCAAGAGCGTGTCGTTCGATGTGAGTTCAAACAGTTTAAGGATGGCAGCATTGGTTTTGAACTTGGCACATATGACGCTTCATTGCCACTTATCATTGACCCTGTACTTGTATTTGCCACCTATAATGGCGCCGTCTCGGATAATTTTGGCATGACGGCAACCTATGGTTTTGATGGTTCGGCATATGCAGCCGGGGTAGTTTACGGCAACAACTTTCCGCTTCCTAGTTTGGCCAGTTTCGATATCAGTTCAAATTTTACGACATTAAGCGGCAATTATGGCATCACCGATGTGTTCGTGACGCGTTATGCTTCAGACGGAAGCACCATGTTGTGGTCTTCGTTTTTAGGAGGTGGCGATGCCACGCAAGGAACAGAAACTGCCCACAGTTTGGTCTGTGACTCTTTGAATAATATTTATCTTTTCGGCGCAACCTCTAGTTTAGATTTTCCGGTAAGCCCTGGTGCTTTTCAAACAACACACGGCGGAGGCACTGCCAATACCAACTTTTTTTACAATGGTATTTACTTTGGGACGCAAGGCAGTGATATTTATGTCTCCAAACTCAGTGCAAATGGCCAGAACCTAATGGCTTCTACTTATGTTGGGGGCAATCAAAACGATGGTGTTTCATACCGCAGTTTAGGTTTACCATACTCTTCAGTGGCGGCCTATGATTCTTTATCTACGAATTATGGCGATCAGTTCAGGGGAGAAATTTACCTGGACCAACAAGGAAATGTTTTAGTAGCCAGCTGCACGCGTTCTGCGAATTTTCCGCTACAAAATGCGTTTCAAGCTACCAAAGGAGCAGGGCAAGACGCAGTTGTGTTCAGACTCAATAATACCATGAGTAGTTTGCAGTTTTCTTCTTTTTATGGCGGAAACAAAGACGATGCTGCTTATTCTGTCAAAACTGATACTTTGGGTGCAATATTTTTTGCAGGCGGTACCTCCTCTAATAACTTGCAGGGTACTTCAGGCGCCTATCAAAGTACTTACAATGGAGGAAAAACAGATGGTTTTGTAGTCAAACTACCAGCAGCAGGTAATAACATTACAAAAGCTAGCTACATCGGAACTTCTAATTATGACCAAGCCTTTTTTGTTGAAATTGACCGCAATAATCAGGTCTTTTTATTGGGGCAATCTACGGGTGGCGCTTTTGTGGTCAATAATGCGCAATACGGTAACCCCGGAAGTAGTCAGTTTGTACTCAAACTCAATAATCAACTCACCACCAATTTGGCCTCTACCGTTATTGGCAATGGCTCGAGTCAGATCAATATTTCGCCGGCGGCTTTTCTAGTTGATATCTGTGGCAATATTTATATTTCAGGTTGGGGCGCCAATATCTTACAAAGTACGCC
>JBEBBE010000038.1:0-32486 GCA_041158525.1 Bacteroidota bacterium | reverse complement strand
CGTAATGCACAATTCCGTAGCGTTTTTCTTGCCCTACTAAATCAGTGAGCACACTTTTGTTTTCGATTTCACAAACACCCATAATCATTGGAAAATCTAAAGATTCCATGACCTGGCGAATATGCGTCAATTTGGCATTGTATTTCTCTGCATTCCATTGATTGGCTGCTCCGGGTAAAAATTCAGCGTCGTCATTCGGGCCATCAATGGTATCGAACAAATTTTCTACGTTGTAAAAAGCCACATTGTAGGCTTGCTGTGCAATAGCTGTATGAATGCTTGCCGTTAAAAGTAGGAGAAGGAGTAATTTTTGCATTTGTATTTTTTTTTCAATTGAATTCTTTTGTGCTACCAGCTTCCGCCTGAGCCACCGCCGCCAAAACTTCCGCCGCCAAAACCGCCGAAGCCGCCGCCACCTCCTGAAGAACCTCCGCCAAAGCCACCGCCAAAACCTCCAAAATAAAAGAAGCCTGGACCACCTCTGCGTCCGCCAAAAGTTGTGCCGCCACCGCCGCCTCTTCTAATGACAAAAAACAAGACCACCAAGATAATTACCAAGCCGATTAAACCGCTGGTTAGTTTATCTTTTTGTACGCGATCGCGATAGGTTTTCTCGTTGTATTCTCCTTTAGCTAAGGCAATGAGCACGTCTAGTGCCTGATTGATGCCTTGTGCGTATTTACCGTGTTTAAATTCAGGTAAAACCTCATGGGAAATGATATCTTGACATACTAAATCGGTAATTGCGGCTTCAAGCCCTCGGCCTGGTGCTAAATAAACCTGTCTGCCGCCATTGGCTTTGGTGGGCTTGATTAAAAACACCAAACCGTTGTCTTTATCGGCCTTTCCGACCTTCCAAGCTTCACCTAATTCTGTAGCGTAGTGCCAAGGTTCGTCTCCATTTAAGTCATCAACGATAACGATGGTAATTTCATTGCTCGTTTCTTGTTCAAAGCGATCAAGACGGGCTTCAATGGCAGCCTGCTCTTCTGGGCTAATAATTTGTTCTGAAGAAAAATTATTGAGAAAACAAGGAGGCTGAATGGGTTGGGGGTATTGCCCAAAACTATAGCTGAAAAGAAAACTCAGGACAACTAAAAAGGGGAGGAGGTAGTGCTTTTTCATCCGAAGCTGATTTCGTTGGAGAGTTCGTTCTGATCGTTGTCTTCGTAAGGAAAATACTTAGCAAGTTGCTGACCTGCTTCAGCAATAGCAGCACATAAACCCGCAGTAATTTGGCCAGTCTTGAAATGTGTAATCATGAGATCTCGGGTGCTGTCCCAGAAATTTTCCGGAACAAGTTCATTGATCCCTTTGTCACCGATAATGGCCAACTGGGTACTTTCGGTAGCGACATAAATGAGTACGCCGTTGCGTGCAGCAGTTTGGTGCATGCCTAATTTTTCAAAAACGGCAATAGCTCTTTGAACCGGATCTTGGGTGCACACTTTTTCCATGTGCACCCGAAGTTCGCCGGAGGTATTTTTTTCAGCAGCTGAGATGGCTTGTGCCACCAGCGTTTGTTCTTGTGCTGTGAGCATTAAAACTTAACTTTAGGCGAGTTTTCTGAGCCTGCTACTGCTTTGAATCCTTCTTTACGTGGGAATTCTTCGCTGTTTAAGAAAAAGCGTGCGAAGAAGCCTCTGATATGCGTATTGTAAGTTTTTACAGCTTCGTTATAGCGATCTCTTTCTGTTTTGATGCGGTTTTCTGTGCCCTCTAGTTGTCCTTGTAACTGACTAAAGTTTTCAGTAGAACGAATTTGCGGATACGCTTCATAGGCCAAGTTGATAGCCGTATTGATTTTGCGTCCCATGATTTCTAGATCTTCAGGAGTTTTGGCATTGACAATTCCGGCGCGTGCTTGTGTCACTTGCGTCAAGATATCTTTTTCATTTTGAGCAGCTCCTTTGACCGTTTCCATGAGGTTTGGAATGAGATCTGCGCGTCTTTGGTAAGCAGATTGCACATTGGCGAATTTTTCGTCAAGGCCTTCTTGTAGCCCTACTGCTTTGTTGTAAAGATTGTAATAGCCGAGGAATAAAAATAATAGCAAGGCACCGATGGCTGCTAATACGACATAAATTGGTTTCATCTTAAATAGTTTTTTAATTGCTGTTGTATGCTCAATTTGTGTTCCAAATTATAAAATTGTCAGAATGGCAGGTTGTTTTGTCTTGTTTTTTTTCTTGTTGAAAACTTTTGACTATAATTTAATCATTAAAAAGATTAATTATTAATCAATTTGTTTAATTTTACCGAACCAACCAATCGAACTTTTATTGTTTTACCTTTTAACTGACAGCGCCTATGTCTGCCCGTCGTTCGATTGTCCATATGGATCTCGATACTTTCTTTGTTTCCTGTGAGCGTCTGCTTGACAGCCGCCTAAACAACAAACCCATCCTTATCGGAGGTACCAGCGAAAGAGGGGTGGTGGCTTCGTGCAGCTATGAAGTCAGGCGCTTTGGCGTGCATTCTGGAATGTCCATGAAAATGGCCAAAGAGCGCTGCCCAGAAGCTATTTGCATCAAAGGCAATACCCAAACCTATTCTAAGTTTTCCAGAATGGTCACTGAGTTGGTCAAAGAAGCGGCACCTGTCTATGAAAAAACCTCCATCGATGAATTCTACATCGACTTCACGGGCCTTGACCGCTTTTTTGGCGTCTGGAAATACGCCTCTGAGCTGCGGCAGCGCATTACCAAAGAAACGGGCCTGCCCATCTCTTTTGGTCTATCTGAAAACAAAACGGTTTCAAAAGTAGCCACCGGCGAGGCTAAGCCCAATAACCAATTACTCATTGACTACGGTACCGAAAAACCTTTTTTAGCGCCACTTTCTGTGCAGAAAATTCCGATGGTGGGCCCCAAAACCTACCAAACACTTTGCGGTTTAGGTGTCAAGAAAATTGGCACCTTGCAGGCCTTGCCGCTAGAGCTCTTAGAGCAAGCACTCGGTGAAAACGGGCGCAGCATTTGGTCTAAGGCCCAGGGCATTGACAACAGCCCCGTTGAAGCTTACAACGAGCGCAAATCTATTTCGACCGAACGCACCTTTGATCAAGACACCATTGACATCCATAAACTGAGTGGCATCTTGGCTGCTATGGCTGAAAACTTGGCTTTCCAATTGCGCCGAGCCAATAAGCTCACAGGTACGGTCACGGTCAAAATTCGCTACGCAGACTTCCAAACCCAAACACTACAGCAGCAAGTAGCCTACACCGCCGCTGACCACGAGCTCTTACCTTTAGTGCAAAGCTTGTTTAAGCGCCTTTACAACCGCAGGGTTTTGGTGCGGCTCATCGGCATTCGTTACAGCTCACTGGTATCGGGCGCGCACCAGCTGCGGCTCTTTGACAGCGACCTCGCGTATCCAGCACTCTACCAAGCCCTAGATAAAATCCGGGTGCGCTACGGAGATCGCGCTGTTTTGCGCGCCATTGGTCTTGAAGCCAGAACCATTGGTCATTACAATCCTTTTGAAGGCGAGCCACCCATTCTTTTAGCCAACAGACGCGTTTAAACACATCATCCATGCGGGTACACTCTTGTTTTAGTTTGGGCTACGGAATCCTGAAGCCCGAAGCCTTAGTCGAATGGGCGCAACAGCAGCAATACAGTGCTTTGCTACTCACTGATATCAATCATACGGGCTCTGCCTTGGCCTTTGTGCGGGCAGCGCAACAACACGGCATTAAAGCTGTGCTCGGCCTGGAATTGCGCAAAGGGCAGCAACACATCGCCACCCTCGTTGCCCGCAACAACCGCGGTTTTCAAGAACTCAATCAGTACCTCACTCAGCAACTCAAGCAAGCAGAACCTTTCACCCATCCCTTGCCGCATTTTTCGGCTTGTTATGTCTGGTATCCGTTTGGTACGCAGCCTGCCAAACTTTCAGAAAATGAGTTTGTTGCTATTCAGGCCTCGCAAATCACACAGTGGCAACTACAGCGCCCAGCGCTCCCGATTCACAAGTGTGTGGCCGACGCGCCCATGACATTTCGTCATAAACAAGACTTCAATACACACCGTTTGCTGCGCGCCATCTCTGAAAACTGCTTGTTATCAAAACTTGCCCCCAGTAGCCATGCCAAAGCCACAGAAACCCTCAAAAGTCCTGAGCAAATCGCGGCGGCCTTTGCTGCTGCGCCTCAATTACTCGCTAACACCACGCAGCAACTCTCGAGTTGTCGGTGCAACTTCGAGTTTGGCGAAGCGGCCACGGCGCAGCAGCCCAAAAGCTTCACCGGAAGCCCCGAGACAGACATCGAGCTCCTCAGAGAACTTTGTGCCGAGGGCTTGGCATACCGCTATGCTGTTGTCACTGACGAAATCATTGCACGCATCGAGATGGAAATTGACATCATTGCGCAAAAGCAATACTTGTCATATTTTTTAATCACCTATGACTTCACTTCTTACGCAAGATCCAAGGGCTATTTCTATGTAGGGCGTGGAAGCGGGGCCAACAGCATTGTCGCTTATCTGTTGCGCATCACTGACGTCGACCCCTTAGAACTCGATCTTTACTTCGAACGCTTTATCAACCTCTACCGCAAAAACCCACCAGACTTCGACATCGATTTCTCCTGGACCGACCGCGACGACATCATTCGTTATGTTTTTGAGCGCTACCCCAATGCGGCTTGGCTTTGCACCTATAACACTTTTCAATATAGGGCCTGTATTCAAGAGCTGGGCAAAGTCTTTGGTTTGCCTGCGCAGGCCATCAAAACACTCAGTCGGGGCAGTGGAAGCATGGCCGAATTTGCAGAACTAGGGCAGCTGATTTTGCGCTATGCTAAAAACATCGAAGGCTTGCCTTCACACCTAAGCTTGCATGCCGGCGGCATTGTCATTAGCGAGCGGCCAATTTCTTGGTTCTGCGCCACTTTTCTACCGCCAAAAGCGTATCCAACTACCCAGTTTTCGATGCGCGAAGCCGAAGAAGTGGGGCTCTATAAGTTTGACATCCTGAGCCAAAGAGGTTTGGGCAAAATTGCAGCTGCGCTTGAAATTGTCTCGAGTAGATATCCTCAAGAAGTCATTCACGATATCCACGACATTCAGTACCTCAAACAAGATCCAAAAATCGCTGAGTTTTTACGCAGGGGCTGGGCCCTTGGTTGTTTTTACGTGGAATCGCCTGCCATGCGCATGTTGCTCATTAAGTTGCAAGTAGACAACTATTTAGCCCTTGTAGCCGCCAGTTCTATCATTAGACCAGGCGTTTCGCAGTCTGGCATGATGCGCGAGTACATCTTGCGCCACCGAGACCCATCCCGACACAAAGACATTCATCCGCTGCTTTTGGCACTCATGCCAGAAACCTATGGCGTCATGGTCTATCAAGAAGATGTCATTAAAGTGGCGCACTATTTTGCAGGTCTTAGCCTTGCTGAAGCCGATGTCTTGCGGCGAGGGATGTCGGGTAAATTCAGGTCCAAAGCCGAATTCTTGCGCGTACAAGAGCGCTTCATGAGCGCTTGCCAAAAAAAAGGCCATGACCCAATTTTTGCAGCCAGCATCTGGAAACAAATCGAGAGCTTTGCGGGCTACGCCTTTTCAAAAGGACACTCGGCCTCTTATGCCGTTGAAAGTTACCAGAGCTTATACCTCAAAGCACACTTTCCAATAGAATACTTGTGTGCCTGCATCAATAATTTCGGTGGCTATTACCGTACCGAAATTTATGTCCATGAAGCGCGCCGTTTCGGAGCTCAAATTGAAGCGCCCTGCATCAATGAAGGCGAGTATCAATGCAGCCTGAAAGCACAGCGCCTCATCCTTGGTTTCAATTTAGTTGCTGGGCTCGAAAGCGCTGTGATCGAGCGCATCTTACTGCAGCGTGCACAAAGAGGATCCTTTGAAAGCCTTGCCGTACTTTTAAAAAGGGTTCATATCCCACTAGAGCAACTTTGTTTACTGATCCGGATTGGTGCTTTGCGCAGCTTTGAAGTACCCAGAAAACAACTGCTCTGGCAAGCGCACTTCTATCAGCACCAGCATTTAAACAAGCAACAAGCACCCGTCTTGTTCAGCTCAGAGCAGCGCGAGCACCAACTACCCACGCTAGAAGAGCATCCACTGGAGTTGGCCTTTGAGCAGTTTGAACTGCTCGGCTTTCCGCTCTGTGACCCTTTTGAACTCTTGAAAAACCCACTCTCTGAACACTATGTTTTAGCTCAGGATTTTCAAAAACACGCGCTTTCACAAGTACTCATTCGGACCTACGGTTACCTCGTGAGTATCAAGCAAACCAAAACCAGCAAAGGAGAGCGCATGTCTTTCGGAACTTTCCTTGACCCCGCCGGCGACTTCATTGATACCGTCCATTTTCCACTCATCCATGAAAAACATCCCTTTTACGGAAAAGGCATCTATGAACTCTGTGGTAAAATCACCGAAGAACAAGGTTATTTCACACTAGAAATAAGTCAAATGCACAAGCTTCCCTTCGTCGAAGATGTAAGAATTGCAGCAGATTAAAAAAAAACTACATCAAACAATTAGACCTCTCAAAATAACAGCACTTTGTTCTGGCGTCATGTCACGCTGGGCTTCAGCGAGCATTTCGTAGCCTACCTGAAATTTCTTGACACTCGCAGAGCGCAAGAGTGGCGGATAGAAATGAAAATGGAGCGTCCATTCTGGGTGAGCCAGACCGTCGCAGGGTGCCTGATGAAAGCCCGCAGAGTAGGGGAAGTCGCAATTAAAAACGGCGTCGTAGGCCCTGGTGATTTTAGATAAAGCCAAAGCAAAATCAGTAGCAATATCAGTTGTAAAATCGAGCAGGTTCTTGAGGTCTTGTTTGGGTAAAACCAAGGTTTCAAAAGGCCAAACCGCCCAAAACGGAACCAAAATAACAAAGTTTTCATTTTCATAAACCACGCGTTCTTGGTTGCGCAATTCATCATTCAAATAATGCTGTAAAAGCGGTGCTTGCTCGTTTTGAAAATATTTTTTGAGTTGCGCTTGGGTTCTGGCAATCAGGGTAGGCAAGCCTTGTTGGGCCCAGATCTGCCCGTGTGGATGCGGGTTGCTACAGCCCATCACCGCACCTTTGTTTTCAAAAATCTGAACGTAATCAATATAAGAAAGTGCCGATAGTTCTTCAAATTGGGCTTTCCAAGTATGTACCACTTCTTCTAATTCTTTGACAGAAAGCCCAGACATCGTGAGGTCATGGCGTGGCGAATAACAAACTACCCGATTGATTCCTTTGGCTGCTTTTACTTTGAAAAAAGAGCCTGAGTGCTCGTTGTTCAAATTTACTTGCTCATCATTCATTTTTGAGACTTCTGCGCGCATGTCGAGCGCTGGAAAATCGTTGTCGAAGACATAACACGAAGTATAGACCGGGTTGCTTTGCCCGCCCGACCTTTCATTTCCGGGACACAAATAACACGTTGGATCATGTCTCAGGCCAGCTTGGGTAGCAGGCGCTTCATTTTGACCCTGCCACGGTCTAAGGTTGCGCTGTGGAGAAACCAACACCCATTCATCGAGTAAAGGGTTATAACGACGATGTGGATTTAAATTCAGGTCAGTCATAAGTAGTCAGATGAACGCCATCGGCGAGTTGGATAGAATAACAAAGAGTATGGATATCGAATTTATGAAAATATTGAGCAGTGAGCTCAGCTAAATCTTGGGTTGTATCAAAGTTTTCAGTTGCCAAAACCAACAAACAGCCTCCAAAACCACCACCCATCATGCGAGCGCCGAAAATTCCGGGTAGCTCAATAAGGTTTGATTGTAAAAAGTCTAATTCTGCGCAGCTTACTTCATACAAATCTCTAAGGCCAGTATGTGTTTGAGAGAGTAGAGAACCAATATTTTTGAGTGCTTGTTCAATGTGATCATTATCATCATTATGAATATCTAGGTCCAAATGATGACACAGTTTTTGCACCTCATTCACGCGCTGCATTTCATCCAACACATAGCTCAAGCGCGCAGCAGTTTCAGTATCTAAAATCGGGAGTAATTGCGCACGCATTTCAGTGCTCAGAGCGCTCCAATTGCTTAAAGTTGGAAATAGTTGCTGTGCTTGTTCAAAAGCTGCTTCGAGTTGAGCGCGCCGTTTATTGTAAGCAGATTCGGCCAAATTATGTTTCACTCTGGAGTCAAGTAAAAAAAGCTTGGCGCCTTTGAGTGGTAAAGAAAAATGTTGAATTTCCTGCGTGAAACAATTAAAAGCCAACAATTGCTGTTCTTTGCCAAATAAAGAAGCCACCTGATCCATGAGACCGCATTTTACACCTGCAAACTGATGCTCGGTTTGTTGAGCAATCAGTGCGAGGTCCATTTTGGATTTTCCAAGACCAAAAAACTCATTGAGACCAAAAGCAAGCCCACAACAGAGCGCTGCCGATGAAGAAAGCCCAGCTCCGATTGGAATAGAACTGCTGAATTTAATATGCAGGCCAGTTTTTAACGCTGGGGCAAGTTGATCTATTCCCATTAATATGAAAACGCCTTTCACATAATTCTTCCAAGTGCTTGTATGTAAGTCTTTTAGTGCTGATAATTGAAATTCCCACCGCTCATTGACATCGAGTGCTTCTATGCAAATGGCAGGGTCCTCAGATCTCTGAAAATCAAAGGTGATATACTTGTCAATGGCTGCTGGCAATACCACGCCATGATTATAATCTAGGTGTTCACCGAGCAAATTAATACGACCCGGTGCTTTTATTTGGAGGTGTTTTTTTGTCACGGATTCCATATGAGTTCATCTTGAAGCCCGAGTAAAGGCAGTGCTACTTTGATCGTAATTGGCGTACTTGGTTTTTCAGTTCTGAGTAAAGCAGAAGCAATACCTGCTTCAAGCTGTTGAATAGCTGGGCTCATCAGCCCTGCATCTTGAGCAATCACACTAAAAGCGACTTTGTAATCATTGGTCGGAACAATGTTTAAATTGGCATCTAAGAGTTTAGCTCTTACAAAAACGAGGTCTGCTTTATTTGGATCAATTGAACGCCCCATCGTATCTAGATACAAAATGATTTGCTGTGGCTTTTCAGGAGTTCGAACGATGTGGGTAATTAGTGCTTTTTGTTTATCATCATAACCAATGGCTTCTAATTTCCCGGGAATAAATTTGGGCAAATTAAAATGATACGGAGGATTGAGCAGCTTATCGCTAGACGCATCTGGCTTTTTAGCTTGCAAAGCAACGAGCTCACCATTTAGATAAAGTGCCACTTTAGGGCAATTAGAAAAGACCGTAATTTGAGGAGAGGCGCTTGGTGTCCAGTTGGTGGCAATGGTGATATTTGCTGTCTTCGGACTCAATTTTTGTTGACTCTCATAAAAATTAACCGACCATTTGGGCAAGCGGGTAATGTCATAAACCCCCGAGGCCTCAAGATCTGGACTATAGCCGCGGTTGTAATCAAAGCAAAGCCAATTGGCTTCACCAATCGTGTTAGGGCCTCTGCGATTTGAATTACTCGCTTCTTGAAAATTGAAAGCTTGCTGTAAAAGTGCTGCCTCAGAAGCGCTGCGCAGGTGCCTGGAGTTGCGCTCTGATGTTTTTAAATCTGCAAATTGCGTCTGATTGAAACCCGCATTTTGCGCATAATATTCCCAATCGCCATATTCAGCAATAAAGATCGGGCGGCTTGTATTTTTGTACTTATTCCAGTAATCTGGTGCTTTGGCATGCTGTCTTGCCGGAATGAACAAATCATAGCTTGGGTGGTCTTGCCAACCTGCTGTGAAACCCTGCCCTTTGATCAAGGGTTTAGCCAAGTCATTCATGGATTGCATGAATGCGTCAGGCATTTCTGTTTCATTGATGGAGTTTTCCCAGAAAACAACGCTCGGATGATTGCGGTCTCTGATAATGAGCGCTTGCAGGTCTTGCTGGATGCGTTGTTCAAAAGGAGCTGGGCCAAAGAATTGCCAACCAGGTATGGCATCCATGACGATAATCCCGAGCTCATCACAGGCAGCGTAAAAAGCTGGTGCTTGTGGATAATGAGACAAGCGCACAAAATTAAAACCTGCTGCTTTGATCAAGTAGGCATCGCGCCATTGTGCGTTATCCGGAACGGCATAGCCCACATAAGGATATTCTTGATGACGGTTGGTTCCGCTTAAAAACGTTTTTTGTCCATTCAAATAAAAGCCATCGGGCTTCAATTCCACTTTTCGAATCCCGACCCTCAGTGTTTGTTTGGCCAGCGTATCGTCTTTAAGAATGGCATAAATTTCAAGTGTTTCCAAATGAGGTTTGTCAATGGACCACAGAGAAGGGTACATCAATTTGTTTTCTGAAAAATAAGACAGGTTATTTGCTGAGTCCGAGACCTGATTTACTGGCTTTAAACTAAAGGTATTTGCACCTAATTTGGCCTTCACCTCAATCGGGAGTTTCGAAAATTCGCTATCAAATTTCAAATCGACATCAATGCGAACCGTTGCTGTTTGCCCCGTTAGTTGTAGCGTCTGAAAATAGGGTGCTTCTAAAGCAACACCAGTAGTCTCATAGAGCCAAACGTTGCGGTAAATACCTGCATGGTAATAAAAGTCGAGGTCTTTAATCGGTTTGCCGGGTGGAATGGTCGGGTCTTCTTGGTTATTTAAAACGACTTCTAATAGGTTGAAAGAATCTTTTAGGGCAGCAGTTAAATCAAGGCTAAATGGCAAGTATCCACCTACATGCGAACCAATTTCTTGGCCATTTAAACGCACTTTGGCACTGTGCATCGCACCTTCGAACTCAATAAAGAGTTGCTTGCCTGGATCTAATTTATAGTTAAAGTACTTTTTGTAAACTACTTCACCCAAAAACTGACCTTTCATTTCCAAAGGTTCTAATTTGGGTGTGTGCGGTAAATTTACAATGGTTGCTGGGTCTGAAGGATTCAGATAAAACTCCCAATTGTCATTGAACAAGGTTCGGTTCAATTGCGCCCAAGATGAAAGGGAAAAAAGAATGAAAATTAAAATGATCGCGTTTTTCATAGGATTATAGACTTTGCAATAAGTAAAAGAATTAAGAATCAATCATTTATAAGAAGCAATCATTTATTTTTGGTAAAACTCCATTCGTTTAGATTAATACAAAAATGCATCTAGAGCAGGAGAGGGGCGCCCGTTGTCTTGCCAACAATTGAGCTGATAACCGCTCCAAGGTTTTGCGCCTTGCGGCTCCCAATAAAATACACCGAGTCCCATTTGGCTAGGCACATCCTTTACTGCTCCAATAGTAGCAATGAGTAAGTCTTTTGAATTGGCAACTTGCCAGTAATCTCCACCAACTTCAACCACCATAACGGGCTTGTTATAGCGCGACACCATATCTTTGAGGTTATTACCGAGATCAGCAATGGTTGCAGTGTAGTCAGAACCCAACCAATAAGGATAATAAGAAGCGCCAATGATGTCAAACTGCGCACCGTTTTGCTGCATTAAATCATAAAACCATCGAAAACGCGCGTTGTCATTGCCCTGATCGATGTGAACAATCGTTTGAATTTTGTTATCGATGTCTTTCACTGCCTGATTACCACTATTGATGAGTTCAGCCAATTGCTGTGGATTATTAATATGACCACTCGGCCAAAGCATACCAGACGGAATCTCGTTGCCAATTTGCACCCATTTTGGCGTAACACCTGCTTGTTTGAGTAAATTCAAGGTGTAGTAAGTGTGGGCATAAACAGAATCTTTGAGCGCAGCAAAAGACACAGAAGCCCAAGTGGCTGGTTTGGTTTGATGCGCAGGATCAGCCCAAGTATCAGAGTAATGAAAATCAAGCATGACCTCAAGGCCTTTTGCTTTGGCTCTGGCAGCCATTAAGGCAGTTTCTTCAGGGCTGCAGTGCCCATTGGTTTTGTCTGAGCTAGGGTGCACAAATACACGCAAGCGAATGCTATTGATGCCCCGAGCCATTAATAAGTCAAGGCAGTCAGCTGAGTTACCGTTTTCATCATAAAAAACATAGCCCGTTGCTTCCATTTGTGCCAACCAACTGACATCTGCACCCCTGAAAAAAGAAGTGGGTGGAGGAGTCACAGGCGGCTTAGGCTTGGGTTTATCCTTGCAAGCACTGAGTGTAAATGAAAAAGACAAGAGCAATAAAAAAGAAAGTAGACTTCTCATGAGTACAATTAGCTAAAGTTGCTGAAAATTGATCGAGAGCGTATTGTTGCGTATTTCCCCTTTCGACAAATAAATATCGCTAAAATTCTCGTGATGCGGTGCATCTGGCTCAGCTTGTTGCTCTAAACAAATTCCTGAGTAGCGGTGATACGTTTGACTATGTTTGCCAAGAGCAGTCGTTTGCCCGCCAACATATATTTGAAATACAGGTTGATTCGTTGTGAATTTCAACTGAAATCCATCTTTTGCTTGAAGGATGGCTTGTTCATCTTGACCTTTTAGAAGGAAACCGTGGTCCAATGTCGAATAAAGTGGTTTTAAGGAGTAATATTCTTTTTTTTTACCCAAAATCCCCTTTAATTCTGCCACTTCACCCGTAGGTAATTTATCGTCGTTTAATTCGAGAAAAGCCGCAGATTGAATAAAAACATCGGTATCCAAAATACTCCCGTCATGCCCATTAGGGTTGAAATAGCCATGTTGGGTTGGATTTGAAAGGGTAGCTTCAAGTGCTGTTGTTTCAATTTCTATGCGTAGTTCAAAATCGAACAAAGTGTATTTGACTTTGGTCAAGATTGCCCCGGGCAAGTTCATCTCCGGATGACTCTCAAGTAAAAAGGTAGCACTGGGCTGTGGTTCAGATTCGATTGCTGCTAAACTCCAGTTGACATTTGAATAACAAGTGTTTCCGCCGTGCAACAAATGCTGTCCTTCATTGGGCTCAAAGTTCCAAGTTGAATTTTCCCATGGAATTTGCGCATTGGCAACACGCCCTGCGATTGGCCCTACAATAGCCCCAATATAGGCAATCGGTGGTTCGTTGAAAGACGCCACATAGCTGCGCCAATCGGTATATCCCAAAACCACATCGCGTTTTTCAAAACCTGGTATATCAATCTCAAAACGCTGTAGCGTTGCGCCATAAGTCAGCACAGTAATAGCCGCATTTTGATGCTTTAATGTAATTTCCTGAACAGGCAATCCATCGATTACTGCCCCTAAATCACGAACACTTGCCAAATTTGACATCCTAATCGTTTTACTTCTTTAACCAAGCGGCAAATAAGCCGTGCCATTTCGGTAAAAATGCTCCCATTAACGGGACTAAAATAATTGTAAGTGTGAGGGTTTTCAAAAGTTGATGCCACTCTTTCATTAACGGAAATAATAAAAAGAAAAGAATATTGATAATCGGATAAATGAACAACCATGTCAAAAGCATGAGTTTCCATTTTGGTGGGTTCGTTTTTGTCATATAGCAAATATAAGCACCTCTTCAATATCTAAGCGGTTGACAGAAGAATCTGTAACACATGTTACAAAGCAAATAGCTGATTTTTATCAAATTGAACTTTATTTTTTTATTTAAACCAACTAGACCTATGAAAAATAAGCATCAAATTGTCATCATAGGAGGCGGAAATGCAGGCTTATCAGTCGCTTCTCAATTGCTTCTAAAGGACAACAAACTTGATATCGCCATTGTAGATCCTGCCGAAAAGCACTATTACCAACCAGCATGGACGCTTGTAGGCGGTGGTACTTTTGACATTAGCACTACCGTACGCAATGAAAAAGATGTCATTCCGAAAGGAACCACTTGGATTCAAAAAGGAGTAGCTAGCTTTCAAGCGGAACAAAATCAAATTACACTTCAAGACGGCGCTACTTTAAATTATGAAATATTAATTGTGGCGCCTGGCATTCAATTAAACTGGGATGAAGTAAAGGGCTTGAAAGAAAACCTTGGAAAAAATGGTGTGTGCTCGAATTACAGCTTCGAAACTGCGCCCTACACCTTTGAAGCAATTAAAAATCTGAAAAAAGGAAAAGCCATTTTTCACAACCCACACACACCTGTAAAATGTGGCGGCGCCCCTCATAAAATCATGTACTTAGCGGCTGATTATTTTAGAAAGCATCATACTTTAAAAGACATTCAAATTGAATATTGGAGTGGAGGCACGCGCTTATTTGCTGTTGAGAAATATGAAAAAACACTTTTAAATGTTTGTAAACGCAGCAATATTCAACTGAACTTCTTCCAAAAATTGGTTGAAATTGACGGCGAAAACAAGCGCGCAAAATTTGTTGGGTTTGGAGAAAACAATAAAGACATCGAAACCTGGGTTGAATTTGACATGATTCACGTGACTCCGCCTCAAAGCGCACCAAACTTCATCAAAGAAAGTGAGCTAGCTAACGCCGCAGGATGGGTTGACGTAGACAAGAACACACTGCAACACGTGCGACATGCCAATATTTTCTCTTTAGGCGATGCATCTGGTTTACCAACGAGCAAAACAGGAGCCGCTATTCGCAAACAAGCACCTGTTTGCGTGGCTAATGTTTTGAGTCAATTAAAAGGTGAAACATTGAAGGCAAGCTATAACGGCTACACCAGCTGCCCTTTGGTAACTGGTTATGGCAAACTTGTGTTGGCTGAGTTTGATTACAACAACAAACCCCAAGAGACTTTTCCGTTCGATCAAAGTAAAGAACGCTGGAGCATGTTTGTGCTCAAAAAATATATTTTACCTTGGCTATATTGGGCTAAAATCCTTACCGGAAAAGCTTGATTCGGGTCGATTCAAATAAAAGTAGGAGGGGGAAGCCCCTCTTTTTTTTGGGGTTAAAAAGTTCAAACATAAAATTGAATTAATAAATTAAACGCAATTTTACCAAATGAAAAATTTCCTCTTCCCATTCTTCTTATTCATTGTTGCAAACCAAGCATTTACTCAACTATTAAACGGCCCCATGCTAGGTTACAACAGCTATCGCGAACAAGCGCTATGGGTGCAAACTGAAAAGGCAGCAAAGGTTGAATTTGCTTATCATCCTTTAGATTCAGGAGATCCTTGGCTCAAAAGTACAGCTGTAAACACGAAAGAGAGCAAGGCTTTTGTAGCCGAAGTAGTGCTAGATAATTTGACTCCGGGCACTGCCTATGAATATCAAGTTTTTGTAAATGGGAAAGTTGTGCCAAAAGTTGGCAATCAATTATTTTACACCCAAACCATTTGGGCCTACCGTACAGATCCACCAAATTTTCAGTTTGCTTTAGGTTCTTGTAATTACATCAATGAAGCGCCTACAGATCGCAGCGGCAAACCCTATGGCGGTGATTATCAAATTTTCACGAGCATTGCTGCAAGTCAACCAAAATTCATGCTTTGGCTGGGCGATAACGTTTATTTTCGTGAGTCTGATTGGAGCTCAAAAAGCGGTATGCAGCACCGATACACACATAGTCGGCATATTCCTGAATTGAAAACACTTCTAGCCAACGCTCCACAATATGCCATTTGGGATGATCACGATTTTGGCCCTAATAATTCAGACAGGAGCTTTATCAATAAAGAGTTAAGTAAGGAGACCTTTGATTTGTTTTGGTCAAACCCAACAAATGAACATCCAGATTTACATGGTATTACCACTCAGTTTGATTGGTCTGATTGTCAGTTTTTCCTTTTAGATAATCGTTATAACCGCGCGCCCAATGAACGTCTAGATGGTGACAGAACAATGCTAGGAACCCAACAACTCGAATGGTTCAAAGAAGCGTTACTAAACAGCCCTGCGACCTTTAAATTTGTCGCACTCGGTGGGCAGTTTTTGAATACAGCACCAGTTTTTGAAAATTATAGTGCCAATGGCTATGACAAAGAACGTCAAGAAATCATTGATTTTATATACAAGCATCAGATTAAGAATGTCATCTTCCTAACCGGAGACCGTCATCATAGCGAACTTAGTGTCTTAGAAAGTGCTGGCAAGCCAACTATATACGACCTCACGATATCACCTCTTACATCAGGCGTTCACGATGCCAGTTCCGAAGCTAATTCTTTAAGAGTTGCTGGCAGCCATATCGCCGAGCGCAATTTCGGACTTATCAAAGTTTCTGGACCTTTGAAGGCCAGAGAGCTAGAAATTCAGATGCTGAGTACGACTAACAAACCACTTTGGACAACTAAAATTTTAGCGCAATAGCCCTAACTTTTATAATTAACTTTGTTTATGCAAGTATGTGTTTACTGCGCCTCTAGTGGGCGAATTCATCCCGATTATTTCAATGCAACCGCAAAACTGGCTCAAGAACTTGTGGCTCATGATTTCACCGTAGTTTTTGGCGGCGGCTCATCGGGTCTCATGGGGCAATTGGCAGATAGCGTTTTGAATGCGGGAGGAAAAATCAAAGGCATCATGCCGCAATTCATGAACGAAGTAGAGTGGGGACACAAAGGTGTTTCGGATTTCACTTATACAGAAACGATGCACGAACGCAAAGCCAAATTCTTAGAAGGAACAGATGCACTAATTGCTTTGCCGGGTGGCCCAGGAACTTTCGAAGAGTTGTTTGAAGCCATTACCCTTAAAAAGTTAGCACAATTCACCAAACCAATCGTACTACTCAATACGCGTAATTATTTCAAGCCCTTCATCGACCTTATGCAACACGCAGTCAATGAGAAGTTTATGACCGATGATTTAAACGAACTTTTCACGGTAGTTAATGAACCAGAAGCAGTCATTACAGCCATTCAAAATGCGCACATTTGGAGCAAAGGCTTGCGCGATGCTGGGAACCTAAGGTAAGTTTATAAATTTCATTAAAATTTAATCTTTCAGATTGTTTTTAGCTTCAATATTTATCGTAATATTGCGATATATAAGTTATAAAGAATTTGCATTAAAGCATAAGTACTTGAGCTTCAAGTAAATTTAATTTTAACAACCAACGATCAATAAGCAAACGCAAGATGGGAATTACCAAAGTAGAATCTTATAACGACCAAACACTAACCCTCGCCTCCATATTTAAGGCGCTAGGGCATCCGGCACGCATTGCTATTCTTGAATTTTTAGCTAAAGAGAAAAAATGCATTTGTGGCGACATTGTGACTGAATTACCACTTTCACAAGCAAGTGTTTCTAGGCATTTACAAGAATTGAAAACTGCCGGGCTCATCAAAGGAACCATTTCCGGAACTTCAGTTTGTTACTGCATCAACGAAGAGCACCTTCCTTTAATTGAACAATTTAATAAGCAACTTTATTCACCAAACACAAATACTTGTTATCCATGAAACTCTCTCAATTTAAAAGCGCTTTACAACTCGTAAAACCTGACTCAAATCCTATATTCTTGCAAATTGACGGACTCGCCATTGCAGCACACTATCACATCACAGAAATTGGACTGGTCCTGAAAAATTATGTCGACTGTGGAGGAGTGGTACGGCAAGAAAGAAAAGCCAGCATGCAAATTTGGTTAGCCAATGACACTGATCATCGGCTGAGCACAGAAAAACTGCTTGGTATCATTGAAAAGTCGGAACAATTATTTGGCTTGAAAGAGGAAGAGCTAGAAGTTGAATACCAAGGCTTAACCATTGAAACCTATGGCTTAGCAGCGCAAGATTTCGGCTTTCAATTCATGGCGAAGCAAACAACTTGTTTGGCGCCAGGACATTGCGGAATTCCAGAAGCTCAATTACCCGAAAACATGAAAACCACAACCACGTCTTGCTGCTCCCCATCAAGCGGATGTTGTTAAAGGATAGAACCTCAATAACTAACAATTGAAACATAAATTCAGATTAGTTAATCCCATGAAAAACAAAAGACTCAATTTCGTAGACCGCTACCTAACGCTTTGGATATTTTTAGCCATGGGTGTGGGCGTTGCGCTCGGTAATTTATTTCCAACTATTGATAACTGGATCAATCAGTTTTCAGTCGGGACTACCAATATTCCACTAGCCATTGGCCTGATCATCATGATGATACCACCATTGGTTAAAGTTGATTTTAAACAAATCCCGGTTGTTTTTCAAAACAGAAAACTACTGGCACTTTCCTTGATCATTACTTGGATTGTAGGGCCTTTTTTGATGTTTTTACTCGCAACCACCTTTTTGATTGACAAACCCGAATACCTCACGGGGCTCATTATTATTGGTTTGGCACCTTGCATTGCGATGGTCATTGTTTGGAACGAACTAGCAGGCGGCAACCGTGAATTGGCAGCAGGTTTGGTGGGCATTAATAGTTTGTTGCAAGTTTTCTTCTTTAGTAGTTATGCCTGGTTTTATTTGGAAATCATGCTGCCACTTTTTGGCTATGCATCTTTGCAAATTGACCTCAGTTTTTGGGAAGTAGCCAAAACAGTAGGTATCTATTTAGGCTTGCCGTTCACGATTGCTGTTTTGTTAAGAACCCTGATTATTCAGGCAAAAGGAAGCAGTTACCTCAATACCAAATTGATACCGAAAATTTCACCATTTACGCTTTATGCACTGTTGTTCACAATAGTAGTGATGTTTAGCTTGAAAGGACAATTGATTGCAAGTTTGCCTTTTGATGTGCTTCAAGTTGCCGTACCGCTGGTTATTTTCTTCCTTGTAATGTTCTTTTTGATGTTTTGGGTCGCTAAAAAAAGTGGCGCTACTTATGCCGATACCGCAACGGTTGCATTTACTGCCGCCGGGAACAACTTCGAGTTGGCTATTGCCGTTTCTATTGGTGTATTTGGGCTCAATTCAGGGCAAGCTTTTGCGGGTGTTATTGGGCCATTAGTAGAGGTTCCGGCACTCATTTTATTGGTCAAAGCAAGTCTTTATTTGAAAAAATATTTCCTTTCGAAAAAATGAAATCAAAGGAATGAAAATCAAGGATTTCAACTTTATATTTTTATTTGCTAATTTATAATTCTATACTTTGAAAAAGAACATTTTAGTGCTTTGCACCGGCAATAGTTGCAGAAGCCAAATCGCTGAAGGATACCTGCGCTTTTTTCATAGCGACGTCGCGAATATTTACAGTGCTGGTGTGGAAACACATGGGGTTAACCCACGGGCTATTGAAACGATGCTAGCAGATGGCATTGATATTTCAGCGCATACCTCCAATCATGTCGATGAATATCTAGAAATCAACTTTGACTTGATTTTGACTGTATGTGACCACGCCAGCGAGCGCTGCCCAATTTTCCCAAGCACTGCTAAACGCCTGCATCATAACTTTCCAGACCCCGCAAAAGCGACTGGATCGGAGCAAGAAATCCAAGAAGCTTTTGCAGCAGTCCGCGAAGAAATCAAATCCTTTTGTCAGCAACTCGAGCTATAGTCTGTTTACCAAGATCCTCTAAAGGGATTCTATGAATGACATCCAGGTGCTTGTATTCAGTAGGGGATAAGCCCGTCATCTTTTTGAATTGATTGGATAAATGAGCAATGCTACTGTAGTGCATCTTATATGAAATTTCAGATAAGTTCATTTCTCCGTAAAGCAATAATTCTTTGATGCGTTCAATTTTATGGATGATGATGAACTGCTGAATAGTAATCCCGTTTTCAGCCCGAAATACGTTTGACAAATACGTGTAATTTAAGTTTGTTTTCTCACTGAGGTAAACGGAGAAATTGGTCTTGATGTGCTCCTCCGAATAATGGATCATTTGAATGATGACTGCTTTGATCCTTTCTGAAAGTTGAGATTTTGAATCGATGATCAAATCATAACCCTCTTGTTTGAGCTTGTATTTGAAATCGAGCTCTTGGATCATGCTTAATTTTTGTGCCAATTCTACTTCGCCTAAGCCTACAGAAATAGAAATAATCCCCATGTCAGTCAACAATGCTGACACTTGACTTATACATCGATGGCTAACCATATTTTTGATAAAAATTTTCATGAGCGGTGGTTTTGTAAATCGAAGTTAAGGCCTGTACTTATTGATCTATTTGCAAAATTCTATTGAAGTTTTGCAATATTTCTTACACTCAATGCAACTTAAAAGGCGCTTCATCTAATTGGTACGATCCGTCAACAGGAAAAGTAGACCATTCATTTTTGCCGACCCGATGATAGATCTCACATTGCAACCCAAATTCTACAAAAAGCTGCACCTTAAAATCTTTGGCTTTGATTTGTGGGTTAAAGACAAACATGCCCTCTTTTTTGTTAGTAGAACAAGCCTCAATCAGATCCCTGGTTTTATGCGCAAAGTGCTCCTTTTGCAAATGTGCATGTTTGGAATGATCTGTTTTTGGCGCTTCTTTGTAATAAAGCTCGATCAACAGAAAAGGAAAAAAAGCATTGAAATCAGCTTGTAATGCTGAAACTTTGCGGTGTTGGTAAATTTCTAAATGAATCATGAGACGAGTACGATTGGGTAGTTAGGTTGAGAAAAAGAATTGGGTAATTGTTGAACACGCATTTGATTGAGGTGATGCTCAATGCGGTTGCGCGCCATTAAATAAGTGGTTGTCGCTTCCGCTCCTTGATTGATATTTACTTCATTGGCTTCAATGCCATCCAAGCAGCCACCAGAAATTGGGTTATAAACAATTTGCCGCAATTGATTCTTACCTAAATACCAATCAAAAGCTTGTTTCATTTGTAGAAGATAGCGTTTATTTCCGGTTAGTTCATAAAAAGTTGAGAGTGCCAAAATGGTGTATGCTACATCAATAGGTTGCTCTCCAGAGCTAGCTGTCTGAATGCCAGGCTCATACCATGTTTGATTGGAAATTACAGTAAAATGTTCA
This sequence comes from Bacteroidota bacterium, assembly GCA_041158525.1. Taxonomy (GTDB): domain Bacteria; phylum Bacteroidota; class Bacteroidia; order Flavobacteriales_D; family Crocinitomicaceae; genus UBA952. The sequence continues at coordinate 11,806 of JBEBBE010000038.1, read as the reverse complement.
TTTTGAAACTGCAACTCACATAGGTAATGAAAGCTCTTCAGGGCGATTTGCTGAAAATTGCGATTGCCATCAATTTGAGACACAAGCAGCAAAGCTTCCGGTAGTACTGCGTTGCCGTACGTGATTTTCGATTCAAACCAAGGATGCGACGGCGTATGGTGTAAGCGGTAATTTGCGGCTAAACGGCTCGCTAACTTTTGTAAGAGCTCATTGATTTGTGGATCTTTAAATACCTCGTTGTATTTGATCAGTCCTTTGATACTAAAAGCAATAGCACGAGGCGAATACATGTGTTCAAGTGCGTCAATGGCCTTGCGCAACATGCGTTGAGTAAGTCTGAAATAATTTGGGTTAAATAAATGATGTAAGGCCATCATGGTACCTAAGGCCCAAATAGCTCTCCCGTTGGCATCGTCCAAATTTTCGACGTGGTTTTGGGTACTGATTTTTTTGTCCGCATCTAAATAGTTGTAAAAGCGGCCATTGGGTTGTTGCATGCGCTGTATGAATTCAAAATGCACTTTGATATTGGACAGCACACTATTGTCAGATTTCAATTCATAATAATCTAGCAAGGCAATTAAGGCCCGAGCGTTGTCATCGAGTGTATAACCAGAACTCAATTGCGGCTCTTCTGCCTTGCAAAATTGTAACATCCCTACCTGGGTAGTGCAGCCATGAAAATGACTCAGGTTATAGGCAGGCAAACTAAAATGAATTGGTTTGACCTTTTTGGAATGACAGCGCTCTATGAGATTCATGTGCTGTATGGCCACATTTTGCCAGGCAGAAGGCCTAATTTGTTGCAAGGCCGCTTGTTTCATAGACGACAAACGTTCAGGAGCATTTAAAATCGTTTGAATGGCAGCAGCCATTTGCGCTGCATCATTGAAGTCAATGACTATGCCTGCAGGGCCGAGACTATCATTTGCTTGTGGAATTGCAGTAGAGACAATAGGGCAACCACAAGCCATGGCATAGGCAAAAGTGCCACTCACGGCCTGATTCGGATCGATGGAGGTAAATAAGTAGATGTCGGTTGCTTGCAAGTAATCTTCGAGTGTTTTTTTGTCTACAAAGGAATTGACAAAGCGAACATTTTTAGTCAAATCTAGAAAGCTGATCAACTCCTCTAAATAGATCCGGTAACTTTCACCCTCGGTTTTGAAAACTTCAGGATGCGTTTTTCCGATGATCAAATAGAGTACATCGGGATGTTCTTTAACGACTGTAGCTAAGGCATAAAGTGCAGTTTCAATGCTTTTTCCTCTACTTAATAAACCAAAAGTGGAGAGCACAGGGCGCGTGCCTAAGTTCAGCTTCGCTTTTAATTCATTGGGTTCTTTATAAGCAATAAGTGGAATTCCATGCTGAATAACACGGCACTTTGTACTCGGGCATACGTAATGCTCACCAAGCAAACGAGCACTTGCATTGGTCAGGCAAATGACAAATTTTGAACGCCTAATTATTTCATTGACGACTTTAAAACGCAACTCATCTGGTGTTGGTAAAATGGTATGAAAAGTAGTAATGACAGGTATCTTGATTTTTTTTAAAAACTCGAGTAAATAAGCACCATAAGCACCACCGAAAAGTCCAAATTCATGTTCAATAAGAATGACATCGTATCTTTTTTCCGAATTGAGTTGCTTCGCTAGGGCATGATAAGACGATAAGTCATCCACCTTTAAAACCTGCGTAACGGGTGCTTTGTAAGCCAACTTTGTTTGGCTATTATCGAGCGCACAAAAATCGATATGGCAGCTGCCACTGAATTTTTCCAAGATACTTTCTCTGAGGTCGTGGCTAAAGGTTGCCAAACCGCATTCTCTCGGTAGGCTACTACTCATGAGTAGTACCTGATAATGTTGCTGGTTCTGAAATTGAGACATGGTAGTAGTCGTTTATGTAAATAAATTTTCAACTAAGGCCGCCTTTAAGTCTGCAACCGAAACTTTAGCGCAGGCAATACAGGTGTCGGCCGCACCGTAATAGATATACAACTGCGCATCGTAGAAAAGGCAAGCAGTTGGAAAGACAACATCAGGCACATTACCAAAGCGTTCGTAATCCATTATCGGTTCCAAAATCGGGTAGGGCAGTTGTGCTAAAATGTGCATGGGGTCATCGATATCTAGCAGCGCCACATGAATCTGATAAGTAATTTGCCCTTGAGATTCAAATGCTGCATGAAAAATGAAAATCCAACCCAAATCAGTTTCAAATGGTGGACAACCTGCACCGACATAATTAGGCTGGTTCAGATGAAATTGAAAATTCAATGTGTGCGCATCTTTATCATTTAAAAAGTTGAACCAAAATATGGGTGTAAGGTCGCTTAATGATGCTACAGCTGTAACTAAAATAGAAGGTTTGATACGGTGAAAAAAGTAGAGTTTTTGCTTGATTTTTCTTGGAAAAAAAACCAAATTTTTGTCCCAAATTTTCAGGGAACCTTTTGTAAAGCGCTCCTCTCCAAGAGGTACTTCTGGCACGATGATCCCAGCGCGCGAGAACTCCTTTAAATCTTTACTCAACAACAGTGCACCAAGGGCATTTTTTCCGTCAAAAGCGGTGTAACTCAAAAAGAAATATTGGTCAATTTTAACAATGCGTGGGTCTTCGATACCCATGCGCTCTTGCGGACCTTCCGGAGAAACTACTGGCTTTTGCTCACGCAGTTCAACTGTGAGCGGATCGGACAACAGGCAGTGCCCGAGTGTTGAAACCATATTACTTGAAACCGCTCTGTAAAACATATGTATTTGTCCATTAAATATGATGACTGCCGGATTCAAAACCCCTTTTGCTTCAAAAGCAAGTTCTGTTCTTTCCAGTACAATTCCTGCTCTCTCGATTAGCAACATAGATCAATGCCTCGCTTTAAAAATGGTTGGCTGAATGATACACGGCAGTCGCTTCAGTGGTTGTTTCTTTTTGTTTTTCTTCTGCTGCCCCTGCTTTACTCATGGCTATCAGTAGTTGTTCAGCCAATAGATGCAGCGCACTCTTTATAACGGGAGATTTGATCCCCATTTGATTTGTCAAAGCGTCCCACAAATGACTGTAGCCCTGTTCTTTAGTTTGCTCATCATGCAAAGGAGCGGTCAAAACCTGTTTGACAGTATCGGTTATGGCTTGAATCGGGGAGAAGAGTTGCCTGACTTCTTCGAGGTTTTCAACGAGGTCTTTCTCCTGGGTATTTTGTAACTGATACAAACTACTTAATTGATTTTCAAGTTCATTGATCGTTTTCATGGCGCTAGTTTTTAAATAACTAAAAGGCATCCTGATACATCTGTTTAAGCAACCTACTTTGCAAGCGCTGTTTGATAAGCTTGGCAGCAAAAAGCACCACGAGCAAAAGGATGCATCCAACTGATGCCGCTAAAAGGCCAAAACCAAAAGCATAATTCTGCAGGATATCTGAAAAGTAAAAACCTAAGGCCAAACCTGAAAAAGCTAGAAACAAGGCTAAAAGCAAGCCTATAAAAAGCTGCAAGAGTAACATAGAGCTCATCATTACGGTGCGCTTGAGTATCTCCAACTTGACAATTTCTGTTGTTGTTTTGACATATTGCTTGAGTTGTTCACTCATTTCTGTAAGGGTTTGATCTGGTTTCATAGTGCTTTTAATTTATGGAGATAAAAAAACCAGCGCGAACGCTGGTTTTCGCTTGAACCTTTATGCTTTTTCAGCAAGTTCCTTCTTGTCGTTGGCAAATCCCATCGTATGAGAGAGGTCGCTAGCAAGTTTCTTGGCACCACCTGAAAGTTTGTGACGCGTAACACTCCCTTTGTCTGGTGCGAAAAGCACGCCGAGTAAGGCGCCTACAGCAGCTCCGGCTACAGCAAGTGTAACATAAGTCGAGGTGTTTGTTTTTGGAGTTTCCATGATTGAAAAATTTAAAAAGTGAATAAATATTGTATAAATCAAATTTATATAATGCTTAATTACAATTGTTTACATAATTATACATAAAGTTTATATTTAAATCAGAATGTACTCCAGCCAGCGTCTGCCACCAAGATTTCTCCATTGATCATCGAGGACTCATCAGAAGCCAAAAACAATACAACTTCAGCTATTTCTTTTGGCTTTCCAACCCTCGGATTCAACTTCATGCCATTCACTAATAATTCATTCATTTCTGCAGAAACTTTTGAATAATCAATTGAGTTGCCAATATTGGTCTCTATAGCACCAGGAGCCACTGCATTGCAACGTAAGCCGGAATCGGCATACAAATAACCTGTATTTTTAGTGAGTCCATTCAAAGCAAACTTACTTGCTGTATAAGCAGCACCTGCCCTGGCACCTTGTACACCGCCAATTGAGCTAATATTGATGATGTTCCCTTTTTTATGGTGCAAAAAATGCGGGATCAAGAGGCGCATCAACATAAATGGCCCTCTTAAATTGACATTCATGATCCGATCCCATTGAGAATTGGTAACATCAGCAACCGCTTCGAAATTATCCATCACTCCGGCATTGTTGACTAAGATTTGAATGTGACCAAATTCTTTGATGGCATTGCTCACCAATATTTCTATTTCTCTTTCTTTGGTGATGTCACAAAGAATGGTGTGCAAGCGAGTTCCTTTTTGTGGTGCTTCTTGCTGCAAGGCATCGAGTGCAGAGCTATTGATATCTGTGGCAATTACTGTACAATCTTCTTGTAAAAATCTGTAGGTAACATCTCGGCCTATTCCGGATGCGGCGCCTGTAACTATGGCTACCTTAGCGTTAAGTTTTCCCATTTTAGTTGATATTGATTAAATAAAAAGTGTGTATTGATTGTACACAAAGGTGTACTTAAATACATGGCTCGACTTACGGCATTCTGTTTTAGATTTACATAAATCGCACCTTGCATTTTTTCAAATTTCTCTCGTCTTTTTACAACTCACTTTTTTCAATTCACCCGACTTTGGCACATGGAAAATTTTGAAAACCAAACCGGACTCAGTCCTAATAAGGTCAAGGAACTACAAAAGAAATACGGTAAAAATTTAAATAGCACGGCTCAAAAAAGTACTTTTCTCAAGCAATTGCTGCAAATTGGGTCCGATCCACTTTTTTTACTTTTAATCCTTTGTGGCCTGCTGTATTTTTTACTCGGCGATTTTCAAGCAGGCAGTATCTTTCTGGGTTGGACCCTCCTTGTTGCCATGAGTAGTGTTTATCAGCAATACAGGACACAACATGCCTTAGCTGCCCTGCAACAATTGGCCCCAGAACGCAGCCATGTAATTCGGGCAGGAGTAGCGCAGCAGATAAATAGCGAAGATTTAGTGCCCGGTGACCTCATGCTACTTACTGAAGGAAATCGTTTGGCAGCTGATGGCGTATTATTAGGCTCATCGGTGTTATCTGTAGATGAATCCATTCTAAGCGGGGAAGCACTGGCGGTTCAGAAGTCTAAGGACAACAAGCAACTATTTAGCGGCACATTAGTAGCAAAAGGACGCGGACTGATGCGCGTAACGGCTATAGGCAAGAACTCAAATATTGGCAAAATCAATGCACTTTTAAACGCCGAAACTAGCCTTGAACGCTCTCCGATTAAAAAACAAATACAAAAATTAGTTAGGGTTCTGCTCGTCATCGCACTGCTCGTTTGCACTTTTATTACAATTACATATACGGTCATGCGCTCGGATTTCATGAGTGCCTTTCTGAACGGACTTGCCGCTGCAATGGCCATTTTACCTGAAGAATTCCCGTTGGTTTTTGGCCTTTTTATTAGCCTTGGAGCTTGGCGCATGACCCGACAAAAAGTGCTCACTAGAGAGCTTGGCGCCATTGAATGGCTAGGAGCAATTTCAGTGTTATGCACCGACAAAACAGGCACTCTCACTGAGAATAACATGAGTGTGCATACGTATAGCGCTGAATTTAAAAATCAATTTGTTCAAAGCATACAACAAAAAAGCCAAGCAGTACAAAATTTAGAACGTTGCGCAATACTTGCCACACCCAAGCGCAGCCACGATGCCATCGAAAAGGCCATCCGTCAGCAAATTACTAAACCTAAAGACCTCAATTCTTTTGAGCTCATTCATGAATACGAACTCACAAGTGACTGTTTGGCCATGACTTTAGTATATAAAAACATGGATAACGATGCTGAAGCCTACTGCAAGGGGGCTCCTGAAACCGTTTTAAAGCTCTGTAAGCTCACAGAACAGAAAATACAAGTACAATTAGATCAAATAGAACAAATGGCCGCACAAGGCTTAAGAGTACTTGGTTTTGCAAGTGCTCAATGGACTTCAGTTCCTTTACCCAAAACCCAACAAGAATTTCTTTTCGAGTTTAAAGGATTTATTGGTTTTGAAGATCCGATTAGAACGGGGGTTCAAAAAGCGGTTCTAAAATGTCAGCAGGCGGGTATTCGGGTACTCATGCTTACCGGAGACTACCCGACAACCGCACTCAGTATAGCCAAACAAGCTGGATTTAAGGAGCCAATAGAAGTGGTTTTGGGAAACCGTGCCAATTTTAAAGAAGCTTTACAAAAAGCAGCCAGAAACCCTACTTATTCAATTTTTGCTCGTATCAGACCCGAACAAAAGCTACAACTTGTCGAGGCACTGCAAGCTAATGGTGAGATCGTGGCCATGACCGGTGATGGTGTTAACGATGCGCCAGCCTTAAATGCAGCTGACATCGGTATCTCAATGGGGAAGAGGGGGTGTGACGTTGCACGGGAAGCCTCTGCTTTAATTTTACTCGATGACAATTTTACGCATATTGTTAGTGCCATTCATCTAGGCCGAAATATCTTGGATAAACTACAAAAAGCGCTCTTGTATATCTTGGCCATTCATGTGCCAATCATTGGGCTTTCTATTTTGCCAGCGATCTTTCAGTCGGTGCCCGTTTTACTCATGCCCATGCATATTGTATTACTCGAATTACTTATTGACCCCATCAGCACCCTCGCATTTGAATCTGCAGCAGCCGAACAAGACCTCATGGAAAAACCACCCCGAAACCCCCAAGAAGCATTTTTTGGACCTCGCATTCTGATGCAAAGTGTACTTTATGGCCTGGTCGTTCTACTCTGTGTTTGCGCAACGCTTATTACTGCAACACTCACCCATGAAAAAGCAACTGTGATCAGGGCTTTGTGTTATGGCACCTTAATGTCTGCTAACTTATTGTTGGTATTGGTTGTGCTGTCGCGCTCAAAAAGCCGTTGGCAAACCCTCAAAAGTAGTAAAGCAATCATTTGGATCATTTTTGGTTTTGCAATACTAGCGCTGGGCCTAACCTGGAGTCTAGGATATCTTCAAAAGCTCTTTGCCTTTGAGCTACCAAAGTGGCCAGCTATGCTCTACGCATTTGGCTACGCCTTGTTAGCCGCGTTTTGTCTGAGTGCATTAAAAAAACAATTTTCAAAAAAAAAAGCCTCAACGAATTGAGGCTTTCTAAATCGGCTAATTGAAAATGTGTTTATTGCAAATCAAAGCGGTCTGCCATCATGACTTTCGTCCAAGCCGCCACAAAATCTTTCACAAATTTCTCTTTGGCGTCTGCACTTCCGTAAACTTCGGCTATCGCGCGCAATTCTGAATTAGAACCATAAATGAGATCAGCGCGGCTTGCGGTGTAAACAATGGCACCTGTTTTGCGATCGCGTCCTTCAAATAGTTCTTGATTGGCATCTGTAGGCTTCCAAACGATGTTCATATCGAGCAAGTTTACAAAGAAATCGTTGCTCAAAGTACCCACTTTCGTAGTGAATACACCTTTATTTGAATCGTCGAAGTTCGTACCTAACACACGCATTCCACCCACTAAAACAGTCATTTCAGGAGCAGTAAGACCCAATAATTGCGCCTTGTCCACCATGAGTTCTTCTGTGGTAAAAGTATATTGGGTTTTCTTGTAGTTTCTAAATGCATCAGCAATAGGCTCCAATACAGCAAATGAATTCACATCTGTTTGCGCTTGTGTGGCATCCATTCGACCTGCCACAAATGGCACACTAACATTTACACCTGCATTCTTAGCAGCTTGCTCTAGTGCAGCAGCACCACCAAGTACAATGAGGTCTGCTAAAGAAACTTTTTTACTGGCGTTTTTAGCATTGAAGTCTTTCTGAATTTGCGTGTACACACCAAGCACTTTATTCAATTGTGCTGGATTATTTACTGCCCAAGAACGCTGCGGCTCGAGTGCAATGCGAGCGCCATTGGCACCACCCCTGCGATCAGAATCGCGGTAAGTGGAAGCAGATGCCCATGCCGTTTCCACAAGCTCACTAATGCTCAGACCTGATTTCATAATTTGTGCTTTTAAATTCGCGATATCTGTAGCGTCAATTAAAGCATGATTCAGCGCCGGAATTGGATCTTGCCAAATGAGGTCTTCTTTTGGCGCCTCTGGGCCGATGTAACGCGTGCGTGGGCCCATGTCGCGGTGTGTGAGTTTGAACCACGCTTTAGCAAATGCTTCTTCAAACGCTTTTGGGTCTTCCATGAATTTCTTTGAAATTGGCCCATAGATTGGATCAAAGCGCAAGGCGAGGTCCGTGGTCAACATGGTTGGTTTGTGCTTCACGTTCGGATCAAATGCATCCGGAATGATTTTATCTTCCGTTTTTGCCACCCACTGCTTAGCACCTGCTGGGCTTGTTGTGAGTTCCCATTCATAACCAAATAAAATTTGAAAATAGGAATGCGTCCAACGCGCAGGTTGGGTCGTCCAGGTTACTTCTAGACCAGATGTGATGGCATCTTTTCCTTTTCCGCTCTTGTAGCTTGAGGTCCAACCAAATCCTTGCTCTTCAATAGCAGCAGCCTCTGGCTCCGGACCAACATGTGAAGCAGGGCCTGCACCGTGTGTTTTACCAAAGGTGTGTCCACCAGCAATAAGTGCCACTGTTTCTTCATCGTTCATTCCCATGCGCCCAAAAGTTTCGCGGATGTCTTTTGCTGAAGCAAGTGGATCAGGGTTTCCGTTCGGTCCTTCTGGATTCACGTAAATGAGCCCCATTTGAACGGCAGCTAATGGGTTTTCAAGTAAACGTCCTTCGCTGTAGCGTTTGTCATCTAAGAACTTGGTTTCTTTTCCCCAGTACATATCTTGCTCAGGCTCCCATACATCGGCACGACCTGCTGAAAAACCGTAGGTTTTGAATCCCATTTCTTCTAAGGCGACATTTCCGGCCAATACCATGAGGTCGGCCCAAGAAATTTTGTTGCCATATTTTTGCTTCACTGGCCATAGAAGACGACGAGCTTTGTCGAGATTTCCGTTGTCAGGCCAGCTATTCAAGGGCGCAAAGCGCTGTTGGCCCGCAGAAGATCCACCGCGACCATCTCCGGTGCGGTAAGTCCCGGCGCTGTGCCAAGCCATTCTGATAAACAGAGGTCCGTAGTTACCGAAATCTGCAGGCCACCAATCTTGAGATTCAGTGAGCACCTTTTTGATATCGGCTTTCAAAGCATAGTAATCAAGACTTGAAAATGCTTTTTCATAGTTAAAATCAGCTCCCATCGGATCAGACATACTGGAATGCTGACGCAAAACCGTGAGGTCTAACTGATTTGGCCACCAATCGCGGTTGGTATTCCCGTTAGGATTTACCATAGGATTCACATGAGCATCGTGTCCTGCAGGAGGAGGAGTTGTGGCCCCATGCATCACCGGGCATTGCCCTGCAGGTGGCGGTGGCGGTGGAGGAGGGGTGTTTTTCTTTCCTTTTTGAGCTGACAAGTTCAAAGCCAAGCCAAAACTCAGGAGTAAATAAACTTTTTTCATAGCATATCGATTAATGTTGCTTCAAAAATAGGTCACCTAATCAATCGATGGTATCGATAGTGTTTATATATAAATAGAAATTATTTATAAGGAAATAAAGCTGAGTACAATTGGAAAATGATCCGAAGGATACGAGCATTCAAAAGTATCCTGAAGCACTTCGTATTTGATTTGCACTAAGGAAGGACTCCCGAAAAAATAATCGATGATTTTATCGTCAGTGTTGGAAATTGTAAAAGCATTAAATGTTGGGCCTGAACACAATTCCGGATGGCGCATACCGCATGATAAATCTTTGAATGATTTTCTAAGATTCACGATAGGAAATGAATCGGGCTCTGCATTGAAATCTCCCATTAATAAAATAGGAGCGGGCTGATTATGTTGAAGCGCTGTGTATTTTTCCTGAAGCAACTGTGCTGATTGTAAGCGTGCTGCTTCACCAATATGATCAAGGTGCGTATTAAAAACCCACAATAATCGATGGTCGAGTTTACTTTCAAGTAGCGCATAGGTGCAAATCCTGTTCAGCGCTGCATCCCATCCTTTAGAAGGCTTTTCAGGCGTAAGTGAAAGCCAAAAAGTGCCGCTTTGCTGACAAACATAGCGCGTGGTGTCGTAAAAAATTGGAGAGAATTCACCAGCTGTTTGCCCGTCATCGCGTCCAACTCCGATAGCAAGATAGGAGGGAAGTGCCGCTTTCAAATCTGTGAATTGGGAATAAAGCACTTCCTGAAACCCTATTATAGTTGGCGCTTGGGCTTTGAGTTGAGCGATAATTGGAATTTTGCGCGCTGTCCAATCTGGAGCCAAATCAGTATGCCCGTCATAGCGAATATTATAGGAAAGCGCCTTGTGCTGCTCGGATTGAGCAAAAACAAGAAAAGGCACAAATACCAACAGGAACCTGAGCTGCATTGTTAGGCCTCTTTCTTTCCGCCCGTTACTAATTCAGAAAAACTTTTGGCCGCAGAAGTAAGATCTGAAGGTAGCATCACAATAGTGGTAGTATTGTTGTCTATGCCAATTTCTGAAAGCATTTGCATGCGACGCAATTCTAAAGACAGCGGGCTTTGCTCCATTTCTTTGGCACCCTGCGTGAGCTTAATCGAAGACTCTAATTCGGCTTCAGCCTTAACAATTCTCGCACGTTTTTCTCGGATAGCTTCAGCTTCACGGGCCATGGCGCGTTGCATTCCTTCAGGAATCTCGACATCTTTCATTTCGACCATTTCAATTTTTACACCCCAAGGCTCAGTGGTTTGATCTACAATTTTTTGAAGCGTAGCATTGATTTTTTCGCGCTCCCGAAGTACTTCATCTAGGCTATGCTGCCCAATGATATTTCTGAGTGCTGAAACAGCAAATTGGTAAACTGCTACATTATAGTTGGCTACTTTAATGACTGAATTTTCCGGATTAATGATCCGAAACCATAACACCGCATTGACTTTAATCGTGACACTATCTTTGGTAATGGTTTCTTGCTGCTCGAGGTCCACTGTTTGGGTACGAATATCTACTTTTTGCTGTGTTTCAATGAAAGGAATCAACCAATATAAACCCGGCCCTTTGATACCCTGAAAACGCCCCAAACGAAAAACGATAGCACGATGGTATTCTTGCGCAATTCTTAAACCAGATAATAAAAGTAGTGCCAAAGCAAAGAGTATAGGAGCCCACATAATTGAAAAATTAAAAGTGAAAGTCAAAAATTTAGTCAACAATGACTAATTATCAAATGTAGCTTTTATTTTGCTTGTAATGTTCGAGTGCTTTTTCAAAACAATTTTTAGCTTTATTGAAATTTTTCTTCCATGAAATCTAACCCTAATATTAATCGAGTGCTCTACGGTGGATTCACCGCTCTAGGAATTTACAAACTAGCTTCAGGGCATCATGGAGATGCAGCCATGTATTTTGGAATTGCCATAGCTTTCGACCCTTTTGATCAAACAATCACTTGGAAAGAACGTCCATTTTGGCAGCGCGCATGGTTAGTGGTTCACTTGGCTATTTGTGCCG
>JBEBBE010000037.1:0-25081 GCA_041158525.1 Bacteroidota bacterium | reverse complement strand
GCAGATCAAGCATTGGTTTATTTTAGCCCAGAGGTGGTTGCGCACAAAAAATTACCAGCGCTTTCGATTGATGAGGTCAGTAACGGCTTTGGTGGAGACGTATTGGTTTGCCAAACAACCGAACAGGTACTTTCGTTTATTCACAACATTGACTGGCACAATAAAGTATTGTTAATGATGTCGAGTGGAAACTTTGATGGCATCGATTATGATGCACTTGGTGCAGCAATAGTTGCCAAGCTTTAAAGTCAATCTAGTCTTTAAAAACGATTTTTCTATAGATGACAGCAATCAATAAACTATTGAGTGTGCTGTAAACTAAAAGTGCCAATAAGCTCACGCTGAGGGTAAACTGAGGATTGTACATCAAAGACATATTTTGTTTGGCAAGTGTCCTGATTTCTTGATCTGTTTTGTTTTCTAGTGCCTGATTGCTTTTTCTAATTTGAGCAATTTCAGAAGGACTGTCCATTTGGCTTTCAATTTGTGCCAATTTCTGTTGGTTGAAGCTAGGGTCGATGTCTTTGTAGTAGAAAAACAAAAAGAAACTCACGAGTAGGGTATAAGGCAAACCTACAGACAAACCATTTTTAATATCAGTCAAGATATTGCTATGTGCTTCGGTGCGTTTTTTCTTGTACAAGAAAAGGGCGATGCCGGCCGTCAAGAAGGCCATATTGAGCAACACAAAAGGTTGGATTTGATGTAGCTGCCATTGTGCGGCAAACGCGAGCATTTTCAGGGCAATGAAAGCCCCGCCAAAACCAAGTGCGTATGTCCAGGCGTTTTTCATTAGCTATTCATTGAAACCAAGAATTCTTCATTGGATAGCGTGTTTTCCATGTGTGATTTCATGAATTCCATCGCTTCAACTGGGTTCATGTCTGCGATGAATTTTCTGAGTAACCAAACGCGTTGTAACACATCTTTACCAACTAATAAATCTTCGCGGCGCGTACCCGATGCTGTAATGTCAATTGCTGGGTAGATGCGGCGGTTAGAAATTTTGCGGTCAAGTTGAAGTTCCATGTTGCCGGTTCCTTTGAATTCTTCAAAGATGACTTCATCCATTTTTGAGCCAGTTTCAGTAAGGGCAGTAGCCAAAATTGAAAGTGAACCACCGTTTTCAATTTTACGAGCGGATCCAAAGAATCTTTTTGGTTTGTGCAATGCGTTGGCATCGACACCACCAGAAAGTACTTTGCCAGATGCAGGAGAAACTGTGTTGTATGCCCGTGCTAGACGGGTGATGGAGTCGAGTAAGATACAAACGTCGTGTCCGCATTCTACCATGCGCTTCGCTTTTTCCAGGACCATATTGGCCACTTTTACGTGGCGCTCTGCTGGCTCATCGAAGGTAGAGGCAATGACTTCTGCTTTAACTGAGCGAGCCATGTCTGTTACCTCTTCAGGACGTTCGTCAATGAGTAAGACGATTAAGTAAGTTTCAGGATGATTGGCAGCAATTGCGTTTGCGACATCCTTCAAGAGCATGGTTTTACCTGTTTTAGGTTGCGCCACAATCATACCGCGCTGTCCTTTACCAATTGGCGCGAAAAGGTCCATGACACGCGTTGAGAGCGTTTCTTGGGAGTGGCCAGTCAGTTTGAATTTTTCTGAAGGGAATAGCGGTGTTAAATATTGAAAAGGAACACGATCACGGATGTAAGATGGATCGCGGCCATTAATTGATTCTACTTTCACCAACGGGAAGAATTTTTCTCCTTCACGCGGTGGACGAATGGTTCCTTTGACGGTATCTCCGGTTTTTAAACCAAATAACTTGATTTGGTTCTGGGAAACATAGATATCGTCTGGGGAAGGTAAATAGTTGTAATCAGACGAACGCAAAAAGCCATAACCATCTTGAATCACTTCAAGAACGCCTTCAGCTGTTACAATGCCAACGAGGTCATAAAGATCTTCTTTCATGGCTTCAATGGCTGCATTTTCAGAGTTGGCGTCTGAATTTTGTTGCTCTTTTTGAGCATGCTCATTGCGTTGATTGAAACGCGGATTATTTTGGTTTCCTGGCTTGTTAGGGTTGTTTTGTTGATTTGGGTTACCCTGATTGTTCTGGTTGCCTTGATTAGCAGTTTGATTTTGGTTGTTTTGTCTGGGCTGCTTCTCGCGTCTGGGTTGGTTATTTTGCTCATTAGCCACCGGAGCAACTACTGTTTGAGCAAGGTCTGTAGCAACAGTTTCAGTGCTTTTATTTTCTGAAGATTCTTCGCTAGCTATTGGTTTTCTTGCTCTTTTAGTGCGCGTATTTGTCTGGGCTGTGCGCGTGGCATCTGTTTCAGTAGCAGTTGTCTCAGATGAAATCTCTTCTTGGGTAGCTTTCGGAGTTTCTTTTGAGGCACTTGATTGCTGGGCAGCTTGAGGTTCACCCATAATTGCTGCAATCAGTTCGTTTTTTTTGAGTGCACCGGCTTCGAGGCCTAGACTTTGTGCAATGACACGGAGGTCTGAGATTTTTTTACTCTCTAAGGTTTTAAGATCCATCAATGGTAAGTTAAATGCTGAATTTGGAGCAGTCCCTGAAATGGGCAATTGGAAATTCGTTGCAAGTTTAAGCAAAAAACATAGAAAAATGCCATACAAAGCAATAATTCTATGTTTTTCGTTTTTGTTTTTTGGCTGCTGGGAACAAGATGTTGTTTAAGATGAGTCGGTAGCCCGGAGAATTGGGGTGCAAATTGAGGTCGGTTGGGGGGTCTCCAACTAAATGTTGGTAGTCTTCGGGGTCGTGTCCACCGTAGAAAGTCCAGGTGCCTTGTCCAAATTCACCGTGTACGTAGCGGGCCGTATTTGCTGCTTTGTTTTCTCCGAGAATGAGCACATTAGGCTTGATGAATTCTCTGTGAAAGTCTGTGGTCTGGCCCATGAAGCCATTGATGACATCGACATGGCATTGCGTGAGCATTGTCGGGACGACATCCCATTTGGCCGAAAAATCGAAGAGCGTGAATTGGTCGCTTTTTTCTGTGATGAGGCGTTTGTTTCTGAGTTCAGTGCCGTCTATGTCTGAGTATTCATAGACCATTGGGTCTTTGATGATATGAAAGTTTTGGAAAGCAAAGGTGTTGTTGAAATTTAGTTTTTCTTGGGCATTTGGATCGGAGGGGGTGCCGTCAAAGACAGACTCTTGGATGTCCACGCTTTCGGCTGCTAAGGCAATATCAAAAGAATCGGTCCCGGAACACATGGTAAATAAAAAGCCACCACCAATGACGAAATTCCGAATATTGACCGCCACCGCTCTTTTTAGCGCAGCAGTGCTTGCATAACCCAGTTTGGCTGCAGACGCTTCGGTGCGCGCCACTTCTTGTTGGTACCAGCTTTGCATGCGCGCTGAGCCATAGAATTTTCCGTATTGGCCCGTGAAGTCTTCGTGGTGTAAATGCAACCAATCGTACTTGGGTAAAATACCATTGACAATAGCCGAGTCATAGATTTTATCATATTTGATTTCAGCGTATTCGAGCACGAGTGTTACGGCGTCGTCCCAGGGCATTTTGTTTGGTGGCGTATAAACCGCAATTTTTGGCGCTTTCTCGAGTTGTACCACCTCCATATTGACCTCGGGGTCATTGATTTGCGCTTTGATTTGATTGACTTGGCCGTCGGCTAAAACCTGATAACTCACGTTGCGCAACAAGAGTTCTTCTTCAATGCTTTGTAAATGAGGAAGTAAAAACGAACCGCCACGGTAATTGAGCAGCCATTCAATGGTCACTTGGTTTTCAAGCGTCCAGTAGGCGATTCCGTAGGCTTTCAGATGATTCTTTTGGGAGTCATCCATCGGAATCAGAATCTGGCTAGCCAGTAATTGCTGAGAGAAAAAGAGCAAAAATAAAAAGAGGGGTACCTTAAAAAGGATCTTCATCGCTATCTTCTTTTCTGAAAATATCTTCTTCAGTTTCATCCATCTTGCTTTTCATGGTGTAAGTAGCAAACTCTTGGTTGAACTGATTGAGGCTATTTGAATTCGGATTAGGGAGGTCCAGGCCTTCGACTTCATCGAGGTTTTCAAAGCGTGCAAATTCAGGCACAAAGCGCAATCTCACATTTTTGAGTGCACCGTTTCTGTGTTTTGCAATGATGATTTCACCGGTGCCTAATGTTGAGTTACCATCAGGGTCTTGGGTGATGTCGTAGTATTCAGGTCTGTAGATAAACGATACGATATCGGCATCTTGCTCGATGGCTCCAGATTCACGAAGGTCAGAAAGCATTGGTCTTTTGTCGCCTCCACGAGTTTCTACCGAACGGCTCAACTGACTTAAGGCAATAATTGGGACATTGAGTTCTTTAGCAATCTCTTTAATGGATCTGGAAATGGTTGAGATTTCTTGCTCTCGGTTACCACCGTTTTTGGAATCTTTGGCACTCATGAGCTGCAAGTAGTCAATAATGACGAGGTCAATGTTGTACTGCGCTTTCAAGCGGCGACACTTGGCGCGGAAGTCAAAAATATTGATACCTGGAGTGTCGTCAATATAGATGGGTGCCTCGGCTAGTTTGCCAATGCGGGTGTGGAGTTGTTGAAATTCATGCTCTTTAAGGTCTCCTTTACGGAGTTTTTCAGCGGGCAACCTCGATTCACTGGCAATGAGACGCTTGACCAACTGTACTGAGGACATCTCTAATGAGAAGATAGCCACACCTTTTCCGTAGTCAACGGCGGTATTTCTTGCCATGGACAAGACAAATGCTGTTTTACCCATACCAGGACGCGCCGCTAATACAATCATGTCTGAGCGCTGCCAACCGGCAGTCACTTTGTCGAGGTCGTGGAAACCTGTTGGGATACCTGATACGCCATCGGCATTTTTAGAGGCCAATTCAATTTCGTGAATGGCTTCTTGAACAATATAGGACATCGTGCCTACTTGCTTGGACATATTATTTTCAGCAATGCTGAATAAATCTGACTCGGCATCATTGAGCAAATCAAAAACATCGCGCGTTTCGTCATAGGCGTCGCGGATGATTTTTGAACTGACATTGATGAGTTCTCGTTTGATGAATTTTTCGGCCAAGATGCGCGCATGGTGCTGAACGTGAGCAGCACTAGCAACACGATTGGTGAGCGAGGCAACATATGGTGTGCCGCCTGCTAATTCTAGTTCTCCGCTTTTTTGTAATTGCGAAGTAACCGTGACGAGGTCAATAGGGTTGGTCGCCGCAAAAAGCGCACGGATGGCTTTGAAAATGTGCTGATGACGCACGTCATAGAAAGTTTTTTCGGAGAGGATGTCAATGGTGTCATTGATAGCGCGGCTTTCAAGCATCATGGCGCCAAGCACAACTTGCTCAATATCTGTTGCTTGAGGTGGTATTCTGCCTATTTCAGACAGGGCTTGCGCAGCATTTTTCACACGTGTAATTGGCTTTCGATTGCTATCCGGATTCTCCATGAAACAAATATAGGGAAAGGCTGCTGTTTATTATAATTTGCCAATTGGGAGTTATAAAAAAGTTGTAAAGGCGAGTTTTGAACAATTGTTGATATCAACGCAGTTCTTTTTTGGCAGCTGCAGTGCCAATGGTTCTGGTGATGAGGTCTAACTCTAGTTTTGGCGAGCGCGCAGGGGAATAAGCTCGTCCGTAAAATATGATTTGCAAATGCAGTTTGTTCCAGAGCTCTTTAGCAAAAAGCGCTTTGGCATCTTTTTCAGTTTGTACTACATTTTTTCCGGAGGTCAGGCCCCAACGGGTCATTAAGCGGTGGATGTGTGTATCTACCGGAAAGGCCGGAAAGCCAAAAGCCTGAGACATCACTACCGAAGCTGTTTTATGCCCGACGCCAGGCAGCGCTTCAAGTGCTTCATAGCTAGCTGGTACTTCGCCATTATATTGGTTCACCAGAATTTTGGAGAGTTCGGAAATGGCGGCTGCTTTTTTCGGTGAAAGCCCACAAGGTCTGATGATGCTTTGTATTTGTTCAACCGAAACCTGACTCATGTCAAAAGGGTTGTCGGCTAAAGCAAAAAGTTTTGGTGTAATTTGATTCACGCGCTCATCGGTGCACTGCGCCGAAAGCAAAACGGCTATCAGCAAGGTATAGGCATCCTTGTGGTCGAGTGGGATAGGCGTGGTCGGGAAAAGTGCTTCTAACGTTTGCACCACAAATTGTGCTTTCTCTTTTTTTGTTTTCATAAAATTCCAAAACTTAGCAAGTGCAGCCAACGTGTTTCAGTCAGCAAAAAGTAAATCATAAACGGCCCGGCTAGAAACCTAGAAAAATAAGAGCCGGCTACAAAAATAATATCGGCACTCGCAAAGCGCCAACTGATCCAAGGGAAAAGAAACAGCAGGCTGACCCAAATTTGTGCCCAATAAAAGGTAAAATGAACGGGTGTGCGTCTGATCCAATGCTTTTCTTGAAATTCTATGCTTTTGACCTGTCTGAGCCAAGGTGTTTCAATAGCTCTGATACGAACAGATTTACTGAGTTGTTGGCTGAAATAGTCCGCAACCCAGTAATGTCTTTGGTCGTTACTAAAGAAAAGTTGTACTGCATGCCCTTCGACGCTTTGGTAGGTTTTCGTTCCAAAACGAGTCGGATAAATTTCACGCTGCTTTTCGGGTAGGAAATAATCGAGCCAAACCACTACAAATAAACAAAGCCCTAAAACAGCTGCAAATTGGTGCCATCTTCCTTTCCAAGATGATTTTAAATCTTGAAGGTATGCTGTTTTGTAGGCCTCCTCGGCTGCTTTTCTTTGTGCAAATTTCTGGCGGGCATGCTGGCGATACTGCTCGTATGCTGCTTTTTGTTGTGCATCTTGCGCAGCGCGTTGGTTTTCATTTTGCCAAACTTTTGTCGCGTCAGGAGTTTCGCTACTGCCGTTTAGGAGCAGTTCATAAGCGGTCTGGATGGCTAAGAATTTTTCGTGGGCACCTGCCGAATTATTTTTGTCGGGATGGTATTTTTTCACCAAGCCGCGATAAGCCCTTCTGATTTCTTGTGGGCTTGCACTGGGTTTCAACCCAAGGATCTTATAGGCTTCTCCAGCTTGCATCAGTGAGGTTGGCGAGTGTTTCTTGCCGCTTAATTTTTAAGGTTTGAGTTCTTTGAAATTGAGCAATAAATGCAATTTTTTTTGGAATGGCTGCGGCCGTAAGCCCAAGTGAGTTCCAGTCTAGACCGAGATCAATAGCTTCTCCTTCCATGACTAGACCAACTACCGAACCCCATTTTTCATCGGGCACGGCTGTCACAAAGAAAGGATGAGAAAGCACAGTGCTTAAAGTTTTTTCGAGTTGCTCCGGAATAATCTTCATGCCACCGCTATTAATGGCAAAGTCAGCGCGACCCAGCCATTCAAAGTGCTCCTTATCTATTAAGTTAACCAAGTCATTGGTGTAAAGAGGTGTATCAAGCAGCGCGGGGTAATGAATGGTTAAGCAATTTTGCGCTTGCTCAAAATGAACGCCTTCAATGGCCTTGAATGCTTCTGAAACCCCGTTGCTAATATTACGCAAGGCAACATGAGACAAGGTTTCGGTCATGCCGTAACTTTGAATCAATGAAATTGATAAGTTGTTACAAGCCTTGATTAAGTTTTCTTCAAGCGGCGCTCCTCCAATTAATATTTTTTCAATGCCGGCGAGTTTCAAAGGCTCATGTTCCAAGCTCTGCTGCAATTGGGTCGGAACCATCGAGATGAAATTGATGGCAGCATCAAAGTTTTGAAGGGGCCTAGATGAAGGAAGGTCTATGAAAAGTTTAAAATTGGCATGTATGGCACGCGCCAATTGAAGCAGCCCGCCCACACTTGTAAGTGGTAAGCAAACCAAGGCTTTTGTGTGCTGATCAAGTTGCAGTGCTTTGATGCTGGCATTGGCAGAGGTCAGTAGTTGTGCTTTTGTAAATTGAAAAGATTTGGGTTCACCCGTTGATCCTGAACTCTGAAAAATGAAAGGGAGGTCCTGCTGCCAAGCACGCAAGAACTGCTGTACTTGCGCATGCAATTCAGGTGCTTCAGAAAGTAAATGCCAATTTGAAGGTATCAATATTCAATATCGAGGTTAAAGCGATTTTTGAGGGTGTGTAAGTTCGGGTTTTTGCGGGCCAAAGCAGCAAATTTGTCTTTGCCGGTCAGAAATTTCACTTCTTCGTTTCCATTTTCGGCAATAATGATTTGAATATCTAGGTAATAATTGGAGAGTTGCTTGCGCATGAAATCTTTAAATGCGAGCAAATGAGCTTGAATGTAGTTTTGCTGTACTAAGTTGTCAACAACGAGTTCTAGGGTTTCATCATTTTTGAGGATGGGATCTCTTTTGATCAAGGCGTTGTAAAACGTCTCCATACCATTTTCCTTGAGTTGAAAAGCGTATTGTTTCCAATACATCTTGACGTGGTCTAGGTGGAAGCCTTCACGTGGTAGGTCTTCTTGCTTGACTTGTTTGTTGCCTTCTTTTTCTTTTTCAAGCACTTCTCGGATCGAGATGATGTTGCTTTTAACCTGTCCTTGGGGTTTTGTTAAGGTTGGAGGAGGCGTCGGGTTGGCTTGCAGCTGCCCTGCAGCTTGCATGCTATTTGAAGAAGTTTGTGAAGGAGAAGCATTTGGTGCTGCATTTTCTTTGTTGGCAGCAGTCTTGTTATTCTTTCTTAATGATTGTGTTGGAAAGGGCAGGATGTCAATGCGCTCCGTTAGTCCTTTTTTTTTTCTTGCTCTTGCTTTAAGGAGCAGAGTTGCATGAGGGCTACTTCGATGAGTAGGCGCTGATTCTTGGAGGCTTTGTACGAGACGTCTGTTTTTGACAGCACTTGTAAGCTTCTGAGCAAGCGCTGGCTTTCAATTTCATTAGCTTGGCTGATGTAGCGCTGCTTGATGGTATCGGGCGCTTCTAATAAAGTAGCCGTTTTCGGATCTTTGCAAACCAACAGATTGCGCACGTGTTCGGACAAACCAACTACAAAATGGTGGCCATCAAATCCTTTCTCATAAATGTCGTTGAGTATGAGTAGGGCAGCGGAGATGTCTTCTTTTTCAGCGGCGTCTGTGATTTTGAAATAGTACTCGTAGTCAAGGATGTGCAAGTTGTCGAGTA
Source organism: Bacteroidota bacterium (assembly GCA_041158525.1). Lineage (GTDB taxonomy): Bacteria > Bacteroidota > Bacteroidia > Flavobacteriales_D > Crocinitomicaceae > UBA952. The sequence continues at coordinate 16,012 of JBEBBE010000037.1, read as the reverse complement.
CATTTTGGTAAGTCAGGGTAGAACCCGCGAAGGTAACTAACTGATCAAAAATTGAAAGGGCATCGCGCAAAGCACCATCGGCCTTCAAGGCAATTTGATGCAGGGCTTCTGGATCTGCTGAAACGCCTTCTTTGGTGGCAATTTGGGTTAAGTGGTCTGCGATGTCTTTGACACGAATTCTTTGGAAGTCAAAAATTTGACAACGCGAGAGAATGGTCGGGATGATTTTATGCTTCTCGGTGGTGGCTAAAATAAAAATAGCGTGCTTTGGTGGCTCTTCTAAAGTCTTTAGAAAAGCATTAAAAGCGGAAGCAGAGAGCATGTGCACCTCATCGATGATGTAAACTTTGTGCGTGCCTAATTGCGGGGCAATGCGCACTTGGTCAATGAGGTTGCGGATGTCGTCCACGGAGTTGTTGGAAGCGGCGTCGAGTTCATAAATGTTGAGCGAAGTGCCCGTGTGAAAAGACTGACAAGAATCACAGGTGTCGCAAGCTTCTGTTTCTGAGGTTGGATTGAAACAATTGATGGTTTTGGCCAAGATGCGGGCGGTAGTGGTTTTTCCTACCCCTCTTGAACCACAAAACAAAAAAGCTTGAGCGAGGTGTTGATTTTTAATGGCATTTTTGAGTGTGTTGGTGATGGCAAATTGCCCAACAACGGTGTCGAAGGTCTGGGGACGATATTTGCGCGCTGAAACAACGAAATCACTCATGACTCAAAGTTACTTTTAATTTTTCAAAATGGTTTCACTCCAGCTTCCTATTTTTAACACATAGTTGCCTTTTGCCAAATTTTCAAGTCCAATAATAGCCTCCTCTGATACTTTTCCGCTCAGAACCACGCGACCTTGTTGATCAAGAATGGAAAAAGCTTGACCAACTCGGGAGCTAGCCAACTTTATTTGTGAACTGCTCGGATTCGGAAAAACCTGGCGCTCATCAGAGATCGTGCTTATCGAATTGGTGCTGTCATTTTGATCGTAAACATTCAAATAGATTTTTAAGGACCCAGAACGCACGTCGCCCCAAATGGTGTAGAGTTTGTTTTGGTGAAACTGCACGTTCAAAAAGTCATTGCCATTTTCAAGTAAAATGGAGTCATGTGCAATGAGTGGGCTAATGAAGATTTCATCGGACCAAGCGCCTTGAGACCTGATGCGGCAAACGATTTCTGTAGGTGAACTGTAGGTATTTGGGGTGCCATTGCGACGATCGCGCCAACAAACGCCTAGCTCACCATCGGTGTCATAGGCTGACCACGCTAAATCTTGTAGCACACCATTGGCTTGTGCATCATTATTTACACGCACAGGTGCAGACCACTGACCGTTTATCTTTTCAATCAGGGCAATATCAGGGTCTCCAAAAACTTCTGTCATAAAAGTATAGGCAGCCTCATTTGAATTGCTCGGGTTAATGCTCAAATGTGGCCCTGTTTTTAAGCTATCATTTTGGCTGCCAAAGCCGAGGCCTTGAAAAGCTACTGCATAACTGTAAAATGAGACAGGCGCCGTTTTAGAAACTTCAACAACACGTGGCAAAAAACTTTGGGTAGGGTCCCAGCTTGGGTAAAGAGCAATAAAAGTTCCGTCATCGTAAAAAGCAGGCGAAGCCAGGGGCTGACGAATTGAATTACCAGCTAAATATGGAGCTGCATCTAATTCACTTAATGAAAAACTCTGACCTTGATCAGAGGAAATAGCCATGTAGGGATGGTATGGGGCTTGAACAAGCGTTGGTTGGTTTGCATTTGTACTCGTGATGACAACACTACCCGTGAGTGGATCTACTGTAATCCAAGGGCGATCGATGCAAAGTTTGTTAGGACATGATCCGATAGCTCTTGCAACCACAGCCGGCCCCCAAGAAATCCCGCCGTTCGTAGATTTTCTGCAAATGATGGCGCCGTTACTAAAATTTGCGTTGTCGTAGTCGATGTAAGCCATGTAGAGGTTTCCTTGCGCATCGTAGGCCATTGAAACGTCGGCGCTACTGTTGCCGCTTTGCTGATGGGCTTGCCAAATAGGTGCAGACCATGTTTGGCCACCATCTTCTGAAACTGCACTCTTGATCACTACCTCTTGATTGAACTGAAAGCCCATCCATGCGGCCACCAAATGTTGTGGATTTTGGGGGCTCAGCACAAGGTAAGGTTCTCCTTCAAAAAATTGCCCACTCGATACAAGTGTGTTTTGTCCGAAGCAAAAAGTACTTGCGAGTAAAAGTCCAATGAACGCGATCAATAATTTTTTCATAGCCTAAAAATACAAAAGAGCCACCGAAGTAGCTCTTTTGCATAAAAATCGAGTTGGAAAATTGTTTAGAAATCTTTTGGTAAAACTTCTTTTGGGTTCACAACGATACTTTTAACGACTCCATTGAGGGTCATTTTGCCCACATTCATATTGAATTGGTGTGCAAACAGATAGCCATCCACCATTTTGTAGTCCGAATAAGTCAAGGTTGTTTCGACAGTTTCTTCACCAACTTTTCTGATGTTGACACTTCTGTATTTCAAGTAGGTAGTGGCATCGTAGTAGTCGTAACTTTCAGCTTGGCCATCGTTGGTGTAAAGCACATAGCAAGGAACGTTGTCAATGGTCTCGATGCCTTTGATTTCGAACTGCATGCCACTGCTTTGATAAGCCAATTCAGGAATGAAGCCAGTTGCCTTGTTTTTGGCAGCAAGTTCTTCCGCTTTTAAATCTTCACGTCCACCTTGCATACTGAAATTGTATCCAGATTTTCCGTCGAAATATGATTTTTGCAAGACCATTCCTGGCATTTCCATTTTGCTGGCCTCGTTGCCTGGTGCCCAAAAATAATCTGTTGAAGTAAGTGCAAAAGGCATTTGACCTGAGGTTAGTTCAGATACGCGGATGTATCCTTTTAGTGCTTTTACTTTTTTACTAAGTTCTTTCGGGCTTTTTGCACCTGTAACAGCAAGTGCGTATCGGTTGATCAAAGTATTGGCATCGATATCAGCAGCTTTTGTTTCTTTGATCTCGTTGCCAAATGCATCTAGTTTTTCAATGCGACCATCGGCATCAAACACCAAGAGTTTAGGCAAGATTTCCTCATTACCCACTACAATGATATGACAATTGTTAGCGGTGAAATACTGCTGAGCCATGCGCAAAATATCTTCTTTACTGACAGCAGCTAAGCGTTGTAAGTAGTTTTGATAATAATCTGGGGCCAGGTTGTATTTAATGGTATTGAGGGCAAAACGGGCAATCGTTTGTGGGCCTTCCAAAGAGCGAGCAAAACCACCAGCCATGTTATTTTTGGTCAGGGCTAGTTCTTCATCTGTAACGGGTTCTGCAATGATGCGTCCAAATTCTTTTAAAATTTCAGTAATGGCAGAGTCAGTGACCGCATTTTTGAAATTTCCACCTGCAGACATCCAAGAACCATTTTCTGTGATGTTTAAGGATGAATAACAACCGTAAGTAAAGGCCTTGTCTTCACGCAGGTTTTGCATCAGACGCGTTCCAAAACCACCACCACCAAGAATGCCATTGAGCACCGTTAACGGCAATTGGTTTTGGTTTCCTGTACGAATATCAATTGGGAAAGTCACGTAAACCACCGATTGTACGGCTCCTGGTTTTTTCACAAAGATGACGCGGTTACCACGGTCAAACTGTCCTTTTCCTAATTCAGTTTGGTAAGCCGGGGCACCTTGCCATGCAGCAAAATAACGATTGACTAACGCTTCTGTTTGTGCACGATTGATGTCGCCAACAACTACTAAATAGGAGCCAGCTGGTGAAAAATTGGCCTTGTAGTTTGCAATGATATCTTCTCGGGTGATGTTTTTTAAACTTTCTTCGGTCATGACCTCTCCAATTGGATGGCCAGGGAAATTGACTTTTTTGGTTGCGTTACGCGCCATTTGCCCGGCATCAGCCTTGGTAGACTGCAAGCCTGACAAGTTTTGCTTGCGCAAGCGCTCTACTTCACTTTCAGGGAAGCTCGCATTGAACATGATGTCTGTCATGAGTTCAAGACCTTTGTCGAGGTGCTTGGTGAGGCAGCTGAGGTACATGCCGTCGCCGCCTGCATTGATATTGGCGCCAATAAAGTCAATTTCGCGATCGAGTTGATCTTTACTGCGGGTTTGCGTGCCGCTCATTAATAACTCTCCGGTGAAGTCATTGAGCCCAGCTTTTTCACCGAAGAGGCGTGGGTCTGAACCCGAAGAAAACTCAATGGATACCTTTGGAATTTTGTGGTTTTCAGATAAGATGACCGTAATTCCGTTGGCGGTTGTGAAAACCTGAGAAGCAGGAATATTAATCTTTGGAGCTGCAGCAGCATCTGGGCGCTTAGAGCGATCGATTTGTGCCTGGGCAAGCGAAAAGCTCACCAAAGCTAATGTAAGTATGATGGTTTTCATTGGGCTTATTTTTCTTTAGGTAAATAGTAAAGGACGACACGTGCGTCTTGTTTTAGGTAGGTTTGAGCGACACGCAAAATATCTTCGCGGGTAACTTTCAGGTAGTTATCTAGCAAAGTATTGACGCGATTGGCATCACCATAATAGACATGGTTGTCGGCAAGATTTTCAGCAACACCTGCAATGCTAGCATTACTTGATGCAATATCGTTTTCAAACTTGTTGCGTACTTTTTGAAATTCTTCTTCGCTAATGAGTTCGGTCTTGATTTTTGAAATTTGGGTATCAAAGGCAGCTAAAACGGTATCGAGCGCAACTTCTTGCGGAACGATTGCAGCCATGATTCCTATGCCGGCATCTTCTAAGCCATAATTGAATGAAAAGGCATACTGAGCCAATTCGCGTTTTTCTACGATTTCTTTGTTGATGCGCGATGAACTTCCGCCAGAAAGCACTTCATTTAAGAATTCAAGTGCATAGGTATCTGGATGAGTTTGAGCAGGCATTTTGTAGCCGATAAAAATACCTGGTAACTGAATGTTGTCATAGATGGTGTCTTTGATCTGGCCAACAATTGGGCTGCTGTCTTTTTGGGTGCGCTCAATGGTACATGGCTTAGCGAGGTAGCTAGAGATGAGCTTTTTAGCCTCAGGTTGTGAGCTAGCGATAAAGTTTTTGGCATCAAATTTTGATTTCTCAAGTTGATATTTCGCTTTGAAAGCTTCGTCTGAAAGATTAATGAAATCTCGGTAAAGATTAATAGCCTGGCCCTTAGGAATACTGCCAAAATACTGATCGATCCACTTTTTGGTTTGAACGATATCGATGTCACCAGCGATAGATAGAGTTGCGTTTGACGGCACATAGAAAGTCTTGTAAAAATTCACGTAGTCTTCTTCTTGAGCGGCATCAAGGTGTTCCATACTACCAATTGGAGCCCAATTGTAAGGGTGCTTGGTAAAGACATGAGAAAAGATTTCGGTAAACATAGAACCATAAGGTTGGTTGTCTACGCGTTGTCTTTTTTCTTCTTTGACGACACTGCGCTGCGTTTCAATACCCTTGATATCGACTTTTGCATGCAGCATGCGCTCGCTTTCTAACCACAAACCTAGTTCAAGTTGATTAGATGGTAAGATTTCGTAATAGTAGGTGCGGTCTTGTGAAGTATTTGCATTAAGTGTTCCTCCATTTTTTTCAACTAATTCGCTGTATTCGCCTCGACCAATATTGGCAGAGCCTTCAAAAAGCAAGTGTTCAAAAAAGTGTGCGAAACCTGTACGGTTTGGGTTTTCATTTTTAGAGCCCACATGATAAAGAACCGAAACGGCTACAATAGGCGTGGCATGCTCTTCGTGTAAAATTACGTGCAGACCATTGGGTAAATCATAGGCCACGTAATTGATTTTTTGTTGGCTCCAGCCCGTCAGGGAACTAAGGAAGAGACCGAATAATAAAGTTTTTTTCATAGCATTTTGGATAAGCAGCACGAAGATACGTTTATTGGCTTAAAATTGGTAACTTTGAGTAATGAGCTTTCGATCTTTTTTAAGTAGCTGCCTAATCGGTATTTTGACAACCCAAACACAGGCCCAGGGCATTGTTCCAACCCTTGACTTCAATAACTTTTTTGTTTCCTTTCAAGACGGCTATTTCAGACCCATCGAAATCCAACCGATTGTAAGTTATAAAGCAGGAGACGAAGTGGTCGCTTATATTGATACGCGCGGCAATCTAAAAATGTACGATGGCAAGGAACGCATCGATGTCACTACCTTAAACGTTGACTATCAGGTCTCAGATCACTTAATGGCTTATAAAATTGCTAATGGTTTGCGCATGTGGGATGCCGGTAAATTTACAAGTCTCACCAATTTTGGCCGCGAGTTTGTGGTCAAAGACAGCATCATTGTCTATGAAGATACCCGCTATCAGTCCTTGAACGTTTATTGGAATCAAAAATTAGAAAGCCTAGTAACCATTACCAATGGTCTGTCTATGAATGCGGTAGTTGGTGAAAATTTGGTGGTTTACAAAGACAACAGCGCTACTTACTTTGTTTATTGGCGAGGGCAAAAATTTGAAATCGGCACCTACAACGAAGAACAATTGAATTTTCAATTAGGCACAGACGTTTTATGTTTTAAAGATCCTTACACGCAATCATTTTATGTGTTTGACAACGGTGTTTTTCAAGAAGTAGAATCCTTCCCGATCAAGCAGTACAAAGCAGGAAGAGGTTTTGTTGTTTATGAAGACATGAACGGCAATTTGTGGCATTATCAAGCTGGCCAGAAAACCGCGCTTTCGAACTTTTCTTCAGAGTTTTGGGATGTCAAAGACGATATCTGTATCTGGATGGAAAACTCCTATTTATTTGCCTACAGCAATGGACAGAAAATTCCAGTAGCCACGTATCAACCGCAGGCCTATCTCTTGAAGAACAATGTGTTGGTTTTCAGAAATATTATTGGTGGGGTTTCAGCTCTTGTTGATGCAAAAGTTCATGAGCTGACCAATTTCCAAAATGCCGATTTTGATATTTTCGGCAATAAGGTCTTGGTTAAATTACCAAACCAAACTTCAGTCGTTTTCATGAATGGTAAACTCTATGCGAACTAACAAAACCAAACTTTTCCTTGGTTTTTTTATCTTCTTTTTTGCCGCTCAATTTCAAGCGCAAAATATACGCCTAGATCGCCTAGAGCAACTCTTTGATCAGGGTTATTTTCAAATGGTGCATCGCCAATCCAAACAACTGCTCAATGACCCCGAGTTTGATCATTCCATGTTGCCTAGCTATTACAAAGCCATTACAACCTTGGAATTGGCCCAACAAGCCAGGTGGAAAGCACGACATCAAGCCGATTTTGATTGGGCTGTGACTTATTTACTCGAGCTTAAAACACAAAGAAAAGGTCAGCAAATCATGTTGGCGCATCGCAATGAATTACAAGCCTTGCAAGACGATATCTCGCATCATATTTCCTCCTTGACAGGCGCCAAAAACAAAGACGAAAAAGAAATTTGGCAGGCATTTTCAGCAGCATTTTTTGCCGATTTCAAAAGACCAACGCAGCCAACTTTAGCCTTTCCAAATTACTCGGAGCAGGCTTTGCAGCTCAAGTCTCAGCAAATTATAATTAGCGAAGCGCAAAAGCACTTGGGTGTGGCGTATTTAACGGCTGGTTCAGACCCTGCTGGTTTTGATTGCAGTGGTTTTACATCGTATGTTTTTGCCAAAGCTGGTTATCAGTTGCCACGCCGAGCGGCAGATCAATTTGCTGAAATTCAAAAAATTGAGGCTAACGACGCGCAATTAGGAGATCTGGTTTTCTTTTCAAACGGTGGGGAAGTGAATCATGTAGGCATTCTTATTAACGAGAAAGGCTCAGACAAGCAAATGATTCATGCCAGTTCTAGTAAAGGTATTTCTATTGCAGATATTGAAGCCACAAACTACTGGAAAACCCGTGTGGTGGGTTACGGTAGGGTCATTAATCCGTAGCGTTGCCTATTTAGCGCTAAAAACGCGCAGGCCAAAAAACCAGAAAACACCAATGGTTTGTAGGCTCATCCCGAAATAAAGTAATTGAAGTTCTGCATTTAAAGCTGCTTTGGTTTCGAGGCCAATGGCAAAAGCAGTCAGTAAGCAAAATGCAATGAATCCTTTGTTTTCAAGCAGCCCCTTGCCGTGTTTTCTGCGCCAAAATTTTCCGGCAAGCAATACTTGTACAGAGAGTAGGCTAGGCAAGAGCAATAACAAAAGTTGAGGCGAGTAAGGGTCTTGGTATTTGAATACGTAAAAATAAAGTCCAACCTGAATTAATATAAGCCCTAACAAAGAGATTTTACTCCAGCTCGGATCAGCTTTGCTAAAAAATCCCATTACGCTGATTGCACAAATAAAGGGAAACAAGAAGAGTTGGGTGCCCCAATTCAAAAAATCCCAATTGAACAAATTCCAGACACTAAACAACGAGATCGATGCCGAAACCAAGGCAATTGCTCCAAAAAACTGCGGGCTTTTTCTTAACATAAGTGTTTTCTTCTTGAAAATTCAGTGGCGCACACAAGGTGCCAAAGCGCGCGTGCACCCACATTGGCATCCCAATCGCCAGTTTCGCCAGGTGCTACTTCATTGAGGTCAAAACCAATGATCTGGCGGCCACTTTTAACGACTTCAAAAAGTAAATAAGCCACTTCTTGCAGTTCAAAACCACCAGCAACAGGAGTGCCGGTATGCGGGCATAACTCTGGTTTTAAGCCATCGATATCAAATGAGATGTAGACCTTTTGGGGCAGTGTAGCAATGATTTTTTGACATTGTTCAGCCCAAGTTTTACCTTGGTATTGTTCGTTTTTAAGCGCCCAATCGTAAAAAGTGGTGATTTTATCATGAGCAGCTGAAAGTTCGACTTCTCTTTCAGAAACATCTCGGATGCCCACCTGAGTGAGCTGAGAGAGGTTTTTGAGTTGATGAACAGCATTGTGCATAATGCTTGCATGAGACTGCGTAAAGCCTTCATAAGCATCGCGTAGGTCAGCGTGGGCATCGATTTGTAAAATCCCGTAATCTGAATACTTTGCATCGAGTGCTTGTAAAAGACCAAGTGGTGTGGAGTGTTCGCCACCTAAAACGCACGGTATTTTACCAGCCTGTATTAATTGTGTACAACGCTCGTGTAAATTTTCACGCAGTGCCTGATGTGCATCGTTTATAGCTTCCAGGACGTGTCCAAACTGTTTTTGTGCCAATTCTTCTCCGTGTTCCTCGAGAAATGCAATGTATTCAAGGCCTTGTGCGCAAAGGTGGTCATTGATATCTAGCCATTCTTGCGAAACTGCAGACATAAAGACTTTGGTGTCATAGGCTTTATCGAGCTCAGGATGAAAAAAATCAAGTTGAGTGGAGGCCTCTAAAATAGCTTGGGGCCCTTTGCTGGTTCCTTTTCCGTAAGAAGCCGTGGCGTCCCAAGGTACCGGAACAATGACGAGATCAGCCTCTTGCTCGGTGTAAGGAAAACCAAAAATATTGCCGTTGGCGATACCGACTCCGTTAGGATCAAATGTGGACATATTAGTTTTTTTGATAAGCGTCTACTGCTTTTCGCACAGAGCCGTGTTTAATTAAAAGTTCTTTTGCTGTTTGCTGATCTAGACCCAAGGCCTCGGCAACCATTTTTGCACCGCGCTCAACAAGCTTGTCGTTGCTCAGTTGCATATCGACCATTTTATTGCCCTTGACATGACCAAGTTTGATCATCAAACTCGTGGAAATCATATTGAGCACTAATTTTTGTGCCGTGCCTGACTTCATGCGCGTACTGCCCGTAACAAACTCTGGCCCAACAATTGGAGCCATGGCATGCTGAGCAACTGCTGCTAGCGCAGAGCCCGGATTACACGTGATGCCTGCTGTGAGTAACCCCGCTTGGTTGGCCGCCTCAAGTGCTCCGAGTACATAAGGGGTTGAGCCAGATGCGGCGATACCAACAATGGTATCAAGTGCGGTAGGTTGGTGTTCAAGGATGTCTTTCCAACCTTGTTCGGTGTCATCTTCAGCAAATTCGACTGCTTTTCTGATGGCGCTGTCGCCGCCTGCAATAAGTCCGATGACACGACCATGTGCCACACCAAAAGTTGGCGGGCATTCACTGGCGTCTACGATGCCGAGGCGTCCACTGGTGCCGGCGCCAATATAAAAGAGGCGTCCGCCTTGCTGCATGCGCTCAAAGCAAGCATCAACAAAGGCACTGATTTGCGGAATCACGAGTGCTACGGCATGGGAGACTTGTTGATCTTGCTCATTGATACCATTGAGCAATTCAAGCGTTGACATTTGGTCAAGTTGCTCGTAGACCGAGCTCGCTTCTGTAATTTTTTCCATTAGTATAAGAATACTTTAGAATCGGTGGCTGTAAACTGAACGTCTACGTGATTTTTAAGTGTGGTAGATAAACTCAATCCGGCGTAATCAGTTTTAATGGGGTAGCGACGGTGCTGACGATCAATAAGCACTACAGTTTTAATGGTTTTGGTGGCTTGTTCCAAAAACTTCATGAGTGCATATTGCATAGTTTTACCGCTATTGATCACATCATCAACCAAGACAATGTAGCCATTTTTCAGTGTTTTTTGTTCGATGCTAAAGGTAATCGGGTCATTCCAAGGCTCATCTTTGTTAAGCTGGATTTCAAAACAATGAATTTGCATGTCGCTATTGGCACGCAGTGTTTCACTGAGTTTTTGGGCCAAAATAAAGCCGTTGCCAGCAATTCCGCCAATAAAAACTTCTTGCTGATCAAAGGTTGCCTCTAAGAGTTGGTGCCCAAGGCGAACGATTTTTTGCTGAATTTGCTGGTTATCGAGGATTTGTTGCATAGAACAAAGATAAACATTCATAAAAAAGGCCACTCCAAGAGCGGCCTTTTTTTCGAAAGTGAGTAAAACTTATTGCTTGACAATTTTTGTCAGGGTTCCGTTTACATTTAAGAAGTAAATACCAGGAGCAAAATTGGTCAATGAAAGCACGGTTTCTGACCCTTTAAGCATGGTAGTTCCAGCAGCGTCAGTTAACGCATAAGCTGTGTTTGGCGTGAGGCCACTGATTTGAATTTGATCGGTGCACGGGTTCGGATATACCGCAATTTTCGCCTCAACTTCATGAATGCCTACGGAAGAGCGTACATCAAAAACAATGGTACCTGGTGACACACCTGCGTTGAATTGCGTTAGTTCGGTATTGTTAGGTAAGAAAACGTAAACCTTTCCAGTAGAAAAGAAGTCAGTGTTTGAAGCGTAAAGATTTCCTGATACTGGATCTTGAGCGAGGTCGTAGAAATTTTCTGTAATGCCATTTACAGGGCCTTCGTAAGCCATATTAAGTAGGCTGTAATCATTAAGGGTATTTTCCATGGAAATCTGATACACCAATTTGTCATCGCGGAGGGCAGAGGTTCCACAACCCGTTACTGCGTTTGCCAAGTTTTGTGTATTGACGTTGCCGTTCAAAGAGATTTTTGAAACTGAGGCACCGGACCAATCTTTGTTGTTAACAGTAACCAATTCATTGTTAAACAAGAAAAGATTATCTGGGTTTTTACCTTCTGGGCCTAGATCAATTTCATTTCCATATTGTAAGGTGTTGAGGTCGAGTTGTCCGATGAGCCCTTTTTCGTTGCCCCATTCATAAGCGTTATTGACAGCGACATAAGCAATGTCATTCACGACAACAATATTCTGGGTAGCCCATTTTGGCCCAACAGTAGTGTCTAGGGACGCCAACAACTGCATTGTGTTTTTATCGAACACTTGTAGGTAAGAGTCAAATGTTTGAAGGTATTCACCGCGGGTTGCGATCAGTTTATCTCCTGCAATAGCTAGATTTCTTACACCGGTTAGCGTAATACTTGCTACTTCTTGATGCGTATTGAGATCATACTTAAAGATTTTGGTGTCGGCAGCCACATAATAAAAGTTACCATCAATAATGAGGTCTGAACTGAAGCGCTGTCCGTCAAGGGTGTCAACAACTACATAAGTTTGTGTTGATGGGTTGTATGAACCAATAGTAGCTGGTTCAATGATTGCGTTGGTCTGAAAGTCAAAAAAACCTTCGTTAGCAACGAGGACTTGATGCACGTATTGTTGAGCATACAAGCTAGCACTGGTGAGTGCGGCGAAAATAAATAATCCTTTTTTCATGTTTGTTAAGCATTTAAAATTAAACAATGACATGGAAAAAAGTGGTGCGGCAAGGCGCTAAAGATAGTGCCCGGCGATACCGACTTTAATCTGAAGTCTTCACGCTGTTCTAAGGCAAGTCTTCTGGCTCGTGTCCGTTTCAATTCGTCTTCCCGATTGCTCAGTGACCTTTTGAATTGCATTTTAGACACTTACAGCTGCAGATACAGCTCCGGAATTGCACCGGATTCCTTATTAAGTTTGACAGGCAAACACCTAAGAACGCAGCAAAGATAATCAAAATAGAGGTCCGCGTTTAAAAAGTAAGAGAAGTCCAATATATTGTGGTTTTTTGTTCAATTCAAAAAGAGTTGCTATCTTTGCACCCGTATTGATCACGGTGATCAGTCTACATAATAATCATTTACAAAAATATTAGCATGTATTTAGATTCAGCAAAGAAGAAAGAAATCTTCGCAAAACACGGCGGTTCTGAAACCAACACTGGTTCAACAGAAGGCCAAATCGCATTGTTCACATTCCGCATCAGTCACTTGACTGAGCACCTTAAAAAGAATCGCAAAGACTACGGTACACAGCGCGCACTTCAACTTTTGGTTGGTAAGCGTCGTAGCCTTTTAGATTACCTTAAGGCAAACGATATTGAAAAATACCGTGCATTGATTAAAGAATTAGGGCTTCGTCGCTAATCTTTTATCAAGCATAGCAAATTTATTGGGAGAGGGGGCTTCGATTACATCGAAAGCCCCCTCTTTGTTTAAAAGTTAGTAAATAAAAAAAGATGAATATAGGTACAAGAAAGTCAATTATGACCGGCGGCAAGGAAATCCTTGTAGAGACTGGTAAGTTGGCAAAACAGGCAGATGGGTCTGTAGTGGTTCGCATGGGCGATACCATGTTGCTTGCAACTGTTGTTGCTGCAAAAGAAGCAAAAGAAGGAGTAGATTTCCTTCCACTTACGGTAGACTACCGTGAGAAATATGCGGCTGCAGGTCGTTTCCCTGGCGGATTCTTCCGTCGTGAGGCACGCCCATCAGAAACAGAAATTCTCGTGATGCGTTTGGTTGACCGCGCTTTGCGTCCACTTTTCCCAGACGATTACCATGCTGAGGTTCAATTGATGATTCAATTGTTGTCTTATGACGGAGTCAATAACCCAGATGCTTTGTGTGGTTTAGCCGCATCTGCAGCAATCGCGGTTTCTGACATTCCTTTCAATGGCCCGATGTCAGAAGTAAGAGTTTGTCGTGTAAATGGTGAATACATCATCAACCCTACAATGGCAGAAATTGCTCAATCTGATATCGACGTAATGGTAGCTGGTACAGCAAAAGATGTCAACATGGTTGAAGGTGAGATGAAAGAAGTTTCTGAAGCTGACATGGTTGAAGTCATTAAATTGGCACATGCTGCTATCATCGAACAATGTAACTTCCAATTAGAACTTGCTGCTGAAATCCCAACAGCTAATCCTAAAAGAGAATATTGCCACGAAACACATGACGAAGCGGTTAGAGCGCGCGTTTATGAATTGGCTATGGAAAAGTGTAAAGATGTTGCACGCATGGGCTTGGCCAACAAAGCACAACGTACTGAATTGTTTGATGCAATCAAAGCAGAAGTTAAAGCAGCATTTACAGAAGAAGAATTAGAAACAGCTGGTAAGTTCATTTCTCCTTACTTCTCTGAAGTGAAGAAAAAGGCCGTTCGTTGGGTCATGCTCAATGAGCGCAAGCGTCTTGATGGTCGTAACTTTGATGAAATTCGTCCAATCTGGGCTGAAGTAGATTATTTACCAATGGTACACGGTTCAGCTGTATTTACTAGAGGTGAAACACAATCGATCACTACCCTTACTCTAGGTGGAAAAATGGATGAGCAGCTCATCGATGGTGCTACTTTCCAAGGAACTGAAAAATTCTTATTACACTATAACTTCCCACCATTCTCTACGGGTGAAGCAAGACCATTACGTGGTACTTCACGTCGTGAAATTGGTCACGGAAATTTGGCGCTTCGTGCACTTAAGCCAGTGATGCCAGACGACTACGCTTATGCAGTTCGTTTGGTTTCTGATATCCTCGAATCAAATGGTTCGTCTTCCATGGCAACTGTTTGTGCGGGTACGCTAGCATTAATGGATGGTGGTGTGCCAATCAAGGCACCTGTATCAGGAATTGCGATGGGCTTGGTAGCTGACGAAGGTAAATTTGCTGTCTTGTCTGATATCCTTGGTGATGAAGATCACTTAGGTGACATGGACTTCAAAATTACGGGTACAGCAAACGGAATCACAGCATGTCAAATGGATATCAAGGTAGATGGTTTACCATACGAAATCTTGATGCAAGCACTTGAGCAAGCGCGTGCAGGTCGTTTACATATCTTAGGAAAAATCACTGAGACTATTGCAGCGCCAAACACTGAAATGAAGCCACAAACACCGCGTTTAGAAGCATTCAATGTGCCTAACGAAATGATCGGTGCCATTATCGGACCTGGAGGAAAAATCATTCAAGGTCTTCAGAAAGAAACCAAAACAACCATCACTATTGAAGAATTACCTACAGGTGAAGGACGCGTTCAAATTCTTTCTAACAACGGCGACGACATGGCAGAAGCAATTCGCTTGATTCGTCAGATTGCATTCCCACCACAAGTTGAGGATGGTGCTACCTACGAAGGTAAAGTGAAATCAGTGAAAGAATTTGGTTGTTTCGTTGAAATCGTACCAGGTACTGATGGTCTTATTCATATCTCTGAATTTGCTTGGGAAAAAACAGCAAAAATGGAAGATGTAGTGAAAGAAGGCGAAGTACTTACTTTCAAAGTCATTGGTAAAGATCCAAAGACTAAGAAATGGAAATTGTCTCGCAAAGTGTTGTTGCCACGTCCTGAGCGCCCAGCGCCAGAACAAGCTTCAGCAGAATAAGCAGCATCAAATAAGAGTGAAAAGGCGGGGAAACCCGCCTTTTTATTTCATAAGTATTCCCTAGTTTACAGTATATTAACGTACAAAGTCGTAATTTTACATTACAAAAATTTATCTATGAAAAAAGCAATACTTTTTCTATTTACTGTGCTGAGCATCAATGTCTTCGCTCAAGCCTTTGAATCATTTAACTTTACGGGTTTGGCAAATGCCAATGGTTGGACAACGCACAGTGGAACAGCCGGTGAAATCTCAGCATTAACAACTGCATCGCAATCGGGAAATAGCTTGAGCTATCCTGGTTTGCAAGCTTCAGCAGGCAACAGAATTGCACTCTCGAGTTCAGGCACTGAGGATATTAATAAACCATTCACGACCACAGGGACAACGGGTTATTTTTCTTTCTTACTCAATGTAACCAATACAACAGGTCTAACCGCTGCTGGAAATTACTTTATTGGATTTGCTGCCTCCACAGGTGCAACTGGGGTTACAATTTTCTTTCCTCGTGTACACATTAAGCTAGGAACAACGCCCAACACCTTTCAACTCGGTATTTTAAATACATCTGGAGGTACTGTAACCATTTCTTATGCGCCTACAGAGTATGCGTTAAATACAACCTTATTTGTTGTTGCAAAAGCGTCAAGTAGCGCTGTTGGCTCCCCAATTACAGGGTCTTTATGGATCAATCCAATTCCTGGGGCAGCAGAGCCTACACCTGTTGTTACTAATTCATCCGGTACAAGTAATTGGGCGGCTACAGGAATCCAATCTATATTCTTGCGTCAGGCAGCAGGTACAGGAAATTATGAAATCGATGAAATTCGTGCAGGTGAAACTTGGGCTTCAGTAACGCCAAGTTCAGCATCTTCTTGCGTCACCTACAATACCATTTCTGCAATGGCATGTAATAGCTATTCGCTCAATAACCAAACCTACACAACTTCTGGTACCTATGTACAGACT
>JBEBBE010000036.1:0-31404 GCA_041158525.1 Bacteroidota bacterium | reverse complement strand
GGTGATAGCTTTAACTTACCAAATCAAGATACTTTATTCCACACCATTGCTCAACCCGGAGACTACGACCTCAGTGTCGTTATTACCTCGATTCATGGTTGTATTTACAATGGCTTCTTTGATGACTTATTAACGGTAACACCAATGCCGTCCGCGAACTTTACGCTCTCTAAAAATCCTGTTACTTGGTTCGAAACAACCGTTCAAACCAATGATATTTCATCAGGTAATATTGCGCAATACAACTGGACATCTCCTGGATCAACACAAATCACAAGCAATGGCTCTAGCGCCATCATTTCTTATCCAGAAGGGGTAATGGCTACGTATCCAATTATGCTTACTGTAACCACAGTTGACGGCTGTTCAGATTCAATTACAATAGATATTGAGGTTGTTTCAGATGTCATCTTCTATGCACCTACAGCGTTTACACCAGACGACGACGAACACAATCAAGTTTGGTCGTTCTACATTGAGGGTATAGATGCTGAAAATTTCCACCTTGCTATTTACAACCGTTGGGGAGAAATTATTTGGGAAACAAATGACCCTAAAGGCTACTGGGATGGATACTACAATGGCGTAAAAGTACAACCTGGCACCTACATCTGGAAAGCTTGGTACAAAGACAAAGACACAGACGGGAAAACAAACAAAACTGGCATGATTCATGTAATCAGGTAGCCATGAAAAATTTGCTGATTCCTTCTTTCCTATTTCTTATTTTGACACAAGCTTCTTGTGCGCAAAATCTGAAAGCACTTGCCAAAGACGTTCAAATCAAGGTCCCAACACAAATTGGTGCCCAAACTCCTCAATTGACCAATGAAGAGGTTATTTCAGGCCTTAAAGAAGCTTTACAACTAGGTATTGAAAAAGCAGTCAACAAAAGCAGTATGCTTGACGGTTTTTTAAAGAATCCTGAGATCCGACTTCCCTTCCCTCCTGATGCCATCAAGGTCAAAGAAAAAGCCCTTCAACTCGGGATGTCTGCGCAAGTAGATAAATTCGAAACGACACTTAACAGAGCGGCTGAAGAAGCAGTAAAAGAAGCTTTACCGATTTTCAAGGATGCCATCCTAAAGCTGAGTGTTCAAGATGGTTTTAAAATACTAAATGGAGGAAACGGTGCTGCAAGCTCCTATTTAAAGCAGCAGACACAGAGTCAACTATACAATGCTTTTTTACCGAAAGTAAAAGCAGCGACTGCTCAAGTAGGCCTCACCTCCTATTGGAACCCACTAATTACAAAATATAACGCGGCGGTTAAACTTACCGGCGGGCAGCAACTCGACCCGGATCTAGATGCCTATATCACACAAAAAGCCATTGATGGGCTATTTATTTTAGTCGCACAAGAAGAAGATCAAATACGCGCAAACCCAGCTGCCCGTGTTTCTGAACTGTTAGCTAAAGTATTTGGTTCTATCAAGTAGTGCATTATTTGATACTTTAACATGCGTTATCCTGCAACTGAACTCGTTCTTGACGGCAAAGGAGCTGTTTATCATTTGGGCTTAACACCTCAACAGCTTGCCGATAAAGTCATCTTGGTCGGCGATCAAGACCGCGTCGGAAAAATCAGTCGATTTTTTGATGTAATAGAACATCGAGTACAACACCGCGAGTTTGTGAGCCATACAGGCTGGTATCAACAAAAACGCATTACTGTACTATCTACTGGCATCGGTACCGACAACATCGATATCTGTATGCAAGAGCTCGATGCTTTAGTGAATATTGATTTAGTCAATCGTTCAGATAAACCTGAAAATAAATCTTTAGAGCTCGTTAGAATTGGGACCTGTGGCATTCTGCAGCCAGATATCCCCGTGCACTCTTGGATACTTTCTACACACGCTTTAGGGCTAGATAACGTTGCGCATTTTTATCCAATTGACTTCAGCCAAGAAGAACAACACTTGCTAGTTTGTATCAATGAACAAGTGCAATTTCCGAAAAACATCATTCCTTACTTAAGTGCAGCAAATCCAGAATTAGTAGCCCGATTCAATTCTGAAAAAGTGAACACTGGTATTACAGTTACAAGCTCAGGCTTTTACGGACCACAAGGACGTTCCTTAAGAATGGAGAGCAAAATGCGCAATATTCATTTAGCGCTTGGTGCTTTTTTAAGTAATGAGCAAAAGATCATGAATTTTGAAATGGAGAGCTCTGCAATCTTTGCATTGGGTAAAGCATTGGGGCACAAATGCACCACTTTATGCTTAGGTGTAGCAAATAGACCACTAGAAGAATTTTCTACGGGAATTGACAAAGAGATGAATGCGTTAATCAAATACGTATTGGATCGTATTTAACTCGGTCAAAAAAGTCCTGTATAGAACCTTTTACTTCAAGTATTTATCTAGGGTAATGTGTAAGTTCAGCCCTCTGAGCTCTTGACCACTTGCCACAATTTCACCTGCCCCATTCACCAAAAATGCATTAGGTATTGTGGCTACTTGATAATTGGCGGCAGCTAAGCCTTGTTCATCAAGTACATGATACTTCCACGAAAGATGATCCGTGATGATCGCTTGTTGCCAAGCTGCGTTGTCGCGGTCTAGCGAAACACTAAACACCTCAAAACCTTTGGCATCTTTAAATTCTTTGTTGTGGTACTTTTGAAAAGCCTCTACCACGTTTGGGCTCTCTTTGCGACACGGGCCGCACCAAGATGCCCAGAAATCTATAAGAACCATCTTGCCGCGCAGCGAGGAAAGCTTAAGTGTTTTTCCTTTTGGAGAAAGCAAACTGATTTCAGGCGCAATTGTACTTATGGGCGTTACAGGCTCAGGCTTGCTTTGAAAGCAAAGTGCATAACAGGCAAAAACCAGTAAAACACCAACAATAAGTATCAAGGGCTTTTTCATCCGATGCGTCTGATGTCGGCACCAATGTTATTGAGGCGAAGCTCAATGTCTTGGTAACCACGGTCAATTTGTTCGATGTTGTGAATCACACTCTTTCCTTTAGCTGAAAGCGCTGCAATGAGTAAAGAGACTCCTGCACGGATATCTGGGGAAGTCATTTCAATACCTTTTAGGCTGTGCTCGCGGTTTAAGCCGATAACTGTAGCTCTGTGTGGGTCACAAAGAATAATTTGAGCCCCCATGTCAATGAGTTTGTCTACAAAGAAAAGGCGTGACTCGAACATTTTTTGATGAATAAGAACAGATCCTTTGGCTTGGGTAGCAACGACCAATATGATGGAAAGTAAGTCTGGGGTGAAGCCTGGCCAAGGAGCATCGTAGATGGTCATGATAGAGCCATCAATAAAGGTTTCGATTTCGTATTTTTCTTGAGCTGGAATGAAGATGTCATCGCCACGGCGTTCGAGTTTAATCCCTAGACGTCTGAAAACATTTGGAATCACCCCTAAGTTTTCCCAAGAAACATCTTTGATAGTAATTTCAGATTGCGTCATGGCTGCTAAACCAATGAAGCTACCAATTTCGATCATGTCGGGCAAAATGCGGTGAAAACAACCTTTCAATTCCTTCACACCCTTGATTGTGAGCATGTTTGAGCCAATACCCGTGATTTGAGCACCCATGGAATTGAGCATTTTACAAAGTTGCTGAATGTAAGGCTCACAAGCAGCATTGTAGAAAGTGGTTTCACCTTCGGCCATCACGGCTGCCATTAAAATATTGGCAGTACCTGTTACAGAAGCTTCATCTAGGTGAATATAGGTTCCTTTCAATTGAGCAGCTTCTACAGAGTAAAAGTGCTCGCCGGCATCGTAATTAAATTTGGCGCCCAAAAGAGCAAAACCTTCAAAGTGTGTATCTAGGCGTCTGCGACCAATTTTGTCACCACCTGGTTTTGGAATAAAACCACGACCATAACGGGCTAAAAGTGGGCCGACAATCATAATTGATCCGCGCAAAGAAGAGGCTCTTTTTTTGAAGTCTTCAGATTCTAAATAGTTGAGATCGATTTCCTTCGCTTGAAAAATATAGGTTCCCTTTTCAACTTTTTCGACCTTAACGCCCATTGTTTGCAGGAGCGCGATGAGTTTGTTCACATCGACAATGTCAGGAACATTGGAAATGGTCACTTTTTCAGCTGTAAGCAAAGGAGCACAAAGTACTTGAAGTGCTTCGTTTTTAGCACCTTGAGGAATGATTTCTCCTTTTAATGGTTTTCCACCGTAGATTTCAAAAGAGGCCATGCGTTATTTTTTGATGAATTTCTTCTTTTTGTTTTTGTTATTCTTTTGCTTGTTAAAGCGCTTGTTTTGGTTTTGACCAATACCCATCGTTCGCAAGAGCGTATTGGTATTGACAAGGTCGTCTGGATTTTCTAAGATGAGTTCTCCTTTAGACAATTCCTTTAATTGCTGGGCAATGACATGGTTTTCTACGGTGTCATTGTTATAGGCCAAAAACTGCTTTTTCATGAAGTTGGCCATGGTACTTTTGAGGTATTCTTTTTCGAGTGGTTCTTCGACCTCTTTAGAAGCCTCTAAGATAGCTTGGGTATATTTTCCGTAGTGACCGTAGCGTATTTTTGATGACGGATAAACCATGCGTTGCGGCTTCTCATTGAGCACCTCTTGCTTTGGCTTTTCATAAGGAGAGTCTACGTCGAGTTCAAAATTAGACATCACAAAAAGGTGTGTCCAGAGTTTGTGGCGGTAATCTTCAACGTCGCGGAGGTGTGGATTGAGCTGCCCCATCACTTCAATGATAGCCTGGGCAGCACGATTTCTTTCAGAACGGTTTTCAATTTCCATGGCATGAGCAATCATGTTTTGGACATTTCTACCGTATTCTGGTAAGATCAGTGGACCGCGCGTGGTATTATATTCCATAATTAGTTTTCAAGATGAGCTGCCAAAGCGTTGTCATAGATGGCTTGTGCATCTGTGATAAAACCGTAGTGCTGCTCATCAATTTGTAATTTACCTTTGGTAACATGACCCAAAAGTGTCATGTTGACGCCTGTAGATAACATATACTCGACAAAAGCTTCTTCTTGCTCTTCGGTCACACTAACAACCGCTCTACCCTGTCCTTCTCCGAAAAGAAAAGCATCGAGGCGAATATCAGCATCGCTGACAATATCAAAACCAAGACCTCTTGGCATGGACATCTCAACGAGTGTAACGTACAAGCCACCATCTGCAACATCGTGAACAGCAGATACGAGCTCATTGGCAATGAGACCTTTAATAGCTTGCTGCATTTCAAATTCTTCTTCAAGATTGAAGTATGGTGCAGGGGAAGCTTTAATGCCATGGTAACTGGCTAAGTATTCAGAAGACGCGATATCTTCAGTGTAATTTCCGATTAAGAAAATGAGGTCACCTTTTTGTTTGAAGTCAAGGGTCATGACTTTTTCTTTGTTTGGAACGATACCGATCATACCGATGGTTGGCGTAGGAAATACAGGTACTTCTTTGCCATTCATGACAGTTTGATTATAGAAGGAAACATTTCCTCCGGTAACTGGTGTTTCGAATTTCAAACAAGCGGCAGACATTCCTTTGATGGCACCGACAAACTGCCAGTAAGATTCTGGGTTGTATGGGTTACCAAAATTCAAGCAATTGGTAATAGCACTTGGGACACCACCAGCACAAGTAATGTTTCTGGCTGCCTCACTAACGGCAATCATGGTGCCAATTTCTGGATCTGCATTGACATAGCGCGAGTTGCAGTCTACAGTCATGGCAAGTGCCTTGTTGGTTCCTTTGATATTCACCACACCTGCATCTGAAGGGCGGTTGGTGGTCATGTTACGGGTTCCGACCATGGAGTCATATTGCTCATAAACCCAACGCTTAGAAGCAATGTTTGGCATGGCTAACATTTTGTCGGCAACCACTTTTAAATCTGAAGGTTCGGCAACCTGGCTGATATTGAATTTTTTGAATTCTTGGTAGTAAGCAGGCTCTGCGTATTCTCTTTTGTATTGAGGAGCTCCACCACCCAACACCAATGATTCAGCAGGAACATCTCCTACTAAAGCACCAGACATGTAGTAACGAATACGGCCTGTGTCAGTAACCGCTCCAATTTCTTCAGCATGGAGATCCCATTTATCGAAGATGTCTTTTACGATTTGTTCTTTACCTTTTTGAACCACAACGAGCATGCGCTCTTGAGATTCAGACAAAAGAATTTCATAAGGCAACATGTTGTCTTGACGCGTTGGAACGCGATCGAGGTGGATTTCCATCCCGACACTTCCAGCGGCACTCATTTCACAAGTTGAACAAGTGATTCCGGCTGCACCCATGTCTTGCATACCAACAATGGCATCGGTTTGAGACAATTCCATGGTGGCCTCAAGTAAGAGTTTTTCCATGAAAGGGTCACCAACCTGAACTGAAGGAAGGTCATCGGCTGAAGCCTCGGTAATATCTTTTGAAGCAAAAGCAGCACCAGCGATTCCGTCTTTACCAGTGGCTGAACCAACAATAAATACAGGATTCCCAGGGCCTTTAGCCGTTGCTGAAATAATTTTTTTGGTGTCAATGATTCCGGCAGAGAAAGCATTCACAAGTGGATTTGTATTGTAGGATTCATCAAAGAATACCTCGCCACCGACAATAGGAATACCAAAAGCGTTTCCGTAGTCACCGATGCCTTTAGTAACACCTTTCACTAACCATTTGGTGCGTGCTTCTTCAATGTTTCCGAAGCGCAATGAGTTGAGTTGCGCAATTGGGCGCGCACCCATTGTAAAGATATCGCGGTTGATTCCGCCCACACCTGTTGCAGCTCCTTGATAAGGCTCAAGGGCGCTTGGGTGATTGTGAGACTCAATTTTAAAGACACAACCCAAACCATCGCCGATATCTACTAGACCAGCGTTTTCCTCACCTGCTTTTACCAACATGTGTGGCCCATCTTTTGGCAAGGTTTTGAGCCAAAGAATGGAATTTTTGTAAGAACAGTGCTCACTCCACATAACGGAGTAGATCGCTGTTTCAGTAAAATTAGGCGTGCGCCCGAGGATTTCTTTGATCATGTCAAATTCGTCGGCGCGGAGACCTAAATCGAGGGCTTGTTGGAGCGTGGCTTCTTGTTGGTATTGGCTTTGCATAAGATTTGTGAATTCGACACAAAAGTAAGCATTAATTAGATAGCATCTTTCAACTTTAAGCCTTAAATTTGTCCTTTAAAAAGCTAAAATAATGAGTTACGACATCATCGTTGTTGGAAGTGGACCTGGCGGATACGTCACGGCCATCCGCGCCTCTCAGTTGGGCATGAAAACTGCTATTGTTGAACGCGAATCGCTAGGAGGTATTTGCCTCAATTGGGGTTGTATTCCAACTAAAGCACTTCTTAAAAGTGCCAATGTATATGAATACTTGCAACACGCCGCAGACTACGGTATTACTGTAAAAGACAGCAGCGCCGATTTCGGTGCCATGATCAAGCGCAGTCGCGATGTCGCTAGTGGCATGTCGAACGGGATTCAATTTCTCATGAAGAAAAATAAAATTGATGTCCTCAAAGGTTCAGGTGTCATCCAAGCAAATAAATCTGTTGAAGTAACCGACGAAAGCGGCGCTAAAACAGTTTATACCGCTGCAAAAGGCATCATTATTGCAACCGGAGCACGCTCACGTGAACTTCCTAATTTACCACAAGACGGCACCAAAATCATTGGCTACCGCCAAGCCATGACCCTCCCAACCCAACCTAAAAAATTAGTGGTGGTTGGTTCAGGAGCAATTGGAGTAGAATTTGCCTATTTCTACAATGCCATCGGCACTGAGGTTACAGTTGTTGAATACTTACCAAACATTGTCCCGGTTGAAGACGAAGAAGTTTCAAAACAACTAGAAAAGTCTTTCAAGAAAGCGGGTATCAATATCATGACCAATGCATCAGTTGAAGCTGTAGATACTTCAGGTAAAGGCTGTGTCGTTACCATCAAAACTGAAAAAGGCGAAGAAAAAATCGAATGCGACGTTGTTTTGTCTGCTGTTGGTATTCAAGCAAACATTGAAAATATCGGCCTTGAAACAGTAGGTATTGTTACAGATAAAGGGCGTATTTTGGTCAATGAATATTACCAAACCAACATCCCTGGTTACTACGCAATCGGAGACGTCGTTCCTGGCCCAGCACTTGCGCACGTTGCTTCAGCAGAGGGTATTATCTGCGTCGAAAAAATCGCAGGTCATCATCCAGAGCCACTCAATTATGGCAACATCCCAGGTTGTACTTACTGCTCTCCAGAGGTAGCTTCTGTCGGCATGACTGAAAAAGCTGCCAAAGAAGCTGGTTACGAAATCAAAGTTGGTAAATTCCCATTCTCAGCTTCTGGCAAGGCCAGTGCTGCTGGTGCCAAAGATGGTTTTGTTAAACTCATTTTTGATGCCAAATACGGCGAATTACTTGGTGGCCACTTAATCGGAGCCAACGTAACCGAAATGGTTGCCGAATTGGTTGCGGTACGCAAATTGGAAACAACAGGTGAAGAACTCATCAAAACAGTTCACCCTCACCCTACTATGTCTGAAGCCATCATGGAAGCCGCAGCTGCAGCTTACGGCGAAGTGATCCACTTATAAGAATTAATTTCTTTGAAAATAAAAAAGCGCCCAAAAGGCGCTTTTTTTTGTGCTATCAAATTGTTTTTTGATAATATTTTCGGAGACTTCTAGCGTGTCTAATCAATTACATTCCCAACGCTTCGTATATAAAATCGAAGGTGGAAAGTATGACGGGTTGGCCATCGATGACAGCAATATTGTGTTCGAAGTGAGCACTTGGTTGACGGTCAGCGGTAACAATTGTCCATTTATCATCAAGGGTTTCAACTTTTTCAGTACCCATATTGATCATGGGTTCAATAGCGATAGTGAGGCCATTTTGAATTTTCTTCCCGCGACCACGACGGCCGTAATTAGGTACCTGTGGTTCTTCATGCAGCTCTTTTCCTAAGCCGTGGCCCACTAGATCTCTAACGACACCGTAACCATGAGCTTCAGCGTGTTGTTGAATGGCCCAGCCGATATCTTCAATGCGATTGGCGGTTGTAGCTTGTTCTATACCTAAATATAGGCATTCTTTGGTGACTTGACAAAGTTTTGAAACTTCGGGGCGCACATCACCTACTTCAAAAGTGTAAGCGTGGTCTCCGTAGTATCCTTTGTAAAACGAACCGCAATCTACAGAAACGATATCGCCTTCCTGAATGGGTTTGTCGGTTGGCAAGCCGTGTACGACTTGTTCATTGACAGAAATTAAAAGTGTGCTTGGACAGCCATACAAACCTTTGAAACCAGGCTTGGCATTTTGTGTTAAAATGTACTCTTCAGCCATTTGATCCAAGAAGCGGGGTGTCACACCAGGTTTTAAGTGTTTAGCCACCAAACCTAGGGTTCTACTAACAATTTGCGCTGCTTCGCGCATGATTTCAATTTCTTCTGGAGTTTTGTAACGGATCATGAACTTATCTAAGAGTGACATTCGGCAAAGTTACCAAGAAAAAGCATGGTGTCAATGCCATCTGCGTAGTCTGTTAATTTTGGGCACTGCGCCGAACCGAAAGGCAGGTAAGCATGACCAACCACGCATTGAAGGGACAACTCGTTCTCTTTCAAGTATTGCGCTACCTGTTCTCTTGACTGATAGCGCCAATAATGCAGCATGGCCAGCGGTGAAAACAATTCTTTACTTTCTTTTAATAAAATGAAGTTGTTATCTAGGATTGGGCTCAGGTTGAGTAAGTGAATGGCTTTATTGTAATCATAATTGTTGCCGTATTTTTTATGATAGACCACATCTGAAAGCGGTAATAAAGCTTCAAAAATTCGATTGAGTTCAAAATCTGTAGGCAGCAACACTTGTGTGACATTTCGACAGCCCCTTCCAAAATAACGCAAGACATCATGCCCAAGCGCCATTAATTCTTCAGGCGTTTCCGACCCATCTAGGACTGCCACAGAACTGCGGTGACCTCTGAACAGATGCGGATACTTTTCAAAATAAGTCTTGAAATGCAGCATGGCATTACCCGAACCTGTAGCGATAACCGCGTCAAAACCACTTAGTTTTCCTGCTGCGAATGAAATTTGGGTGCGCAATTCAGGTTCAAAAAGGCATAAAATTTCTGCAAAAGCGGGTAAAAGACGTGCATCTTCGCTGCTGAGTTTTACTAAAGCACGATGTCCTGAGCAAAGCACACACAGAAAATCATGAAAGCCAACTAGCGGTAAATTGCCAGGTAAAATAAGGGCAACAGTTTGTGGACTTGTTGCATACTGATAAGAAGCTAACCAATTTTGCAAAGCAGTTTCTGTCAACCACGGCCTGATATCTTGCAGTGCTAATTTGATTTGATCTGGTGTGAACCAACCGTTGTAGTGCTGCTCTTTAGCAATCAAGGCTTTGAGTTGATCAAATTCTGTCTGATTGAGTAAAGAAGAATGATCTTGATATAGTAAGTCTTCAATAACTTGGCCCAGGGCCGAAAAAGCACTTATGATTTGCTGTTGTTCCACGGTGCAAAAGTAAGGTTTTAATTTTTTTTGTTGCCCAACGCACAAAAGTATCGCTCAGTCGTTATTATATTTGCACAAAAATTCGGATTATGGCCATCATGATAACAGACGAATGCATTAATTGCGGGGCTTGCGAGCCAGAATGTCCAAATAATGCAATTTATGAAGGAGGAGCAGAATGGAAATATGCTGACGGCACCTCTTTAAAAGGCATGATTCAGACGCTCAACGGTGAAGAGATCTCTGCTGATTTTGCTTTTGAACCTGTCAACATGGATGTCTATTACATCTCACACGAGAAATGCACCGAATGTGTTGGTTTTCACGATGAGCCGCAATGCGCTGCTGTTTGCCCAGTTGACTGCTGTGTAGACGACCCTGACTACCGCGAATCTGAAGACGAACTCCTTGCCAAGAAAAACTTCATGCACCTCTAAAGGTGAAGCAAGGCTTACTTCAACTTTTTTTATTTCTATTTTGCTCTGTTCCACTTTGGTCTTATAACGGCCGAGTGAGTCATGTCTATTTTGAACAAAACCAAAACAGACAAATTATCAAAAACACGTTAGCGGAACCCTATGGTCTAAAACTCATCGAGACCAGCAACCACTTTCATTTTTTCATTGATGCCAATAATCCTTTGTTTCATATTTATGGACATATTGGGGGGTACAACATCACATTACTGCATTTGCTTGCACTCGGGCTCAGCCTGCTGCTACAATTCCTGAGTTTTAAAAAAATCAATCGGATCATCGCAGAAAGCAAGTTCTTTAAAAGATGGTCCTTGCGCTTTTTGAAACTTACGTTATGGGGACTTCTCTTGATTGGCAACATTGGAGTTTTAATCGGAATTGACTATTATCAGACCCAAATTCATTTTAGATATCACCAAATTCCAGTTTTCAAAAATCAAAATATAAATGCTGTTCAAAAAGGCCTGCACAATCCGATGTGGTTTGAAAAGCAAGCAACAACACAGCTTAGTGTTCAACTCTATATCAAAACTGCCGGCAAATGGCACACTCAACGTGAAAATCCTGTATTGTATTTCAAGAAGAATGAGCAAAATACGTCATTGAAATTTTCTCATTCAAGTCGCTATTTAAACCTCCGAGAAAAAGGTAAATTACAGCAATTATTTCGCGCTAGAACACAATATTTTGTAATTGAGAGCCCTGATAGTTTAGGTCGAATTCAACAGGAAATATACCTTCCTAACGGACAAAAAGTCAATCTATTAGCAAATGGAAAAAATGATCCACCAAAGCGAATTTTGCTGTTTGTAAACGGCTACAGACCCGTTTCTGCTTCAAAGGATTTAGAAAAGGTAAAAGATCAAATTTTACAAAAGGGACTCGAACATCCTGACTCCAAAAATCTCATCTACCGCTCAGATCGCTATGCTTATTGGCAAAATAGCGCTGAAATTGTCCAGAAATTTGAAGCACGAATCGAGCCTGACCTCATTCTTTACGCAGACGGACATCATTCCATACAAACTTCCAATCACCTGAATTTGTTGAATTTTGCAAGTAAGGCAGCCCTTTATCCAAAACCTTGTACCGGAAAAAAACACCGGTGTTATACCACTAAAATTTCCGATCAAACCAGCATAAATACCCTTGATTTATTGGCAACAAAATCAAATATTCAAGGATTCCTGACGCGCTTTAAAGCTGGAAAAATTGCTGCGCTCAACCTTCTGCAAGAAATGAGTAGCCTCGGAGACTACTCAAAAAACGATACGCTTTATGTGGTGAGTCATAGCATGGGGCATGCTTATTTTTGCGGGATGGCTTCAGTGCTGAAAAAACACTTGCAATTTGCCAATTATTACGCCTTAGCACCTGAGAATGCGAATGCCAAACGCTTTGATCAAAAAAAATGGCGAAGTGTTTTCCAATACGGCACCATTCTTTACGGTAAACGCAGGCAAGCTCCGTGTCAACAAGATGGTGTAGCGCCACAAGTAAAAATGAGTGGGATTTCTAAAGCGAGGCAGCTTGGTTTTCCAGCCTCTTATACGGCCAAATTGGGTTATTTTAGCTCGCATTATGTTGGCTATTTTGACTGGATTTTCAATATTCAACCTGAAAAAACAGGTTATATTTCTAAATACTAAAAACGTTCAAATTTACTCAGGATCATTTCGATAATAGAAGCACCGACTGCTCCGTGATGCCATTGTGCGTCGTGCATTTGCAAGCCTTCTTTCCCTTGAACCAGCAACCTAAGCTCCTTCTTGAGTCTACCCTCTCCAGCGCCGTGAATCACCTTGAATTTTTGAACGCGTTGTTGGTGTTGCAAATTGCAGAACTTTTTAAATGCACTCATTTGTGCCAATAGTAAATCGTGCGCTTGCAATTGAGCAGAAAGCCCCAAGGCTTCAGCGTGTAAGTCAATAAACGGTTCTGACTTTTGCGGTGATTTTTTTGTTGAAGTGCTTACTGGACTAGTAGCGTCTTTTACGATCAACTTACCGATGCTCACTGCTTTTCTTGGCACTACTAAATGTGGAGCAATTTTCTGACTAAAACCAAACTCATCTTGCAAGGTTAACTGACCAGCTTCAATTTCCAGAACCTTAAAAACACCTGTTTCGTGTAATATACTAACCTCTTGCCCTACTTCAAACATCATTGGAAACGCAGTGCTTTAATGGGGCTGATTCTAGAAACGACTCTACTAGGCAACAGTAAAGCTACCATACAAACTATAAAAGTGAGCACATTAATGCCGATAAAATGTAACCAAGAAAAGGCAACCGGAACTGCCTCTAAGTAATACACCTCCGGATTCAGGGTGAAAACTTGAAACTGCTGCTGTATCCAAATGAGCAATACCGAAAATAGATTACCAATGACCAAACCTCTTAAAATTAAGTAGGAAGCTTGGTACAAGAAAATAATTCGGATGGAACGGTTATTGGCGCCAAGTGCCTTGAGTAATCCAATGAATTGGGTTCTGAGTACAATGAGCACCAACAAAGCTGAACCAACATTGATGATACCAATCAATAACATCAAGATGACAATGATCAGTACATTGACATCCAAGAAGCTCAGCCATGCAAAAAGATCGGCTTCGACATCTTTAATGGAATTAACTTGCAACAAATGCCCGTTGATAGGCCTCATTTCAAGTTTGTTTTTCAATGCTTTCTGCACCTCTTCAAAGGCAGCAAAATTTTTAAGGTTTACTTCAAAACCTGAGATAAATTGCTCAGTAGTCCCTAGCCCATCGGAAAAATAAAAATGTAAAGGCCCATATTTAGTCTGCAAAGCCTGATGCGTTGTTCCGTCAATTAAAACGACTGGTGAACCT
Source organism: Bacteroidota bacterium (assembly GCA_041158525.1). GTDB lineage: Bacteria > Bacteroidota > Bacteroidia > Flavobacteriales_D > Crocinitomicaceae > UBA952. The sequence goes on along the minus strand of JBEBBE010000036.1, from coordinate 17,594 downwards.
GTTTCATCTAATACAAGATCTTGATAACTAATTGGGCGGGGTGCGTCAATTTTGACAGAAGCACGATCTATATTTTCAAGCAAACTGCCCTGATTTTCCATCTTGAGAGCGTTCACAACGTAGGTAGTATCTTTAAACACCGGAATTTGATAAGCCGTGTAAATTTCTGGGCCCTGCCCCCAATCAAAGAGCAAACGCTCAGAAGAACCCTGCAGGTCAATGGCAATGGTTAATTTTTGTTTTTCAATGATTGGCCTCAAAGAAATTCGGGTGCCAAAATCATTCATTTGCTGAACGACTTGCAAACTCACAAAAGCTAATTTTTGATCGTATTCTGCAAAGCCCGTTTGATAAATGCCCACCACCTTCATTTTTTTCAAAATCGGTTGGTTTTTGACGTAATAGACAGAAATCAGGTCGTTTAACTTGTAGTTTAATTGCTGAGCAATGCTTTTCGAAAGCAAGATTTCATCTTGTTGAAGAGGATTGATCAGGCGGCCTTCCAGCAAATTTTGTCGCAGAAAATCGAAGTTGTAGTGTTGATCCACCCCTTTAAACATCACCCCAAAAATATCTTGACGTTGAATAACGGAGTCTTTGGTTTGCAAAACTTTTATGGTATCTGAAAAAATTTGAGATTGCAGCATCGCTGGCTTAAAAGCCACTGCTTGAAGACTGCTGACCCCTTTGATTTGTTGAGACTCCTGAATAAATGGAATTCGGCGGTCAATCGGCTCTGCTTCAAAAATATGACCTGAACCAGCTTTGGAAATAAAAAATGGCGCATTAAAGCCGATAATTTTGGCTTTTATTTCTTGTTGAAAGCCCGCCACGATCGCCAATGTTAAACTATTCACTAATATTGCCAAAGCAATACTAATAATGGAAATGCGCACAATTGGTTTGGTACGTTGCAAACCAAGGTGTTTTTGCCTGATCAGCCTAGAGGATATGAAACGTTCAAAAGACAATTATTCACTTTTACAACTCCAAAAATACACAAAGCTTTTGGCTTGGGTAGCCCTTCAAACAATTTTACTTGTTTCATGTCAACTAATCGAAAATAAAGCGACTCATGAGCTAGCTCTTCCTATTGCCGAAACAATTGTTATTGAAGAAGATTCCATTGAAGTAAGGCAAATTACTGAAGTTCAAAACAACTATCAAAAACCAACTTTACAAAGCCCGAGCCTTGGTATTGATCGCCTGCATCTTTTTGTCGACTCTCTGAAAAACAAACGAATTGCAGTTGTAAGTAACCAAACTTCAGTTGTGAATGGGGTTCATTTAGTAGACACCTTACTTGCCTTGCAACTTCAGGTGATCAAAGTTTTTTCCCCTGAGCACGGATTTCGTGGCGACCTCGATGCCGGGCAACACGTGAGTCATAGCATCGATGAAAAAACTGGCATTCCATTGGTTTCTCTCTACGGATCAAATAAAAAACCCACCGATGCCCAACTTGCCGATGTCGATATCGTTATTTACGACATTCAAGATGTCGGCGTTCGTTTTTACACCTATATCTCCACCTTGCATTACGTAATGGAGGCCTGTGCAGAAAATAAAAAACAAATGGTGGTGTTGGATCGCCCTAACCCCAATGGTCACTATATTGATGGGCCTGTCTTAGAGCCACAGTTCAAGTCATTTGTAGGAATGCATCCAGTGCCGATCGTTTACGGCATGACCATTGGTGAATATGCCATGATGATCAACGGCGAAGGTTGGTTGCACAAAGGCATACGCTGCAGCCTATGGGTCATTCCTTGTAAAAACTACAAGCACAAACTCAAATATACGTTGCCTGTTGCGCCATCACCAAACCTAAGAACAGATGCAGCAATCACCTTGTACCCAAGTTTATGTTTATTCGAGGCTACTACAATTAGTGTTGGGCGTGGTACCGATCAACCCTTTGAGGTATATGGTCATCCTAAATTTCCAGAACTTTCTTATCAATTTATGCCCATTCCGACCATTGGCGCCAAAAGCCCACTTCATTTGAACAAGCTTTGCCAAGGATATGACCTACGCAGCTCAACCGTCAAAAGAAGCTATGAAATCAATCTGAGTTATTTGATCAACGCACGTGATTTACTCGGAGACACCAATGTATTTATTGATCAACCCGCTTTTTTTAATCGCTTAGCCGGGACAGCAAGTCTGAAAGAACAACTCGATAAAGGTTGGTCAGCAAAAGAAATTCGGGCTACTTGGCAGGATGGTTTGAAGGAATTTATGGTCATCCGAAAAAAATACTTGCTTTACGAATAAAGCAAGTATTTCTTAGCATTCAATATTGTCAGGGTTTCTTACTTCAGTAAGGTGACGTGTCCAGTAAACTGAATGGCCTCCTCATCCTCTTTCATCTTGAGCGATATCACCCAAGTATAGACGCCATCTTGAACCGCTCTGTTTAGACCAGCGCCGTAGGTACCATCCCATCCGTAGTTGTCGTCATAGGACTCAAACACGAGCTCTCCCCAACGGTTGTAAATCGCAAAACGATAGCTTGATTCCACATAGCGATTATTAATGATTGGTTTAAATGTATCATTGGTGGCATCGTCGTTAGGCGTAAATGTATTTGGTACATACAACAGGAATTCCTCTCTTACAATTACTGTAATATTTGCTGTATCCATACAGCCTAGCTCGTTTGTAGCCGTAAGTGTAACTAAATATTCACCAACGGCATCATAAACATGAATCGGGTTTGTGGCCACGCTTGTATCGCCATCACCAAAGGTCCAGTCATAGAAAAGTGCATATTGAGATTGGTTATCGAAGAAGAAGGTTGCATCATCAATCAGGTGTACGGTATTATCGACAAAGAAGTCTGCGATTGGAGCTGGTACCACACACACTAAATCTTCAGCGGTATCTGCGACGGTACAGCCATTTGTTCCGGTTACATACAAGGTGATGTCATAACAGCCCGGCTGTGCAAATTGATGATCGACCTGACCAAATTCGTAGGAAACTTCGCCATCTCCGAAGGTCCAATACACATTTGTGGTAGGATCTTGAACAGTATCCGTAAAGATGACATTAACATATTCACAAGCCTCAGTTATTGAAGCTGTAAAGCCAACTTCTGGTGATTCTAAGATGTCAATGATGACAGACATGCTGTCTTGACAAAGGGTCTGGACATCGGTTGCGGTGAGTGTCACTTCATAGACACCAAAATCATCATAAACATTATAGCCATCGTAGGTGCTTGCGGTATCGCCATCGCCGTAGTCCCAAACGTAAGTGCTATTACCTACTGAATTGTTATCAAATAACACCGGCAAATCAGAACATTTCAATTGCGTAACTACATCGAAGTCGACATCAACAGGTGGCTGAACAGCAACCAAAATACTGTACGGCCCAGATGCACAACCATAAGGCTGAGAAACTAAATCAATTTGATAATTGACTACTTGTTGTACGTTTGAAAGATTCACGAGTGTATCGTTAATCTCATCGGAGTACTGCGCAGTTAAGGTTTCCCCATTGACATTGGCATTGTTTTGTGCCGTCCAAGAGCTGGTTGCCGGAATTGTTGTTTCGATGTCGATGTTTGTATTTTCACCTGAACAGATTGTGAGCGGTAAGTTTTGCAAATAAGCCCAAGGATTAACCGTAATAGTGAAGCTTTCGGTAGTTCCATTACAAGTTAAACCAGCGTTTGTGAATGATGGTGTGACATCAACATTGGCAACAACTGGGCTTGCACCTGGATTAAGCCCAACAAAACCTGGGATATTTCCAATACCACCTGCAGCTAGACCAATGCTGGTTTCGCTATTTAACCAATTATAAATTGTACCTGGAACCGCACCACTGAATTGAACAGGCAATACATTCTCGTTATGACAAACCACTTGATCAGCTATTGGTTCAACATTTGGTCTAGGATTCACAGTGATTGTCATTTGTTCAGTGTTCCCTAAACATGTCGTATTCATGTTGGTGTAGGCAGCCTGAACAACTAAAGTAGCTACAAGTGGTGCGTTGGTATTATTAATTGCCAAGAATGGTGCGATATCTCCTGTTCCAGAAGAAGCTAAACCAATGGCAGCTGTATTATTGATCCAATTGTAGGCAGTTCCAGGCACCGAACCTGTGAAGTCTATGAGTTGTGAAAGATCACCAGAACATATGACCTGATCTTGAGGGTCAAGTACATTAGGAATCGGATTCACAACATACAAGAAGGTATCAATATTGCCTTGACAAGTTACCCCTGCATTGGTATACGTTGCATCGACGATGATTTGCGCCACATTCGGTACATTATTATTGGTATTACCGACAAATGCTGGAATCACATCTGTACCATTTGACTGATTCAGACCAATGGTTAGATTGTCATTTGTCCAGTCGTAATCTGTACCTGGCACAGGGCCAGTAAAGACAACACTTGTTATCGCCTCGTTGTCACAAACAACCACATCTGCCTGAGCAATAACAGCAGGAATAGGATTGATAGTTACTGTGAAGTCTTGGGTTGAGCCTTGACACGTTACACCATTGTTGGTGTAATTTGGTGTGTAGCTTACGAATGCAACTTGTGGCGCAGTGCCCAAATTCCAGCCTGTGAAACTTGGAATATTTCCGATGCCACTCGTGGCTAATCCTATGGATGGAATGGTGTTCGTCCAAGTATAATAAGCATTAGGAAGTGTTCCTTGCATGACTACGCCATTGACCATGTCTCCACTACAAATCACTTGATTTGGCGCATCTGCAACCTGAGGAGTCGGATTCACAGTAATCGTGAATGTTTCAATATTACCAAAACAAGTCACCTGGTTATTTGTGTAACTCGCTGCTACTTCTAGGGTAGCTGTGATCGGGTTCAAGCCATTGTTAATTGGTGTAAAGGAAGGAATGTTTCCTTGACCTGTACTTGGCAAACCAATAGTATTATTGTTGTTTGTCCAGTTATACGTAGTGTTAATCACAGATCCTGTAATGAAAGTAAGCGGCACCGTCTGGCCCGCACACACGACCATGTTTGGCAGTGAATTAAAGTTCGGTATCGGGTTAATTGTAATGAAGAAGGTATCTATCGGACTTGAACAAGTGTAGTTACCGTAAGTATCAAGTGCTTGAACTTGAATCATGGCTGTTACCGGAACGGTAGTTGATACCGATGGAATAAATGGCAAGATGTCACCAACCCCATTGGCAGGAAGGCCAATTAGTGTTTGGTTATTGACCCAACTAAAGTTGGCGTTTGGTACTGAACTGGCGAAAGAAATTCCGTTCAAGACGGTACTGCTACAAACCGTCATATCTTGAGTAGGAATCATGACTGGTGACGGATTCACGGTAATAGTAAAGGTTTCAGCGTTGCCCGTACAAACTTGGGTACCGTTGACATATTGTGCCGTGACGGTAACTGTGGCCGTAATTGGTGTGTTGCCATTGTTAAGCGCCGTGAAATTAGCAATATTGCCCGTGCCACTTGCCGCTAAGCCAATCGACGGATTGTTGTTACTCCAGACATACGTGGTTCCGGTTGAAGGGCCAGTAAAGTTGATGGCCGCCACTTGTGCGCCGTTACACACCACTTGGTTTTGTGGTGCCGTTACCTGAGGTTGCGGATTCACGGTAATAGTGAAAGTTTCAGTATTGCCTATACACAACTGACCTGCATTGCTGTATTGTGCTTGAACGCTGATCGTAGCCACAATTGGTGTCTGACCCGGGTTTTGACCCGTGATGCTGGCAATATTGCCAGTGCCACTCGCTGGCAAGCCAACCGATGGGTTGTTGTTTGTCCAGGCGTAAGTAGTTCCTGATACATTTCCTGTAAACAATACTGGCAAGGACTGATTGCCCACACACAAGTTTTGGTTGGCAGGGTCAACAACATTTGGTGTAGGGTTTACGGTAATCGTGAAGGTTTCTGCATTACCTGAACAAATTTGGGTACCGTTGACATATTGTGCCGTGACGGTAACTGTAGCCGTAATTGGTGTGTTGCCATTGTTAAGCGCCGTGAAATTAGCAATATTGCCCGTGCCACTTGCCGCTAAGCCAATCGACGGATTGTTGTTACTCCATACATAAGTAGTTCCGGTTGCAGGGCCCGTGAAATTGATGGCCGCCACTTGTGCACCATTACACACCACTTGGTTCTGTGGCGCCGTCACTTGCGGTTGCGGATTCACGGTAATTGTGAAGGTCTCGGTATTGCCTAAGCACAACTGACCTGCATTGCTGTATTGTGCTTGAACGCTGATCGTAGCCACAATTGGCGTCTGACCCGGGTTTTGCCCCGTGATGCTGGCAATATTGCCTGTGCCGCTCGCTGGCAAGCCAACCGATGGGTTGTTGTTTGTCCAGGCGTAAGTAGTTCCTGAAACATTTCCTGTAAACAATACTGGCAAGGACTGATTGCCTACACACAAGTTTTGGTTGGCAGGGTCAACAACATTTGGTGTAGGGTTTACGGTAATCGTGAAGGTTTCTGCATTACCCGTACAAATTTGTGTACCGTTGACATATTGTGCAGTAACCGTAACTGTGGCCGTAATTGGTGTGTTGCCTGTGTTTGTGGCTGTGAACATTCCAATATTGCCTGTGCCACTTGCCGCTAAGCCAATCGACGGATTGTTGTTACTCCAGACATAAGTAGTTCCGGTTGCAGGGCCCGTGAAATTGATGGCCGCCACTTGTGCGCCGTTACACACCACTTGGTTCTGTGGCGCCGTCACTTGCGGTTGCGGATTCACGGTAATAGTGAAAGTTTCTGTATTGCCCAAACACAACTGACCTGCATTGCTGTATTGTGCTTGAACGCTGATCGTAGCCACAATTGGCGTCTGACCCGGGTTTTGCCCCGTGATGCTGGCAATATTGCCAGTGCCACTCGCTGGCAAGCCAACCGATGGGTTGTTGTTTGTCCAGGCGTAAGTAGTTCCTGAAACATTTCCTGTAAACAACACTGGCAAGGACTGATTGCCTACACATAAGTTTTGGTTGGCAGGGTCAACAACGATTGGTGTAGGGTTCACGGTGATACTTGTGAATGCTAGACTCTGACATGTTAATCCTGCATTGGTATAATTTGCAGTGATGGCTAGGGTTGCAACCTGTGGACCATTTGAAGTATTCAAAGCTGTAAATGGCGCAATACTGCCGTTACCATTGGCAGTTAGACCTATTGAAGCATTGGAATTATTCCAAGTATAAACCGTAGATACGGTATTTGAATTAAAGTTCAAAGCTGAAACCAAAGATCCTGAACAAACAACTTGAGCTGCTGGCACCACAAGTTGCGGTGTAGGATTCACTGTAATGCTAAAGCTAACTGGTGATACAGCACAAACATTGAGCCCATTCACGAAAGAAGGTATTACCGTAATATTGGCAACCTGTGCTGCTGCACCTGAGTTGACTGCTGTGAAGGCTGGAATTGGCCCCGTGCCACTTGCCGGTATACCAATGGTTGGGTTCGAATTTGTCCAGTTAAATAAAGTTGGTTGAGCATTCCCAATAAACTGAATACTAGGGACTACGTCTCCTGCACATGCAACAACAGGTGCTACTGCCTGCATCGTAACTAATGGATTTACCGTAATTGTAAATGTTTCAGAGTTTCCTAAACAAATTTGAGCGCCGTTGATATACTGTGCAGTTACCGTAACTGTCGCTGTAATAGGTGTATTGCCATTGTTAATAGCCGTGAAATTAGCGATGTTACCTGTGCCACTTGCCGCTAAGCCAATTGACGGATTGTTGTTACTCCAGACATAAGTAGTTCCGGTTGAAGGACCTGTAAAGTTGATCGCCGCCACTTGTGCGCCGTTACACACTTCTTGGTTGGCTGGTGGCGTTACCTGCGGTTGCGGATTCACGGTAATTGAGAATTCCATTGGCGAACCAAAACAATTCAAGTTGCCATATTGGATACTTGGCACAACATTGATATTGCCAACAATTGGTACATTATTGTTATTGACCGCTAAGAACGGATTGAGCGTATTGAGCCCACTTGCACCTAAACCAATGGCTGTATTGTCGTTATACCAGCTATACTGAGTTCCACTAAATTGACCACCAAAAGTAAACTGAGGTGAATAGAAATTCTCACACAAAGCAACATCTTGAACTTGGTTCGCGGTTGGTGCAGGATGCACCAAGAATTCGAAGTCAAGCGGCTGCCCACTACATTGTACACCATTCAAATTAATTTGAGGTGTCACTGTTACCGTGGACTGCTGAGCAACAAGCGTCGGGTTCAAGGCTGTGAATGAAACAATATCATTATTTCCTGCTGCACTCAAACCAATAATTGGATTTGTATTACTCCAAGAATAGGTATTATTCACCATGTTGCCATTAAAGATAACTGCCGAGGTAGCTGTATTGGCGCAAAGTGTTTGATTATTGACTGCATCTACAACAGGCAATGGATTTACAATGATATTGAACAGTTGATTGAGCCCATTACATGTCAGACCATTGCTGGTATGCAATACTGAAACATTGATGAGCGCATTTTGCTGAACCGTACTCGTATTTGTGGCTACAAAACTTGGAATAGACCCTACTCCATTCGCTGGCAAGCCAATATTGGTATTGTTGTTTGTCCAATTGAACTGGGCGTTTTGGACGTTGCTGGTAAATGTTATAGGCGCCGAATTCACATTCGAACACAATACTTGATCATTGACGGCAAAAATTACTGGTATCGGATTTACTGTAATTTCAAAAGTTTCGGCCACACCAATACAAGTGACACCTGCATTGCTAAATACCGGATTCACAGTAATAGTTGCTGTTTGGGAAGCGGCTGAATTATTGACACTTGTGAAAGACATGCCAGAACCTACCCCACTAGCGCCCATTCCCATACTTGGAATAGAAGAAGTCCAGTTGTATGTCGTTTGAGGAACATTGAAAGTACTGTAGAAATCAACGAGCACATTCTGACCCGCACATACAAGAACATTGCTGATGGTGTCAACCGTCGGAGTCGGGTTGATTGTAATTGAAACGTTTTGCGAAAGCCCTGTACATGATACGGCATTGTTGATGTAGATAGGCGTTACCTGCACTGTTCCTTGAATTAGACCATTCGTGGAGTTCGTAGCCAAGAAACTGATGTCGCCAGTACCACTTGCCGTGATGCCAATAGCCGGATTACTGTTTGTCCAGTTGTAGAATACATTCGGGCTATTGTTCATGAAGGTCGAGCTGAAATCGACTTGAGAAACCGCATTATTACAGAAGGTCAATGGCAATATCGGATCAACCGTAGGGATTGGATAGACCGTGATGCTAAAATTTTGTACCGGCCCTTGACAGGTTAGTGCACCTGAAACTAACTGAGGAGTTACAGCGATGTTTGTAGAAATTGGCGCATTGCCGTTGTTATTTACCTGGAAGGCAGCGATGTTACCCACCCCACTTGCTGACATACCGATTGTTGGCAAACTAGAAGTCCATGAATAGCTAACTGCATTTGAATTGCCGCTGAATGTTACCGCTTGAGTTGAACCACCGTCACAAACCGTTTGATTGGCAACTGTGTTAACGGTTGGTGTTGGTTGTACAGTTATGTTATAAGTAGAGATCGGTCCAAAACAAGCCTGGCCAGCATTGGTATAAACAGGTTGAATTTGGATTGAAGATTGAACAGGATTTGCACCAATATTTGAAGTGACAAATGAAGGAACAGTGCCAGTTCCACTGACAGGTGCTCCGATAGAAGGCGTTGAGCTACTCCAGTTATAAACCGTGTTGTTCACCGGACCAGTAATTGAGACCGCCGCTGTACTCGCCCCATTACAATACTGCTGATTATTGATTGGATATGCTATCGGAGTTGGATTAACAACAAACGTAAAAGCCGTCGAATTACCCGTACAAGTAAGACCAAGATTTGTAAAACTAGAACTTACCTGAATACTTGAACTGATTGGCGCATAATTGATATTGGTGGCAGTAAAGGCAGCAATATTTCCTGTGCCGTTTAGCGTTAAGCCGATATTTGGATTTGAGTTAGTCCAGTTATAGGTAGCATTGCTCACAGATGAACTGAAATTCGGTATAGCTGCCACAGCACCATTACAACGTGTGAGGTTTGTCATTGGTGTCATGACCGGAATCGGATTGACGATGACCCAAACTGGTATAATTGGGCTCGAACAACCTGTAGCACCCGAAGTTCCTACAATATTGTAAAGGACAGTTTGTGGTGAATTTGTATTGTTCACCAACACATCGTTGATTGTTCCGGAAGCAACGGCTGAGAGGGTCTCCCCTGTTACATTCAGCGCCTGATTTGCATACCAGTTAAATGTTACATTGGTATTTGCCGTTAAAGTTAGGTTGACAGGGCTACCACTACAAATGACAACCGTATCGGAATTGAGTAATTCTAGCTCTGGCTTCACAGTTACGGCTATGGTTTGGGTTGCACCAGTACAAGATCCCAACTGAGAAGTTGGCGTCACGGCATAAATCACCAACTGATTACTAGAACTTGTATTCACCAATACATCATTGATGACTGGTCCTGTATTTTGCGTTAACGATTCACCAGTAATGTTTGGATTATTAAAGGTTGTAAACCAGGTGAAACTTGAAGGCACATTGGCTGCTAAGAAAGTACTGACCGTTGCACCACTACAAATTTCTACCGTGCTTGGAATATTGAGAATGACCTCAGGTACAACCGAAACAGTAAATAAGCTATCCGGCCCAACGCATCCGTAAGGAACTGAAATGGCATTCACTGTATACTGAACGTTTTGAATGCTCGTAGTTGTATTGTTAAGCGTGTTCGAAATCGTGGAGCTTGTTTGCGTTAAGAACACTTCACCCGTAACATTCGGATTTGAAATGGCTGACCATTCAAAGGTTGCTGGTACAGAAGATGTTAAACTTTGAGAGAAGCTTGTTGCATTGCAAATGGATTGGTCAAATATGGCACCAACGAGTGGTGTTGGACGTACTGTAATATCAAAAGGCAGTGCTGTTCCTGGGCACGTGACCCCAGCTGAAATATACTGAGGAGTTACATTGATAGTAGCTGTAACATCTTGAGCTGTATTATTGATAGCCGAGAAGCTAGGTACATTACCTGTACCAGTTGCAGCGAGCCCAATCGCCGGATTTGAATTGGCCCAAACAAAGGCATTTGCAGTACCAGCGAAGGAAATAGCATTCGTCAAGGATCCTCCACAAATATTCACATTACTTAAGTTGGTAACCGTTGGCACATGGCTAACAGAAATCGTAAAGGTTTGAGTTGGACCTGCACACACATTAGAACCGAAGGTATAGAATGGTGTCACGGTAAGCGTTGCTGCCACAGGCCCATTGCTATTATTGATGGTTTGGAAACTTGGAACGAGACCTTGTCCGTTTGTACCAAGACCAATTGAAGGGTTGTTATTAGACCACGTATAGTTCGTTGCAGTACCCGTCAGGTTGATTGGAACTGTCGTTTGGTTATGACAATAAGTGACATCACTTGGGTCATTGGCTACTGGCGTAGGATTTACAGTAATGGTAAAGGTTTCTTGTACACCCGGACAAGAAATACCACCGTTATTATAAATTGGGGTAATATTGACACTCGCAACCAACGGCGTAGAGCCGTTATTTTGGGCGTTGAATGCCGCGATGTTATTGATTCCTGCTGAAGGCAAGCCAATCGCTGCAACGGTGTTTGTCCAGTTGTATTGGGTAGCTGTTCCAGTAAAGTTAATCGCAGGTGTTAAGGAGCCATTACAGATAGCTAAGTCTCCTGGGTCATTCACAATTGGAGTTGGATTGACTGTAATTGTAAAGCTCACAGGTGTACCCAAACATTCGATATTATTGTTGAGGTAACGCGGTGTAATACTGATGGTAGCGGTGATTGGTGCTGAGCTCGTATTGGTCGCTGTAAACGACGGAATATTGCCCGTTCCACTGGCGGCCAAACCAATAGCCGGGTTGGAATTGGTCCAGGTGTAATTGGTTCCAGTACCTACGATGCTGGTACCAGGAGTTACTTGGTTATTACAATAAATTTGATTTGTAGGTGCTGTAGCACTTGGCGTCGGATTAATAGTAAGTACAATGGTTTGTTGAAGACCCGCGCAACTGACCCCAGCATTTAAATATTGTGGTGTTACTGTTACAGTAGAAACAACAGGGGCATTTCCGCCATTAACCGCAGTGAAACTTGAAATATTCCCTGAACCTGAGTTGCCTAAACCGATACTTGCGATTGTATTGGTCCAAGCATAACTTGTACCTGAACCTGTAAAATTCAATGGATTGGTTGAGGATCCATTACAAACGGTCTGATCTGGTAAATCATTGACAATCGGGCTTGGATTGACTGTAATGGTAAAGTTTTGTGTAGGGCCTGAACAACTGACTTGACCGCCTGTATATACTGGCGTAATGGTTACAGTTGAGGTTACCGGAACACTACCGCTATTGACACCTGAGAAACTGCTAATGTTTCCATTACCCGAAGCGGCAAGTCCAATTGATGGTAAAGAATTGATCCAAGAATAACTTGTTGCAGAACCTGAGAAGTTTACGGCTTGAGTAGAGGTAGAATTACATACCACCTGGGCTATTGGGGCAGACATCGTTGGTGTTGGGTTCACCGTAAATGTCATAGACTGTGTTGGACCAGGACAACTTACATTACTGCCCAAATAAACTGGCGTAAACACGACTTGTGCTGTAACAGGAGTTGTTCCAAGATTAACTGCAGTAAAAGGTGAAATATTTCCTGTTCCAGTAGCATTTAGACCAATGGACGGCGTATTGTTTGTCCAAGTATAACTTGTACCTGTACCCACCAAGTTGACCAAACTGGTACTTGACCCATTACAAATAGTTTGATTAGTTGGATCAACCAAGCTCGGGGTTGGATTTACTGTGAAAGAAAATGTCTGTGGAGAACCAGGGCAACTTGCACCTGAACCCACAAAAAGAGGTGTAACTTCTACGGTCGCTACAACAGGAGAACTTCCGCTATTAAGTGCAGAAAATGCGAGAATGTTTCCGTTACCATTGGCAGCAAGACCAATTGATGTTAAGTTATTGGTCCAAGTATAATTCGTTGCGGTTCCACCAAAATTGACCACTGCTGTTTGGGTGAGGTTACATCTCACCTGATCTTGTGGGTCATTGACAATTGGCGTCGGATTCACGGTTATCACAAATTGATCCTGACTACCTGTACAAGTAACGCCGGCATTTTGGAAAATCGGAGTCACGCTTATTGTTGCTGTTACAGGAAGGCCTGTTGAATTGGTTGCGGTGTAGCTCGGGAGTTCATTAGCGCCATTGGCAGCAATAAGGCCCATTGAGGTATTGCTATTTGTCCAAGAATAACTTGTTGCAGAACCAGAGAAACTCAATGGAGCTGTCACTTGGCTATTACAAAGCGCAAAATCAGCAACTGGCGTAACTACCGGTGTTGGATTTAAAGTTATTGTGAAGTTCGAAACAGAGCCATTACAAGAGAGCCCATTTCCAAAGAAAACAGGTGTAACTGCGATATTAGCTGTCTGGATGGATGCAGTTCCGTTGATAGCTGTAAAACCTCCAATTGTATTGGTTCCACTTATCGCTAAGCCAATAGAAGGTAAACTGTTTGCCCAGGTATAACTGGTACCTGTTCCAGTAAAAGTTAAGGCCCCTACTTGGCCCCCATTACAAACTACAATTGGGCTGGTTGGCACAACTGTTGGCGTAGGGTTTACTGTAATGGTGTAGGTAGAACTAATACCCGGACAACCACCAATATTTGTTGCTGCACTTGCTGTAAATTGAATAACCTGAGCAACGTTAGTTGTATTAATTAAAGTATAAGAAGGAATTGTGTTGGTTCCACTTGTACTTGTAAGTCCAGTTATACCTGCAGGAGCATTGATGACGTTCCAGGTAATATTCGCGTTTGGAGTGGTTGAATTGATGGTTACTGAATTAGAAACAGATCCTGAACAAATCACTTGATTTTGGGACGAGAAACCAACGACAGGGGAAGGATTTACTGTAATGGTATAGTTTTCAGCTGTTCCATAACAAGACAATCCTGCATTCAAATATTGTGGGGTCACTTGGATTGTCCCAACCAACGGACTCGTTCCTAAATTTTGACCTGTGAATGCAGCTATATCTCCTGTTCCAGACGCTGCCAAACCAATTGAAGGCATTGTATTGGTCCAGTTATAAATGGTTCCTGTATATCCTTGAAATGCAACAGCAGAGGTCAAAGAACCATTACAAACCGTTTGATTAGCTGGGTCATTGACGATCGGTGTTGGATTGATCGTAATTGTATAACTCACAGAAGTACCATGACATTCAACCACATTATTCAGGAAATGAGGAGTGATTGAAATAGTCGCAGTAACAGGTGCAAAACCTGAATTGATCGCTGTAAATGAAGGGATATTTCCCGTACCGTTCGCAGCGAGTCCGATGGCAGGATTTGAGTTGGTCCAAGAATAACTGGTTCCGGTTCCTGAAATATTTGTAATTGGAGCAATTTGACTATTACAATAAACTTGATTTGCCGGAGCTGTTGCTGTTGGTGTAGGGTTAACTGTAATGGTTATGGTTTCTGATGCACCGGTACAACTTATATTTGCATTCAAATAATGAGGTGTAACCGTAACCGTACTTGTCAAGGGGTTACTACTTGTATTAACTGCATTGAAACTTGAAATATTACCAGTACCCGAACTGATTAATCCAATTGACGCCACGTTATTAGTCCAAGTATAGCTAGTTCCTGTTCCGGTAAAGCTCAATGGTTGCGTACTTGTATTATTACAAACGGTTTGATCTGGTAAATCAGTAACGATTGGTGTCGGATTGATTGTGTAGGTAAAGCTCTGTGTTGGGCCATTACAACTCACCTGATTACCCGTAAAAATTGGTGTAATTGTGACTGTTGAACTCACCGGAACACTTGATGTATTGGCTGCGGCAAAACTTGAGATATTACCCGTTCCAGTTCCTAACAATCCTATTGAGGTCAAAGAATTGGTCCAAGAATAACTTGTTGCATTTCCTGAGAGCACGACCGCTGATGTCATGGCTGTGTTACAAACAACCTGAGACCCTGGTGCAATCAATGATGGCGTTGGGTTAACAGTGAAACTCATGGTTTGAGTCGGACCTGGGCAAGTTTGTCCTCCACCTGTGAATAATGGCGTAAATTCTACCTGAGCCACAACCGGAGAACTGCCACTATTTGCAGCAGTAAATGCAGGTATATTGCCTGTTCCACTGGCATTCAAACCAATTGAAGTTGTATTATTTGTCCAAGTGTAGCTTGTACCCGTACCCACTAAATTTACTAAAGCGGTACTTGCTCCGTTACAAACGGTTTGGTTTGCTGGATCTACCAAACTTGGTGTAGGGTTAACCGTAATTGTGAAACTTTGGGTTGATCCTGGGCATTGCGCTCCAGAACCCGTAAAAATAGGTGTGACTTCAATTGTTGCTACTACCGGCGAAGTAGTATTATTGACAGCTGTGAAAGGCAAGATATTACCTGTATTGTTGGTGCCTAGACCAATTGACTGCGTTGTGTTTGTCCAATTATAACTAGTTGCAGTTCCTGTAAAGTTTACTGCTGCCGTTTGCGCCTGATTACACTTTACTTGATCAGCAGGATCATTGACCATTGGGGTCGGATTCACTGTAATAACAAACTGATCCTGAGTACCTGTACATGTGACACCAGCGTTCACAAAGGTTGGCGTCACGCTTATGGTAGCATTAATTGGCGTGTTTGCTGCGTTTGTTGCCGTAAAAGATGGCAACGTATTTGGTCCTGAAGCCAGCAAACCGATTGCCGTATTGCTGTTGGTCCAGTTGTAACTTGTTGCTGACCCTGTAAAACTTAAAGGTGAAAAAACATTCGTGTTACAGAGTGCAATGTCATTGGTCGGTGTAACAGACGGTGTAGGATTAACTGTTATTGTAAAGTTAGAAACCGGACCATTACAAGTAATGCCACTTCCATCATAAATTGGTGTAACTGCAATGTTGGCGGTTTGAACTGTTGCTGTTGCATTTAGGGCAGTAAATGCATTGATTTGATTGGTACCGGCAGCAACCAGACCAATCGATGGCAAGTCATTTACCCAAGAATAGCTCGTACCTGTCCCGGTAAAGGTGAGGTTACTCACCTGCCCTGCATTACAAACAACAACTGGATTGGTTGCCGCAACGCTAGGCGAAGGATTGACGACAATCGAATAAATTGAACTCACTCCTGGGCAACTACCAACACTTGTAGTAGCGTTTACCACAAAATTGATGGTAATCGGAACACTTGTTGAGTTGGTAAGTGTATAGGAAGGAATTGTATTTGAATTGGTCCCACTTGTAACGGTTAAACCACTAATGCCAGTAGGAACAGATGGAATACTCCAGTTAAAGGTAGTGTTTGGTGTAGGTGAAGAAATGGTCACCGAGTTGGTTGTCGAATTAGAACAAACTGCTTGCGGAGTTGGCTGGTTGTAGTTAATTACCGGCGACGGATTGACCGAAATCGCAAAACTCTGAGTACTACCTGTACAAGGTACACCTCCAAACACAAACTGAGGCGTAACAATAATATTTGCAGTTTGAGGTACATTGCTATTATTGATTCCTGTAAAAGCAATAATATCGCCAGCACCTGATGCAGCCAAGCCAATACTCGAGTTAGAGTTTATCCAATTATAAACGGTAGCTGTACCTGAAAAACTGACTGTATTAGTATTTTGACCCGCACAAATCACTTGGTCAACTGGATCCTGAACACTTGGAATTGGATTAACGTTAAAGACAACGTTTTGTGGCACACCATAACAGGTTGCGGTTCCATTGGTAAATGACGGCGTAATGGTCACTGTTGAACTCTGAACAGTTGATCCGGTATTCACAGCTCCAAAAATCCCGATATTTCCGACCCCACTTGCCGTAATACCAATTGCAGTATTGCTTGCCGTCCAGTCATAAGCTGTCCCAGAGACATTGCTTGTAAAGGTAACGACCTGTGTTTGATTGCCATGACAAAGCGTCTGATCTTGGGGGTTAGCCATTACTGGTATCGGGTTGACCGCATAATTGAAAACCATTGGTGTACCCGGACAATTGACACCAAGATTTGACATCATTGGGGTAACTGTAATTTGCGAACTGATGACAGAAGTAGTAGCATTTGTCGCGTTGAAGGATGGGAAGTTACCACTACCTGAAGCTGCAATTCCTGTAGCCGTATTATTATTCACCCAAGAATAAGTGGTTCCATTGACACCAAAAGTGCTTGTGAACGGAACAATGGAACTACTAGAGCCCACACAAATAGCCTGGTTAGCAATTTGATTGACAGTAGGCGTTGGATTAACTGTAATGGTAAATGACATCGGTGTCCCGGTGCAAATTTGTCCAGCAAAATTAAAAGTTGGCGTTACCGTTATTGTTGCTGTAATAGGCGCATTCGTAGTATTGGTAGCTGTAAATACTGGTATATTTCCTGTACCTGAAGCCCCTAGATTGATGCTTGGATTATTGTTGGTCCAAGAAAAAGTTGTTCCCGAAACAGAACCCGTAAAATTGAT
>JBEBBE010000035.1:0-12638 GCA_041158525.1 Bacteroidota bacterium | reverse complement strand
TAGATGGTTGGCCTACGATTACAGTATCTGTCAATAAACACCCATTGGCATCTTGAACCGTGACACTGTATTGGCCACCAACAACTGCTGTTAGATCTTGTGAAGTAGCACCATTGCTCCAACTATAGGTGTATCCTGGAACACCACCTGCAATCGTCAAATCTACACCACCGTTTGGCAAACCAAAGCATAAAGCAGGACTTGGATATAGCGTCATGGTGAGCAAGCTACTTGGCTGCGTGACTTGAGCCGTGTACTGAGCTGTACAGCCATTGCTATCGGTCACTATTACTGAATATGAACCTGCAGTGAGGTTATAAATATCTTGTGTAGTGGCTCCGTTATTCCAATCATAAGTGTAAGGCGTGGTGCCACCGGTAACGTGTAGGTCAACAATACCGTTTACGTCTCCTAAACAAACAACGTTGTAGTTTGTAGAAGTGGCTGTTAGAGTGGTGTCTGGCTGAGTCACATTGAATGATAAGAACATACCACAACCAAGTACGTCTTCTACGTTCACATAATATTGTCCTGCAGCTAAATTGTAGATGTCCTGAACAACAGCGCCGGTACCCCAGTCATAGACATAACCAGGCATTCCACCAGATGGGCTTAAATCAATCCAACCGTCTGCACCGCCAAAACAATTCACAGGATGCACCGTAGTAGCAACCATAACGGTATTTGATGGGTCTAGAATTTGAACCGGAAGTTCTTGTTCACAACCGTTGGCATCAGTAACTGTTGCCACATAAAGTCCGTTTTGTAGCCCAGCAATATCTTGCGTTGATGCGCCGTTATTCCAGCTATAAGTATAGCCAGGTGTTCCTCCGGTTACACTGAGGTCAATGCCACCGGCAATTGAATCAAGACAATTGGCGTTGGTATGTGTTTCAGTGAGCGTCATTAAAGACGTTGGTTGTGTTAATGTTGTACTGTCTGAAGCAGAACAACCATTAGCATCAGTAATTTGTACTGAGTAGGATCCGGCAGGAACGCCGCTCAAATCTTGAGTTGAGTCTCCGTTGGACCAAACATAGATAAATGGTGCGGTGCCTCCAGTGATTGATAAATCAACCGATCCGGTTGAATCTCCAAGACACAAAATATTGACACTTGCCAAAGATGGTACAATCGGAATCGAGATATCGATAATTTGTACGGTCAGTGAGTCAGCACAACCGTTGGCATCTTCTACATTTACTTCGTAAGTGCCCGCTGCGGCATTGGTAAGGTCTTGATTGGCATTTAAGTTACTCCAGAAGTAGGAATATGGAGCGGTACCGCCAGTTACGGTTAGGTCAACAGATCCTGGGCCCGTACAACCAGCGTCAGTATGTGTTTCAGAAAGTGCAATAGGGCCTTGTGGCTGCGTTACAAGAAATGCCTGAGCAATGGTACACGCATTGGAGTCTGTGACGACTATATTGTAGGTGCCGGCAACTAAACTATTGATGTTTTGAGTGGTAAGAGAACCATTATTCCAACTGTAGGTATATGGGGTTGTCCCGCCGGAAACGGCAATATTAACCGCGCCATTAGACTGACCAAAACAAGGAATTGGCGTTACTAATCCGGTTAATGATAAAGGAGCAATTGGTTGTGAAATAGTTGCTGAATAACTCACCTGACAGCCATTGGCATCGGTGATTTGAACAGAATAAGAGCCAATAGGCAAGCCAGAAATATCTTCGGTGGTAGCACCAGAAGCCCAAGCATAGGTGTATGACGGAGTTCCGCCAATAACGGAGATGTCTATAGAACCCGTTGCACCACCAAAACACAAAACATTTGTTTGGGTATGTGTTACAGCTAGAGGCTGTGTTGGCTGCGTAACAGCTGTTTCGAGAGAATCTTTACAACCGTTGATGTCTGTGACTACAATTTCGTAGGTGCCCGCTTGTAAGCTATTGATGTTCTGAGAGATTTGGCCATTGTTCCAAAGAATGGTATACGGAATGGTACCGCCTGAAATAGTAGTGTTCACCGCACCTGTGGCCCCACTGTAACAAAGTACTGGAGTTGCCACTGATGAAATATTGATATCAGTTGGTTGTGTAAGTGTTACACTTGTTGTAGCTGTACATCCGTTAGCATCTGTGACAGTAAGTGTATAGGTACCCGCAACAAGTCCAGTTAAATTAGCAGTGGATTGACCATTTGACCAACTGTAGATATAAGGTGCTGTACCGCCTGTAACCGTTGAACTAACAGTTCCATCATTAGCGCCAAAACAAGAAATGTTGGTGCCGTTGTAATTGCTCGTGATAGCTGCACTAGCCGTAAGGACCGCAGGCTGTGTAATTTGAATACTGGTATCGGCCTGACAACCATTGTTATCGGTGATGACTAATGAGAATAAACCTGGAGAAAGCCCCGAGATATTAGCTGTTCCTTGACCACTTGTCCAGGCATATGTAATTGGGTTAGCACCTGTAGCGCTGGTGTTGATAGACCCGTTAGCAGCACCAAAGCAACTCACGTTTGTTACGTTGTTGACATTGATGACCGGATTTGGATTGACAATTATACTATTGGTAATGTTGCTGAGCAAACAACTAGACCCGTTAAAGGAGATATCTAATTCATAAACACCAGAGTTAAGGGAGCTTATGTTTGAAATACTTGGGTTGTAGATTGTAGAACTAAAGCCTTGTGGGCCACTCCATAAATAGTTTGCCCATTGCGAACTCAAGGCTGCAAGCTGCAAAGTATCACCAGGGCAAAGCGGTTGGTTATAAGTGAAGTCTACTGGTGGGCAGTTGGCTGTAGAAATGGTCACCTCATTGTTGGCCGAGGTCGGACAACCAAAAGAATCATAGACATCTGAGGTTCCGTTGTTGGTCTGTACATTTCCAGACATGGCACCCGTTCCATAGATGTAAGCTAAATTCTCTAATGTACTATCACATTGAAGAATTAGGCAGTCATTGACCACCTGAACCTTGAATTTAACGACAACGCTATCAAGGGTGGTGTTGTCCATGGTACCGCCTTGTATTCCGGTAGCACCAACGCCAACTCTAAATTTTACAAAACGATTCGTGGCATTGTATTCAGCTTGGTCATCGCCAGCTGCATCTGTTTTTACACCTGCATTTGGGCCGTTTACAACCGTCAATGAACCAGGTATATATTGGGTACGGATATCTAGTGTATCCGTGATAAAACAATTAACAGCGTCATCGGAACCAATATTTTTACCTGAAACCGTGTACTCTAAAATATCACCAGGTACTACTGCGCCACCGTTGAGGTCATTGACATAAACTGATGCACGAAGGTCTGGCTCGTAGATATCGATAGCTGAAGTAATAACACGGGTGAAAATGGTTTCAAAAGATGTGGTAATGCGAATATTTGCAGAGGTGGCACCATTGCTTAGGTAAGTCTGAGACGCATTGTTAGGAAAGAAAATACTGGCGTCGTAACCTAGGTTGTTGTTGAGACCTGGATTTCTGTAAGGCGTGACTGCGCCGTTAAACCCAATGGTACTATTGAACATATCTTGAGCCGGGTGAATGGCATCAAGTACTTGTACATAGTTTGTTCCAACACCATTAAATAAAATTTGGTCACCGGTGTTGTTGCGGTCACCGTCATAGCCGACTACCCCAAGTTGCAAGGTAACAGGGCCACTCAAGGGCGTCAAAAAGCCTGAAATTGGAATGGTTACTTGGTTGGTAGATGTACCGGATCCAACGTTTGCCAAACCGTCAAAAACCGTTAGGTTCTTGTAGGACTCTTGGATGTTTTTGTAGACAACAACGAGTGTCCAACCACCAAAAAGGTTTGAACTTCCGACAGAGTTAACTTGATCGGCTATGGTAAAACGTGCGTTGAGACCTGCATTTTGAACGATGCTTGTGACGTTTTTAAAACAAAAATAGCTGACCGCGCCAGAGGTATTGTTGATGGTTTGGTCCGCAGTAATTTGTTGGTAAGCACCCGAGCTTACTTTAATTTTGACGTTACTACGTTGGTTATAGCTTGAGTTTGAAGTGGCAATTCTTCCTCCCCAATAAAGCCCTGCCCAAGTGACTTCAGAGCAATTTGGCAAAATCAAACTATCTGAAGAAGACATGAATGTACTTGGGTCGCCATCGATATCCACGTAGGTTTCCGTGAAATCATTATTCATGGAAGTCCCCGCAGGAGGCATCTGACTTGTTGCAGTATTACAGCTTGCCTGATTCGAATTACAAGAAACTGAGACGTTTGATAAGAACTTTAACCCTCCTTTTTGCTGCGTTTGATGCCTAATTGTGAATGGGCTGACGATTTGGGATACTGCAGCAAAACTAGTTGCCAACATGAAAATGAAAGCCAATAGAAATCTAGAGAAAGCAGGAGAATGTAGTTTATTCTTTTCTTGCATAGGCCTATTTGGAGAGTTAATAGCTTGATTATAACGAAAAAGGCAGCCATAAGGTTGCCTTTTTTATGTAAATAAATCATTACTATTATAGTGGAATATTGCCATGCTTTTTTTGTGGCAAAACTTCAGCTTTCTTTTCAAGCATTTTAAAGCCAGAAATCAAAGCTGCTCTTGTCTCTGAAGGCAATAAAACTTCATCAACAATTCCACGCTCTGCTGCCCTGTAAGGATTGGCAAAAGTATCTGCGTACTCGGCTTCTTTTTCGAGCCATTTTTCAGCCGGATTCTCAGCAGCACTGATTTCTCTTTTAAAGATGATTTCAGCCGCCCCCTTAGCTCCCATCACGGCAATTTCTGCCGTTGGCCAAGCAAAAGTGAGGTCTGCCCCTAAGCTTCTGGAGTTCATGACACAATATGCGCCACCGTATGCTTTTCTTGTGATTACAGTAATTTTTGGCACCGTTGCTTCAGCAAATGCATAAAGCAATTTTGCACCATGCGTGATAATACCGCGCCATTCTTGATCGGTACCTGGTAAGAACCCTGGAACATCTTCTAAAACAAGCAATGGGATATTGAAAGAGTCACAAAAACGCACGAAACGCGCTCCTTTACGCGACGCATCGATGTCAAGTACACCTGCTAAAGCGGAAGGCTGGTTGGCGATAATGCCAACTGTTCTACCCTCTAAACGTGCAAAGCCTACCACGATATTTTTGGCGAAGTCTTCATGGACCTCTCTGAAACTGTTGTCGTCAATGAGGCAATCAATGACACGCTTGATATCATAGGGAGTATTTGCATTTTCAGGCAAAATCTGTTCAATTTGCTTGAACTTGCTGGCTTGATATTCAAAAACAGGAGTCAAAGGTGCCTCTTCATTGGCATTTTGAGGTAGATATGTGATGAGGTCTCGGGCTTTGCGAATGCATTCAACATCATTAGCTGCTGTAAAATGGTTCACGCCAGATTTTTCGGCATGTGTTTTGGCGCCACCGAGATCTTCTGATGTTACTTCTTCGTGTGTTACTGTCTTGACCACATTTGGCCCCGTAACAAACATGTAAGAGGTCTCCTCGACCATGAAAATGAAGTCAGTAAGTGCTGGCGAATACACTGCCCCACCTGCACATGGGCCCATAATCAGGGAAAGTTGCGGAATGGTACCAGAGGCACGCGTATTTCTAAAGAAAATATCCGCATAACCACTCAAGGAAACAACCCCTTCTTGAATGCGGGCTCCACCTGAATCATTCATGCCAATAATCGGTGCGCCGTTTTTGAGGGCCATATCCATGATGCGACAAATTTTTGCAGCATGCGTTTCAGATAAAGAGCCACCAAGCACGGTAAAGTCTTGAGAATAAACATAAACCAGACGGCCATGAACCGTTCCGTAGCCTGTAATGACACCGTCACCAGGGAATTTTTGTTTATCGAGACCAAAGTTGGTGGAACGGTGTTCTACCAAACCGCCAATTTCTTGGAAGCTACCTTCATCTAGGAGTAAAGAAATGCGTTCTCGGGCAGAGAGTTTACCTTGTTGGTGTTGCTTTTGGATGCGTTCTTGGCCTCCGCCATTGTGCATCTCTGCTCTTTTTTGTTCTAGTATTTTTTCTTTTGACATAGGGATCAGAATCAGACAAATTTACAGAAATTAAGGCTGTAAAAAAGCTGCTTTGTTTTCAAATAAAATAAGAATCAGTAAAGCGCTCAAGAAGAACCAAATTTCACTTGGCTCCGACCAAGCAAAAGCAAGTAATAGCAGGCTCATTAACATAAATATGAGGGCTAGAAACAACAGGCGTGTTCCTAATTTCTGAACTTGTTTGGCAGGGTCTGAATCAGGGTTGATCATTTTTTCCATGCGTTGCCTAGAAATTTCAGTGTAAATCAAGAGCGGGATCAAAACAAAACCTTGTGGTATCCAAAGCTCTTCGTACCAAAAAAAGGCAGAAAAATCTTTGGTAAAGCGCCATGTAGGATCTGTCAAGGTCATGTAAAAATGAGAAAGAATCAGGAAGCTGAAAAAGAATAAAAGTGGTCTTAATAGAACTTGCCAACTTCTAGTTGCCGGACTCATGACTAAAAATCCAATGCGAATCGTGTAATCAAAGAGGAGATAAAGCAAAATGAAATAGAGGTCCCAGCCCCACCACAAAAAACCAAGTAGCGGCAACAAGCAATCTCCTAATATTTCACTGATGAGCTGCGCTTTTTTCATAATTTCTTCCTGAGTACTTGAACGCGATCTCTTGAGAGTTGATAGGTGGAGTCTACTTTTAAGGCTTTTGCGTAACTAAAGAGCGCATTTGAAAGGTCGTTGCGATCTTCGTAGAGCAAGCCCATATTGTGATAAGATGGTATGTGTTGCGGATTCACCTTCACGGCTTTTTTGTAAAAAAACATGGCGCTATCTGGCTGATTAAAACTAAACTGGGCCAAGGCTCCGAGATGAAAATAACCATCGGCAAACATGGAGTCAACACGGGTCATTTTTCGATATAGTACTTGGGCTGCTTTTTCCTGCCCAAAGTTCTCTTTGGCATAGGCTAAGGCATAAATAACCTCTACGTTTTTTGGTTGCAATTGATAGGCAGTGGTGTACTTTTCAATACAGAGCGGATTTTTCTCATACTCGTACAAAGATCCTAACAACAAATAAGTCATGTAATAATTAGGGTCTTGCTGAACCGCCGTTTCGTAAGATGAAATAGCGAGTTTGGTATTGCCTTCAAGTTTATAAATGGTTCCTTTTAGAATATAGGCATCGCGGTAAGTTTTGTCGATGCGCAGCGCCTGATTGATGAATTTAAAGGCGTTTTCGTGGTCATTTAAAAGTACGAGCGTGTTGGCCAAACCTACTAAGGCAGGTACATTTTTGGGTTGTTTTTTGACTAAAATACGATACATCGTAAAGGCACGCATGATGTCGTCGGCACTGCGATTTGGTTTATTGATCAGGCACTCAGCGTAAAGTACACGTGCAGATACATTCGAGGAATCAAGACGGAAGGCTTTGGCGCCTAACTCTAGCGCACGCTGAAACTCTAGTGAATCAATTAATTGATTGCCCTTATCAACGAGAAGACTAACTGAATCTGGGTATTTCTGTAACAACTGATCCAGGTTCAACTTGGTGTCAGGGTTTTTGCTTTTTGAACCACAAGAGCTCAGGACTAAACTAAAGGCAAAGAGAAAAATAAAAATGCGCATAGGACAAAATTAAGATTTTGATTTGGATTCTTTCTTCCGTAATTTTGTAACGTAAAAAGACAAGGTCATGCGTAGTAAATTTCTATTGATTTTAGGGTTGGTTCTTAGCATGCAAAATGTGCTTGCTCAGGGCTGTTCACAATGTAAAATGTTAGCTGAGCAAGGTAATGGCCTCGATGAAAATAGTTTTGCTGGCAATATCAATGGCGGCATTCTATACCTCATGCTGATTCCTTACCTACTTTTACTCTTTCTTTTTCGCAAACCAATTTTAGGTTTTCTAAAAAGCTTTTTCAAGGCGAAGGCCCATTAATCCCACTCAATCACTAACTTTCCAGTGGTGAGTCCGGCGCCCAAAGCATCGTGGGCTTCAAAAAATTCTGCTGCTTTATACGTTTTGATTTCAGGCAACTGCAACTTTTGTTGTTCGTAAAGACCCAGAAGTGCTGCCATTGAATTTTTAATCAATAAAGGATGTGCGTCTGCCAACTTCAGCATATTGACGCCCAAAATATTTTTAGACTGCATCATGAGCCCAATTGGTAAAAGGAAACCCATCTCCCAAAGAAATTTTAATTTCCCAAGTAAACCTTTTCTATTGGCTAGTTCAGAACCACCAAACAAAAACAAACGACCGCCCGGACCCAATAAGCCCAGATCAGTTTTCGCACTTTTAGCGCCAATCGGATTATACGCTACATCCAAAGTATGGCCGCCAAGAATAGCCTGCACTTGCGCTTGGTAATCATGCTTTTTATAATTGATGACGTGTTGCGCACCTAAAGACTCAATGTATGGAATCTTGTGATCTGAACCCGTACTTGCAATGACAATAGCGCCACGCAAACGCGCGAGCTGTATCAAAAAACTTCCTACCCCGCCAGCAGCAGCATGCACTAATACTTTGTCATTTGGCTGAATTGGCGCCAAAATATCAGTCATGTAATAAGCCGTAACACCCTGGGTAGCAAAAGGAAGTGCCTGCGCAGCTTGCATATGGGCCGGGATTTCAAGGACAGCGTCTGCCAAGGTAATTGCATGTTTGGCATAAGCCCCAAAACGTGTAAAAGCCAAGACGCGTTTGCCTAAAAGATCTGGTGGGGCATTTTCTCCCACTCCGATGATTTTTCCGACCAATTCATAGCCCAACACACAAGGTAGCGGTGGTGCTTCTCGGTACAAACCCAAACGGGCCATGACATCGGCATAATTGAGCCCAAAAGCCTCTACCTCGATGAGTACCTCAGCACCTTTAGGAGCGCTAAGTGAAATTTCCTGTCTTTGAAAAGCCGTTTTAGCAGTACCTGTCTGCGTCAGGACAAAAGCCTCCGTTTGCATCAGAATCTGGCGGTGATACCTCCAATTACTTGAATAGGCTGAACAGGGTAGCTATACCAACGGTTATAGCGTTGCGCTGCTAAATTATTGGCTTGTAAGAAAATAGATACACGTGGTGTGTAGCGGTATTCAAGTCCCAAGTTAATGTCTACAATGGTCCCTAAATTGACATAATACTGCCCTTGATCTGTTGAAAGCGCATCAGGAGTGTCAGCAGACACAAGTGCTTTTCTGCCGGTTTCAATATTGGCGTCTAGTTGACCATAAAATTTGTTGTTCAACTGATAAGAGCCGCGGGCAATGAACTGTAATTGTGGCAAGTTCCAGGCGTAGGCCTCATGGTATAACAAGTACATGTTGTAACGACCCAACACATCAATCTTTAACTTTTCTCCATTTTGATAACTTACCGATCCTTCAAAAGTGGTTTGTGAAAGCGTATCATAGATGACAGTGAGGTAGTTGTCATAAATAAAGTTGGTGTCCGTAACAAAGAACGCTTTGTTCTCAATGTGCATAAAATGCACCCCAAGATTGAAACTCAATTGTTGGCTCAATGTTCCTTTGAAACCGCCGTAAATATCATAAGGGTTATGCTCGTTGCGCAATTCTACATTGGTTCTGATGAACGGATTCACGCTCGTTAGGCCTTGCAGTGTATTTTGCTTCAGACCGCCCTTTAGACCAATGTAAGGAATAAAGATATTATTGAATAAGCTGTACTTAAACTCTGCATTTGGGTACACATAAAAATCGGTTCCGCTCTCATGAACATCGCCGGTAATGGTGACACCTAATTCAACTTTTAAGCGGTCATTGAGTGCTTGTGTCCAAACACCTGGTCTAAAATCGATGATGGTATTGTTCTTTACAAAACCAGTGTCTCCTGGGGCAACGATAGTATCTACAAATCCTCTTCTATAGTTGTTATAGCGCAAGCCTAAATCAGCATAGAAATATTCATATTTGTAATTATACCAAGCTCTTGTTTTGAACTGCACATTGTTCTCTTTGCTGCGAAAAACCTTTGTTGAATCTAGTGGTCGGGTCAGGAAATTTTGATACGCCCCTTGAAAAGACAAATTCAAACGAGCAGAATCACCTCTGAGCCAAATATATTCAGCAGTTCCCTTACTGAGTTGAAATCTTTGCGCAATAGAATCTGCTGTAATTGTAGTGGAAGAATCTAAAGGAATTCCGTAGTAATGAAAACCATTATTCTGATAATAACCGTCAGCTTTGATCTGATAATTGCGCTCGTTGTAACGCCCGTATAAATGTGCTGCACTGCGGTCATATTGGGCAGGCGCATAAAGCACTTTATTGCGATCTTTGATGTCGCCAAAAGAACTGAGGTGCGTAATATTTGCACCATAATGCAAGTTTCGAGACTGATCAGAACCAAAACGAATTTCACCCAAAGGCATAATGACCGAGCCAATTCCGGCCTTCACATAAAAAGGATAGAGTTTATCGAGTTTCTCAGTCGTTTCAACGGTTGCCGCTTCAATCGTATCTAGCAAAATTTTGGTTTCGGCCTGGAAAAACAACAAAGGATAATCTTTGACAGGGCTTGCCTTCACAGAGTCTATGATTTTAGGGAATTCTAAAATACGCGAGGCGGGCTCTACTTGCTGATTGGTTGTTGTATAGCCAACTAAATCCTCTTGAGCAAAAGACGTAAGGATCAGACCAATACAAAATAAGGTGGTGGTGAATAACTTCATGTTTTATTCTTCGTTGATTTCGATTTTCATTTCAGGTTGCTTCTCTTCAGAAGCAGGCGGATTCTTCAATTGCATGAGTTCATCCCAGAGGTCAGACGCTTCAGACAAAACGCCGTCTTGTTGATCCGGATAAAAATCAAGCACAGACTTCAATGTTTGCTCTGCTTGGAATAGATCCTCGTGCGCAATATGCACGCGCGTTTGTAATAAAAGCCCTTTGGCTACCCAATAATTGTAGCTCGGCTTCATTTTTAAAAGTGCTTTGATCTCTGTCTCTGCTTCGTCATACATTTTCTGACTGAAATAGATGTCGGCCAATAAATATTTGGCTTCAGAACCCATTGCGGTGGTCGTGTTTTTAACCAACCATTCTAGTGAGGTCTTTGCTAATTCATATTGTTTGAGGTGGTAATTTGCCAAGCCTTTTGCGTATTCTGCCTCTACCCTAAGCACTGGCGTTACGGCAGCATTTTCTAACACGAAGTCAGCATTGGAACGCGCTAACTCATAGTTGGAACCCAAAAACGCACAACGCATAATGCCAAGTTTGGCATCAAAAGTACTTGTTGGCTTCGCAGCAACTGTTTCCAATTTTTGGTAATACTGCAATGCTTTTGTGTAATCTTTTCGGATGTAATGATAAGCGGCTGTTTTGGCAGCTGCATATTCAGCATAAGTAGTCAGGTTGGTGGCTAAATACTTTTCAAATTGTTGGATGGCAGCCACAGAATCTTTGGTTCTGAGCAAGCTATTTCCTAGATAGAAATAAGTCTCGTTGACATAACGGCCATTCGGGAATTTGGTCATGTAGACTTCGAATTTCTCAACAGCTTCTCTATAGTTGGTGTCTTCATAGGCAGCCAATGCCGGCGAGTAGAAAATATTTTCTTTCTCTTCAGTAGAAATATTGGCACACGGATATTTATCAATGACCTCTGACGCTAAATCAGGTTTCTTCTGTGCATTGTAGACATCAATCAGGTTCATGACTACTTTTTTACAGATTTCGCGCTGCTGCTCATAAGTACTTAAAATCTCGAGGTAAGCCGCTTCTGACTTCGTGTAATCCCATTTTTTGTAATAGATATCTGCCACATCTAACTTAACGTCAAGCGTATACGGTGACTTCGGAAACTCAGATAGAAAAGTCTGATACGTACTGAGTGCCTGATCGTAATTCAATTGTGAGAAATAAGTTCTCGCCAATTCATATTGGGCATTCATGCGGTATTTTGAAGCGGGAGCTTCTTTGAGCAATTTAGTAAGCGTTAAGGCTTTATCTGGCAGTTGGCCATTGAAACCTTGGGCTTTTGCTAAATAAAAGAGCGCCTTGTCATTCAAAGGAGAATTGAGGTTATAAGCCTGTTGATAATATTGAATAGCCTGCAAATTCTGCTTGTTCACATAATAGGCATCAGCCACACGGAAAGTGGCATCTACTACCTTATTAGCTTTGTCCGGATTCAGTTGTAAATAGGTTCTAAATGACTGAATCGCTTCATCTCTTTTACCTTGATCTAAATAAGCATAACCGATGTTGTAATAAGCGTCTACTTTTTCAGGCAAGGAATTAGAGGCCGGTGAATTAATAAAATCGCGGTAGGTATTAATTGCCGCACTTAAATCATTTTTGCGATAAAGAATATCGGCCATCCAATAACGCGATAGCGCCACCATCTGCGGATCCATTGGATACGTGCTTACTTTTTTGAAAGCCTCATAGGCATCTTGCATTTGCCCTTTTTGGAAGAGCTCGACCCCATAATTAAAGGCCACGGTTTGGTAGACTTTTTTGAGTTGCGCATCCTTTGACGCCAATTTATCAATGGACTCCAGGGCTTTTGCAAAATTTGAAGTGTTGGTGTAAACATTGACAAGGTACTGATACACATCTCTTTTGCGCTTTGACTCAGGGTAACGACTCAGGTAATTTTCAAATGCGCGTACCGATTCATCATAAGGGTTGATATCTACCTTGA
>JBEBBE010000034.1:0-3920 GCA_041158525.1 Bacteroidota bacterium | reverse complement strand
GTGGCGCCGGAGAAGCGTTTGTCTTGGCAGTATCATAACCGCAGGGCAGAGATTTGGAAGGTAGTGAGTGGTAAGGTTGGGGTAGTGCGCTCTGACGATGACCATGAAGGTGAGTTAGTGGTGCACAATGAGGGCGATGTCATTACTTTGGCACAAGGTGAGCGCCACAGGTTGGTGGGCCTTGATGTGCAGGGTGTGATTGCTGAAATTTGGCAGCATACTGATGTCAATCATCCGTCTGATGAGGATGATATTGTGAGAGTCCAGGATGATTTTGGGAGATAGAAACCTCAAAAAATACCTTTATAAAAAGCCCGTTGGTTTGGCAAAATCGAAAATTTAGAACATCTTTGCTATCGCAACCTGCATTACAGTAATGAAAATTGCGATAAAACATTAAACTCATGAAGTTTTACAACAGACAAACAGAGTTGGCGCAATTAGAAAAAATTGGGCAACGTGCCAAAGAAGGCGCGCAACTTACTTTTGTTGTTGGACGAAGAAGAATTGGAAAAACAAGCTTGCTCCTCAAAGCCTATGATGATCCAGCTACCCTTTATTTTTTTGTTGCTAAAAAAAATGAGGCTTTATTGTGTGCTGAGTTTATTGAACAAATCGAGCAGAAATGGGGCGAGCCAGTTTATGGCGAATTTAAACAGTTTAAAACCCTATTCGCTTGGTTAATGGACCGTTCGCGTTCTAAAAGTTTTACGCTTATTATTGATGAGTTTCAGGAGTTTCAGACGGTCAATCCTTCCGTATTTTCTGAGTTACAAGCCATCTGGGACCTCCATCAAAAATCAAGTAAGTTGAATTGGATATGCTGTGGTTCAGTTTACGCGCTCATGACACGTATCTTTGAAAATGCGAAGGAGCCACTTTTTGGACGAGCCAATCAACGCTTACATCTGAAGGCTTTTGATGTAGCTACCTTAGAAGAGATATTGTCAGACTACTCACCTCAATTTAGCAATGAAGACCTCCTGGCTCTATATGCGTTTAGTGGAGGAGTTGCCAAGTATGTAGAACTCCTTATAGAGCAACATGCCTTCACAAAAGAAGCTATGTTGGACCTAATGCTTTCTGAAAATTCATTGTTTTTAGAGGAAGGCAAGAATGTGCTCATCGATGAGTTTGGAAAGGAATACGGAAATTATTTTTCAATCTTGTCCTTAATTGCCAGTGGAAAGACTTCAAGAGTCGAGATGGAGTCCATTATGGAAATGCAGATTGGTGGTTTTTTGGATCGACTCGAACAAGAATTTGGACTGATTAAAAAAGTAAGACCAATTTTAGCGAAGCCAACCAGTAGGTCTCTTAAGTATGAAATCAACGATCATTTTTTACGTTTTTGGTTCCGCTTTATTTATAAAAATCGCAGTGCAATTGAAGCAGGTAATTTAGGATACATTCGCAGTGTCGTGGAAAGAGATTACGCTACTTTTAGTGGAAAGACACTTGAAGGCTTTTTTATCGATAGACTTAAATCGTTACAAAGGTTTAATCAAATAGGTACTTATTGGGAAAAGCAAAATACCAACGAAATTGATATTGTTGCCATTGACCAACTCAATAAAAGCCTATTAATTGCAGAAGTCAAAAGAAATTCAGATAAAATCCAGCTAGAACAATTGAAGCAAAAGGCAAGTAATTTGTTAGCAAATTTCAGCAACTTCGAAGTTCAGTATAAAGCATATGCTTTAGACCAAATGAGACAAACACTTTAAACAATGCCCCTAAACTCCATCAACCCCACACAAACTGCCGCTTGGCAAAAATTAGAGGCTCACTTTGCACAAGTGAAGGGGCTCAAAATGCAAGATTTATTTGCTGCGGATGCCAATAGGGCAGCGCAGTTTCATATAGAATGGCAAGATTTCTTATTGGACTTTTCGAAGAACCGCATTACGGCAGAAACCATGCAGTTGTTGCAAGAGTTGGCTACTGAGGTGCAGCTCAAGGATGCCATTGAGAATTATTTTGCCGGAGACCTCATTAACCAAACTGAACAGCGTGCGGTGCTGCATACCGCGCTACGTGCCAATTCAGGTCAAGAAATTTTGGTAGATGGCCAAGATGTAATGACCGAGATTCAGGCGGTGAAGCAAAAAATAAAAGGTTTTTGTGAGGGCGTGATTGCCGGTGAGCGCAAGGGTTTTACAGGCAAGGCCTTTACTGATGTCGTGAATATTGGTATTGGAGGTTCAGACCTCGGGCCAGCCATGCTCGACGACGCATTGGCTTTTTACAAGAATCATTTGAAGCTGCATTTTGTGTCTAACGTAGACGGCGATCATGTGCAGGAGGTCATTAAAAACCTGAACCCAGAAACTACGCTTTTTGTCATTGTTTCTAAGACCTTTACGACGCAAGAAACACTCAGCAACGCGCAAACCATTCGCGCTTGGTTTTTGAAAGCAGCAACGCAAGCAGATGTCGCTAAGCATTTTGTGGCGGTGTCAACTAACCTACAGAAAGTTCAAGAATTTGGCATTGCGCCAGAAAATATCTTCCCGATGTGGGATTGGGTAGGGGGGCGCTTCTCTTTATGGAGTGCTGTTGGCTTGTCTATTAGTTTAGCGGTTGGCCCCAACAATTTTGAGCAGCTCTTGAAAGGTGCCCAGCAAATGGATGCGCATTTCAAAAACACGCCTTTTGAGCAAAACATGCCAGTTATTATGGCGCTATTGAGTGTTTGGTACAACAACTTTTATGGGGCTGAGACTGAAGCCCTGATTCCGTACACCCAATATTTGCAAAAATTAGCGCCTTACCTGCAGCAGGGCATCATGGAAAGTAATGGCAAGAGCATTGGCCGCGATGGCAAGCCAGTGGGCTACCAAACCGGAACCATCATTTGGGGAGAGCCAGGAACCAACTCTCAGCATGCCTTTTTTCAGCTCATTCATCAGGGTACCAAACTGATCCCGACAGACTTCATTGGTTTCAAGCAATCTTTGCACCAACACCAAGATCACCACGATAAATTAATGTCGAATTTCTTTGCCCAAACCGAAGCACTTTTGATGGGTAAAACCGAAGCTCAGGTTCAGCAAGAGTTTGATAAACAGGGTGTTAATCAAGAATTTACCGAATTTTTATTACCTTTCAAGGTGTTTAGTGGCAACAAGCCTACCAATACACTCCTCATCGAGAAACTGACGCCAGCCAGCTTAGGTGCACTCATTGCACTCTATGAGCACAAACTGTTTGTGCAGGGCATTATCTGGAATATCTTTTCTTATGATCAATGGGGTGTAGAGCTCGGTAAGCAATTGGCTACCACTATTCTCAATGAAATTGAAAGCAAACAAGTAGCAGCCCACGACGCTTCTACTTCATTCTTATTGAATAAGTACTTAAACTAACAACATGAAACTCACCAAACAAAACATTGCGGAAATGGCCACGCTCCTTTATGACGGGGCCACCTCTGCCCAAATTGCCGAAAAGTTTAGCATTTCTGTGCCAACGGTACAGTATCACCGTGCCAAGCTCAAAAAGAATGGTTTGTTTGCCAAGAAAAGCAAGGCCCAAGCTAAGTTAGCAGCAAAAGCCGAAGCTAAAGCAACGCCTGCGTCTGAGTTACAAGTTCCGGCACCAAGCCAAAAAACAAGTGCCAAAGCCACTGACCTTCAAATCAAAGTAAACGGCATGATGGTCCGCATCGATAAAGCCGCCAAACAAGTGTTCATCCAAAAAGACCACATCGAAATCCAATTTTAATGCACCCTCAGCAAACTCAGTTTTTGCAACGCGTTCTTTTCATTTTTCTCGGAATCATCTTTGCCTCAGGCCGGCTTGTTGCGCAAAAAGAACTGTTGCTACCCAAAAGTCAAAAGCAACTTGTACTCTCCAATGAGGTATTGAGTTGTTATAGCCCAGAAGCCAATGCCTATTATGTCTTTGATGATTCTACG
>JBEBBE010000033.1:0-14980 GCA_041158525.1 Bacteroidota bacterium | reverse complement strand
TGCGTTATACTTTTCAGCCAACCTTTGACATCGATAATACTTTTGCCTACGCACACAAAAATAAACTCAGAAGCCAGCTCGCTGACCTCAAAGACTTAGTGTATCGCAGAAAAAGCAGAAGACAAGACCGACAACAGGTCCGTAAGGGCCTTAAACACGATCCTTACGACACCTTTGATTGGATTGAACAAATCGCACAGCATTTTTCTGAGACCAAAGTTTTTTGGCTACTGGGCAACTATAGCAAACTCGACAAGAATCTTTCGCACCTAAATTTAGCGCAGCAAGACAAAATCAAACAAATTGCCAAGTTTGCTGAAATTGGCATTCATGCCAGCTCGCAAACACAAAACAGTGGTCAACAATTACAAATAGAATGCGCTCGGTTGACTGCAATTACAGGTTATCAACCTAATAGCAACCGACAACACTTTTTATTGCTAAAGGTGCCTCAAACCTACCAAATGCTATTACAAAATGGCATCACACATGACTACACCATGGGGTATGCAGAAACCACCGGATTTAGAGCAGGGACAGCCCGAAGTTTTCGTTGGTTTGACCTCAGTAAAAATGAAAAAACAGCCTTGCATATTCATCCGTTTGCATACATGGATGGTACCCTATTAGAGTATTTGAACCTGAGCCCACAAGAAGCCATGAAAGAAATTGAATTTTTGCACGCCCAAGTTCAGCACTTTGGCGGAACTTTTAGTTTTCTTTGGCACAATGAAACCATTTCAGGTTACCAGCACTGGGCCGCGTATCAAGAAGTTTTTAAGGCTTGTTTGAGGCTAGGAGAAGTGTAAACTTAATGCCGCTCTTTATTGCGGAACCCCACCTAGTTTTTTATAGGAGCTACAAGTCTTTAATTCTGCAATCATTTCTTCCTTTTCTTGTGGGGACATTTTAGCATCCATGTCTCGACATTTTTCAATACCCGTCTCATACTTTTTCAAGATGGGTTCGATGTCTTGTTTTTGCTCATCGGCCTTTTTAAGTGCTTCGGTCATTTCATACCATTGGTCTGCACATTTACAAACCTCTGATTGACAAGAAGAAAAAAGGACTAAAATCGAAACAAATAAGAGGCTAAATTTCATGGCTCTGTAATGAATGAATTAATAAAAACAACCGCCACCTTTTCCTAAGCGAAAAGTGAGTGTTGCACCTGTGTAAACATACCAATCTTTGGTACTGCTTGTGCCGCGCTTACCAAAAGGATTCCCATCTAGGCTGCGATTTGAGAGTGCTGCGGCTGTTGTCGAGACCTCATCATCAAGCACCTGCGGATCCACATAAAAATCGGAGCCAACGTCGTCGAGATAATCGGTGAAGGTTTTGCGAATGGCCATGTCTAAATTCAGGGTGGCCATTTTACCAAGACTGAATTTCAAGCCCATACCTAATGGCACACACAGCTGATACAACGAATATGGCTTGCGTGTTCCGATACTGGTTCCTTGACCTTCTGTGGCCATCGTTTGCAAGGCGATAAGCTCACCGTTATACATGGTCATGGGGTTCATGTGAAAAACACCCACTTGTGCAATAAAATATGCGGTTGCCGGATACCTACTGCTGCCAAACTGAAAAGGCGTAAAATGGAATTCTAGCCCCGCTGCAACTTCGTGTAAATTGGATTCAAAACTTAAATTGCGATTTACTAAAAGCGGATAAGGAGAAAGTGAGTCTGCGGCAGCAACCTTCCCGTAAAGGTAATTGGCTCTGAAATTGAGCCTTGTATTGAAATTATAACGATAAATGAGGCCACCTGCAAGATTTGCTTGCTTGAACTGCTGATACGGATTGAGGTCACCGAGATAATAGCTCTGACCTACGGTGAAACCAAGCTCTGACCTAGAAAAAAAAGTTCGCTTCTGGCCAAAAACCAAAAGCGAACTCATGATGCTAAATAGTATAAATGCCTTTTTCATCGTTATGCGAACGCAAAAATGGCAAAAATATTACGCTTTACCTGAACGTTTGCGATCTGTTTCCTTCAAAAGGATTTTACGAATGCGCAAATTTTTAGGTGTTACTTCGACGTATTCGTCGGATTGAATGTATTCTAGACACTCTTCAAGACTAAATACCTTAGGTGGAGCCAAACGCACTTTGTCGTCAGAACCAGAAGCACGCATGTTTGTGAGTTTCTTGGTTTTTGTGACATTTACACAAAGGTCACCTGCTCTTGAGTTTTCACCGATAACTTGACCTTCATAGATATCTTCATTAGGAGCAATAAAGAACTTACCACGCTCTTGAAGGTTGTTCAAAGAGAAAGGAATGGAAGTACCTTGTTCTAGGGAAATCAAAGAACCATTTTGACGACCTGGAATTTCACCTTTGTAAGGCTGATATTCTAAGAAACGGTGGTTCATGATGGCCTCACCTGCTGTTTGCGTTAACAAGTAGTTTCTAAGACCGATGATACCGCGCGATGGAATTTGGAAAGTGACGATCATGCGCTCACCTTTCGGCACCATGTTGGTCATTTCTCCACGACGACGCGTAACGGCCTCTACAGCAGTTCCACTATGCTCTTCAGGAAGGTCAATTGTGAGTTCTTCAATTGGCTCACATTTAACACCATCGATTTCTTTGATGATAACCTGTGGCTGCCCTACTTGTAGTTCATAGCCTTCACGACGCATGGTTTCAATGAGGACCGATAAGTGCAAGACACCACGGCCAAATACCATCCATTTATCAGCTTTGTCGGTGTCATGAACACGCAAAGCCAAGTTTTTCTCGAGTTCTTTGGTTAAGCGATCCGCGATATGACGTGAAGTCACGAACTTACCTTCTTTACCGAAGAAAGGAGAATCATTGATAGAGAAGAGCATACTCATGGTAGGCTCATCCATTTTAATGGTAGGAAGCGGTTCTGGATTTTCGGCGTCACAGATAGAATCACCAATTTCAAAACCTTCAATACCGGTAACAGCACAGAGGTCACCCGCCTGAACTTCTGTTACTTTGGCGCGCTCAATACCTTCAAATACAAAAACTTCTTTGATGCGGTGCTTTTCCTGACGACCATCTGATTTAGATAAAATGATCGGTTGATTTTCTTTCAAGACCCCTCTTGACAAACGTCCAATTGCAATACGACCTACATATGACGAAAAGTCAAGGGAAGTAATGAGCATTTGTGTATTTCCGTCTTCAATTTTGCGCGGAGGAAAATACTCGAGAATTTGATCAAGTAAAGGCGTGATGCTGTCTGTAGGTTGTTTCCAATCTGTAGACATCCAACCATTTTTAGCAGAACCGTAAATGGTAGGGAAATCAAGTTGTTCTTCGTTGGCGTCGAGCTCAAACATGAGGTCGAAAACTTTTTCGTGAACTTCTTCTGGTGTACAGTTTTCTTTGTCCACCTTATTGATCACTAACAACGGTTTGATACCCATTGACAAAGCCTTACCAAGTACAAAACGCGTTTGCGGCATTGGCCCTTCAAAAGCATCTACTAATAAACAAACACCATCGGCCATGTTCAAGACGCGTTCTACTTCTCCACCGAAGTCGGCGTGACCCGGTGTGTCAATGATGTTAATCTTGGTGCCTTTATAGGTTACAGATACGTTTTTTGATACAATAGTGATTCCTCTTTCTCTTTCAAGGTCATTGTTGTCCATGATGAGTTCTCCGGTCATGCGGTCGCGTTCGTTGACTACCTGTCCAGCTTCAATCATTTTATCGACGAGCGTAGTTTTTCCGTGGTCGACGTGTGCGATAATGGCGATATTTCTAATTTCCATAAGGAGCTTGTATGCTATTTTTAATATTTACTTCTTTTTGAACCAAAGCCGCGATCTGATCCGCGATCAGAACCGCCAGCGCGTTTTTTGTCAAATCCACCTTTTTTCTCGAAGGCTGGTTTTCTGCTGCCACCAAAAGAACCTGGGCCTCTTTTAGAACCAGGACCTTTAGAGAATTTGCGGTCACCACCACGATCGCGACCACTGCCACCGCCACCTTGACCAGGAGCAGTTACTTCAATGGAAACTTTGTGGCCTTCAAATTCGGTCCCATCGACCAACTTGAGGATTTTTTGCGTGTGCTCATCATCGGCCTCGATAAACGAGAAGGAGGTCATGATATCGATGCGACCAAGCGCTTTTGAATTGAGGCCTGTGGCATCGCAAATGATGCGCACCATAGCACCGGGGTTCAAGCCATCACGACGACCCAAATTGACAAAGAAACGCGTTTTACCCTCTTCACGAGCGCGGCTACCGCGGTCAGGGCGTTCGCGATCTGAGCGATCACGGTCTTCTTTGCTTGCTGAGGCATTTAAATCTCCGGCACGCTCATAGTATTCGATAAAGCGGTTGAATTCAGCAGAAACGAATCTTTTGATGACTTCTTCTTTAGATAGATCTTTGAAAGAATCTAAGATTTGATCCATGAAAGGAGCGATATCGGCTTCTTTTACTTCAGTGGCAATGGTGTTGTCAATGAGTTTTTTAAGCTGGATCTCACAGATTTCGGCCGGATTCGGGATTTGACCTTGTGTAAAGGTGGTACGCATTTGTCTTTCGATCGCTTTGATCTTGACAAATTCACGCGTGTTGATAAGTACCAAAGACTGACCCTTTTTACCGGCACGAGCCGTACGGCCGCTTCGGTGGGTGTAGTTCTCGATGTCATCTGGTAAGTTGTAGTTGATGACATGGGTAATGTTATTGATATCGAGGCCTCGAGCAGCAACGTCGGTGGCTACCAAGATCTGAAGTTCTTTCGAACGGAAACGATCCATTACGCGGTCGCGCATGGCTTGCGTGAGGTCACCGTGCAGGGGTTCTGCGTTGTAACCATCGCGGGCCAATTTCATAGCAACAGTGGCTGTTTCATTCTTTGTTCTACAGAAAATGAGACCATAAATAGTAGGATTGAAATCGATGAGGCGTTTGACGGCATCATAACGATCGCGTTCCTTGACACTAAAGTAAATGTGCTCAATGTTCTCGTTACTTTGATTTTTGTGACCAATAGAAACTTCTAAAGGATCGGTCATGTAGGTACGTGCAATACGCGCTACTTCATTTGGCATGGTTGCTGAAAACAACCAAACATTTTTATCAATTGGGGTTTGATCAAGGATCATGTCGATGTCTTCCTTGAAGCCCATATTGAGCATTTCATCGGCCTCATCGAGGATGACGTATTTAACTTGCCCCAACTGCACCACCTTGCGGTTGATGAGGTCGACCAAACGACCTGGTGTTGCCACAACTATAGATGTTCCTTTCTTTACGTTGGAAATTTGCGTACGGATATCGGTTCCGCCGTACACTGCTGTGATATTGCCGTCGAGATACTTGGCAAAAACATTTAAGTCTTTGGTAATCTGAAGGCAGAGCTCGCGGGTAGGGCAAATAATGACCCCTTGTGGCAGGCGTGCTGCGTTATCAATGTTATTAATTAACGGCAAACCGAATGCGGCCGTTTTTCCTGTACCGGTCTGCGCCAGACCGACAAAATCGCAATCTTCTCCTAATAGGTAGGGAATTGCTTGTTCCTGGATGGGGGTCGGTGCTTCAAAACCCAATTCTGTCAACGACTTCAGCACCTCTCGCCTCAATCCCAGTTCTTCAAATGTCATGTATTCTTTTTAAAATTAGGTGCAAAGGTACATAGATTATAGGGATTTATTGTTAATAAGTTGATTTGTAGTGTTAAAAAATCATAAAAGGCGATGAAGTTCAGGCAGATCCGAAGCCCAATTTCAGAAATAATGGTAATTTCAAAAAGTGAAAATTTAAAGCCCTAATCTGCTTGTCTTTATGTGTATACTTGTTGAAATATTGAGTAATTTAAAACTATGAAATTACACATCATCCTAACGATTTTCATCCAATTTATGCTTTATGAGTTGGCAAGCGCACAACGCGTTCAGGCCCTCACCAACGATATTTCTGTTGATTCAATCTTGCTTGCAAAACCTTGGGCCTCCAAATTAGCACTAGACCCGATTTCCAAACACTTGTTCTATTGTGGCTCGAATGGCAACATTTACGAAGTGTTTGAAGCGGCTCAAACCGATTCTTTGCGTTTTACGAACCAAGACCACAGCCTCACCCGCTTACAAGGTATGTGCTTTATGGACAGCACCCTTTTTCTTTCTGGTAATATTTGGTATTCAACAACCGGTATTGGCCTGATCATGAAAGGAATCTTACAACCAGACGGCACAAGAATTTGGAGCACAGTTTTGAGCACAGAAGCCTACCCTACTTCAGGCCCCAGCGGCGACCACGGTTTTACAGGGCTCAATATTGATCCACAACAGCAATTTTTATACTTCTCTAGTGGTTCTCGGACCTCGTTTGGTGAAGTTCAGACTAACAACGGTGCTTTTCCCGGCCTACGCGAGCAAGCCCTAACCAGTAAGATTTTTCGCATTCCAGTTTCGGCTGAAAATATTTACTTATACAACGATTCTACATTTCTCGATACCTGCGGTTATGTTTTTGCAATGGGAACGCG
Source organism: Bacteroidota bacterium (assembly GCA_041158525.1). Lineage (GTDB taxonomy): Bacteria > Bacteroidota > Bacteroidia > Flavobacteriales_D > Crocinitomicaceae > UBA952. Next base: position 8,482 of record JBEBBE010000033.1, on the reverse strand, counting down.
CAACGCTTACGATATGGCCTGGAATGCCCAAGGTCATTTATTCGCCATCGACAACGCAGGCGAACGCGATGACCCCGAAGAGCTCAACTGGATTCAGGAAGGACACCATTACGGTTTCCCTTGGCGCATTGGCGGCAATTTAAACCCTTTGACTAACCCGAACTACAACGCTGCACAAGATCCGCTCATTAATCCGCAAAACTCAGCTTATCTAGAGGGGCATTTCAATGCCGACCCAAACTTTCCGCAGATTCCAAGCGGTCTACAATTTACAGAACCACTCAGCAACTATGGAGCTGCCGCTGACTATTATAAAAATGAGACCACTGGCAAGATTGAAAAAAGCAGTGAGAGCGGCACACCAGTCAAAACGTTTACGCCGCATCGCTCTCCATTAGGCTTGGTCATTGATAAAAACAAAGCACTCGGTTCAGTTTACAGTGGCAAAGGGTTTGTCATGAGTTTTATGCCCGGTGGCGACAGCACGGGTTTTAGCCCTATTTCACCTTGGGGTTCGCCCTGCCCTTTTGTGGATCCTTCCAGAGAATTGGTCATGATGAACTTGTATTTTGATAGCTTGAATAATGATTACGCCATTCAAACAAGCAATTTAGTTACTGGTTTTTACCTTCCTGTAGATGCCGAACAAGTAGGCAACAGCATCTATATCATTGAAAACAATGGCGTGCTTTGGAAAATTCGTTTTCCAGCACCAAACGTAATTCCGACTTGCGCAGAAAAAGGTCTTTTTGTTTATCCGAATCCGAGTGCGGCTGCTCTGAATTTATATTACCCAAATCCGAATCAACAAGAACGGTACTTTGAGCTGCTTACCCTTGACGGAAAATTGCTGTACAGATCTGCAAACTTCAATACCGAATTTTATAAAAGTGAGACCTTAAATTATCCGCAAGGATGTTATTATATCCAATTACTTACGAACGGAGCCATTCTTGCCAGGCAACAGCTCATCCTAAATTAGAACACCTCAGCGTTTGGTAAACGTTATTTTTCTATTTTTGGAAACTTTTAAATCAGAAAATCAACTATGCAACTCAACGGAATCATCGCCATTTCAGGAAGACCAGGTCTCTTCAAAGTTATCGCTCAAGGAAAAAACAGCGTTATCGTAGAATCTATGATCGACAAAAAACGTTTCCCAGCCTATGCGACAGAACGTATTTCTACCCTTGATGACATCAGTGTCTTTACCTACGAGGAAGATGTGAAATTGACAGACATTTTTGAAAAAATGTTGGCACTTTACCCAACTGAAGGGCCTTCTCACAAAGCCGACATGAAAGAACTTGAAGCGGCTATGGCACAGTTCTTACCAAATTGGGATCAAGACCGTGTGTATCCGTCTGATGTTCGCAAATTATTTCAGTGGTATAACCTACTGATCAAAGCCGGATCTTTTGAAGCGGCAAAAGCTGAAGAAACAGCTGAAGCAGCTAAAGAAGTAAAAGCACCAAAGGCAGACGCACCAAAAAAGAAAGCACCAGCAGCAAGTGCCAGCCCAAAAGCAGCCAAACCAGCTGCCCCTAAAAAACCTACAGCTGTAAAAACAGGTTCTTCTAGAGGAAAATAACATGAATATTGAAAAACAAGCGCGCCAATTTCTTCCAGAAAACTTGGCCATCACTGATTTCCAGGTAATCGAGCCTTATTTTCAGGACCTACTCGAGCGTCAAATTTCTTCTTTAGCAGACTTTGATAAGTGGTTGAAGGATCGCTCTGAACTCGATGCAGTACTTGAAGAAGATTTAGCGTGGCGTTATATCCGCATGAGCATCAATACCCAAGATGAACAGCTCCGCGAACGCTATAACCTTTTTGTGAGTCAAATTCAACCTGAATTAGCACCGCTTGAAGATCAACTCAACAAAAAATTAGTGGCACTACCCTATCTCGCAGAAAGACAAGACACTGCACATCAAATTTATTTCAGGGCAGTACGCAGTGCGCTTGCACTTTTCAGAGAAGAAAACATCAGTATTGAAGCTGCTTTAAATGAAGAGGCACAGCAATTTGGTGCCATTAGCGCCGCCCAAACCATTGAACACGAGGGTAAAGAGCTCACCATGCAACAAGCGGCTTTGCTGCTCAAGGATCAAAATGAAAGTCTGCGCCAAACTATTTTCGAAAAAATAGTGGCGCGCCGCCGCCAAGACCGCGAAAAATTAGATGCGCTTTACAGCTCCCTCATTGAAAAAAGAACACAACTGGCAAAGAATGCTGGTTTTGAAAATTACCGCGACTACAAGTTTGTAGAGATGGGTCGTTTTGACTACACCAAAGCAGATTGCTTTGCTTTTCATGAAGCCATCAAGGAGCACATTGTTCCGCTCGTTAAGCAAATACAGCAAGCCAAACTAGACCAATTAGGCAAAACACAATTCAAACCCTGGGACCTCGACGTAGACCCCGAAGGAAAGCCTGCCTTGAAACCTTTTGAAAACGGCCAACAAATGTTAGCCGGAACCATCACGCTCTTCAACAAAATTGATCCGTATTTTGGTGCTTGCTTACAAAAAATGGACGAGCTCGGACACCTTGACCTCGACTCCAAAACAGGAAAAGCACCTGGGGGCTACAATTACCCCCTTTATGAAATTGGCGTTCCGTTTATTTTCATGAATGCCGTTGGCGCTCAACGCGACCTCGAAACGATGGTCCACGAGGGTGGTCATGCGATTCATTCTTTCTTGAGCCGAGATTTATCTTTGACTGCATTTAAAAACCTTCCGTCAGAAGTTGCCGAATTGGCCTCAATGTCGATGGAATTGCTCAGTATGCCGCAGTGGTCTGAATTTTATCCAAATGAAACAGAGCACAAACGCGCCATGCGCGAACAATTAGAAGGCACACTCAAAGTACTTCCTTGGATTGCGCAAATTGACGCGTTTCAACATTGGATCTACGAAAACCCAACGCATACCAACGAAGAAAGAGCGCAATATTGGTTGGGCTTATCTAAAGATTTCGGAACAGGCCTCACCGACTGGACTGGCTATGAAGACCAAGTAGCAAGTGCTTGGCAAAAACAGCTGCATTTATTTGAAGTACCGTTCTATTATATTGAATATGGCATCGCTCAGCTTGGCGCTTTGGGTGTTTGGAAAAACAGCCTAGAAGATTACCCGAAGGCAATTGCAGCTTACAAAAAGGCGCTTGCCTTGGGCTATACTAAAACGCTACCTGAAATCTATGCAAGCGCAGGTGTGCCGTTTGACTTCTCTTCGACCAGACTCCAAGAATTGGCCAAACTCATTCAGCAAGAGCTGAAAAAATTGCAATAACTGCAGGTATTTGATACAGAAAATTAAAATTCTGTTTATATTTGCACCCGCATATGGCGAGATAGCTCAGTTGGTTAGAGCGTAGGATTCATAACCCTAAGGTCCCGAGTTCAACTCTCGGTCTCGCTACTCAAAGCCCAGTCTTCACTGGGCTTTTTTATTTTCTACTACTTTTGATCCTGCTCTTTTTTGAACTTGCATTTTTCGCAACTTTAAACACCTACATTGCTGAATTCGATTTGAGCATTTCAATAAAACTTTCGTATTTTGTTCCATGCAATTGAAGTTGACCACCTTTCTTTTCCTGCTATGCTTGACTTTTACACGTGCATTTGCCCTTGAAAATTTAAATTTCTCGCTGTACCTTTTTGTCTACACAAGTGAGCAAACACAGTCAGGTGCTGGGCATATTAGCATGGCTTTTGGACCAGACAGCTTACACCTCACCTATTACACCAAATACCGCAAGGCAGATGGTGGAGGTGTTAAAGTCGTTAACATAAATTTCGATCAAGCTTTTCAATACGACAAGAATATCTTAAAGCATCAATCCAAAACACCGAGTTTGGTATTGAAAATCGCCTCTAGTGCTCCGTCTCTTGAAAAACTCGAAGCACTTTCAGATCACTGGAACATTGAAAAACCCTGGAGTCTTTTTATCAATAATTGTTCTGATGCCGTCAAAAAAACACTCAGGGCTTCCAAATTGAACCCAGGTTTGGCTTTCATGATCAGCACACCCAATGAACTCATTGAAGACTTGTATGCGCATCACCTAACAGCTTTTCAAACACAACAAATGCAAGTGGTATACGGCAATCTGGATGCCTATTTGTTTGCAGAACCTAATGCCGTGCCGCAAACCTTATTTGGCAAGCGCAAAAACAAAATACCTCAAAAGGAAGCCATCCTCATCCTAACTGGCTTCGGTTCAAAGTACCACAGTTTAAAGAAGTTAAAACAGTATTTTTCAGACAAAGGCTATGATGTCTATGTGCCTAATTACATCTCTAGGACTTCCCTCGAAAAAACGGTCAAAAATCTAGATAAGTTCTGGAGACAACGCAATATGGCCGCTTACGAAAAGGTACATGTTTTTGCCTACATAGTGGGTTCATGGAGTGTGAATGCATGGATGCAAACAGCCGCGCATCCCAATATCAAAAGCATTGTTTATGACCGCAGCGCACCTCAAGAACGAGCTCCATATATCTTGATCAACGATTTGAAAATTCCAAATTATTTTGTTTTTGGCCCGATCATGCGTGACCTCCATGAAACACCCTACCCCAGTTTATTAGATACAAATATTCAAAAGGGTTTACTGCTCGAAACTTATGCTACTGCAATTGTCAGAAAGCACAAAGCTACGGCAGACCAACTGGGCCCTTATTGCTGGGAGCCAACTTGTTTTAAACAAGCATTTCAAGACTACAAATATGTCCCTTTGAATCATGATCAAATGTATACGCATCCGGAAGTATTTGGCCAAGCACTTTTGAATTTTTTCAAATCGGGAAATTTCGGAACCTCGCTCGATAGCTACCAACCTGTTGAAAACCCTTTCATTAAACACAAACCATGATTTCTGTTTATCAGCTCAAGCCTAAATTCCAACAGCTGTTGCAACCTGTATTAATACAGCTTAAAAAATTGGGGTTTACACCAAATGGGCTAACACTTTTAGCCCTCATTCTATCAATTGCAACTGGGTTGTTTTGTTTTTACGGCCCCAACCAGATAGCCCTTCTTTTGCTTCCGCTCTTTTTACTTTTCAGAATGGCGCTCAATGCGCTCGATGGGATGATGGCAAGGCAGTTTCAGTTGCAAAGTAAAAAAGGGGCTATTTTGAATGAATTCGGGGACATTTTGTCAGATTTGGCATTGTACTACCCACTTGTTAAACTTTTTGAAATCAAGGACCACGAATGGATTTGGTGCTTCTTGTTACTCGGTGTTATTAATGAATTTGCTGGCTTACTGGGGCAGGCGCTTAGTGGTGAACGACGTTATGATGGCCCTATGGGTAAATCGGACCGCGCGCTAGTAATTGGGCTGCTGTGTATATTGAGCTGGTTTGGATTATCCTTGCAAAATTATTTTTCTTGGATTTTCCTGAGCATATTTATACTGCTGTTTATCAGTACCTACAAACGTTTAAAAAATGCTAGCCTTTCCCATGAATGAAATTCAAAAAATGCTCGCAGTTATCGGGGGCGTATTGGTTTTTGCAACCTTACTTTTTTGGATTTGGAAAAAAATCAAACCAGGGCCGCAGGTCGATGAACTCATGACCCGCACCAAATCTTGGTGGGTCATGGCCAGTATTTTCACAACTGCCGCTTTGGTGCACCCACTCATTTCCTTTGCCGCTTTTGGATTTTTGTCTTTTGTGGCTCTAAGAGAACTCTCCAGCATTAGTAAAAACGCCCGTTCAGAAGACCGCAGTGTCATTTTTTGGGCGTATTTAGCCATCCCAATTCAATACTACCTCGCTTACATGGGGTGGTTTGCCGGGTTTCTGATCTTCATACCGGTTGTGATGTTTACCTGGATTCCATTCCTTTTGGTCTTAAAAGGACACACCCAAGATATTGCCCGTTCCATGAGCGTCATTCCAACACATCTGATGCTGACCGTTTTTTCGATTAGTCATTTAGCCTTTTTGCTCTCTTTACCTGAACTCAAAGGTTTTGAGGTGGGCGGTCGTGGCTTGCTCCTTTATGTTGTTTTTCTGACTGAAATGAACGACGTTTTTCAATTCACCTGGGGGAAACTTACCGGTAGACACAAGATCATTGAAAAAGTAAGCCCCAATAAAACCTGGGAGGGCTTCATTGGCGGTTTATTGAGCACGATGACTGCAGCCTATTTCTTGCGTTTTCTGACGCCATTTTCGACAGAGCTTGCTTTAATGGCTGGCTTTCTAATTGCCTGTTCAGGTTTTGTAGGAGACATCATTGTCTCGGCAATTAAAAGAGATTTCGGACTCAAAGATACAGGCACAATTATCAAAGGCCACGGTGGCATTCTTGACCGCATCGATTCTTTAGTCATCAGCTCACCCTTCTTCTTCTATTTCGTTTACCTGCAATACTACGCCTAATGCAGCGCCTCTTGCTGATTTTAATTTACAAAGGCCTCATGCCCCTATTACTGAGACTCGTGGGGGTTAAAACCTTGCGTAAAACTAATTTCAAAGAAGTCAAACAGTTTATTATTGTTGCAAACCACAACAGTCATGTGGACACCATGGTGCTCCTCTCGAGTTTACCTATTAGTCACCTTATGCGCACGCACCCTGTGGCTACAGCTACTTATTTTGGCAAGAAAAAATGGCTTGAACTGTTATCCAATTTGTTTGTAAATACCGTACTCATTCAGCGCCGAGAAGAAAAAACACCTGAAACCGATCAAGGAAAAGCGCTTGAGCGCCTCATGAAAAAACTCGAACAAGGACACTCCTTAATATTCTTTCCAGAAGGCTCCAGAGGCGAACCCGAACAAATGCAAGCATTTAGAAAGGGAATTGGCGTACTCTTGCAAAAATTCCCGCACATTCCATTCATCCCAGTTTATCTTAAAGGAATGGGAAAAATTTTACCCAAAGGCTCTCTCCTTCCAGTACCCTATGATGCGCAAGTATATTTTGGTGACCCTACTTTTTGCCAGCACAACACAGTAGAAGAAATAGTTGCAGAGGTGGAAAGAGAAATAGTCGCATTAAAAAATCGCTTATCTTAGGCTTTCAATTTTTATCGTGCTATTCAACTCGCTTGCCTTTCTACTGTTTTTCCCGCTCGTTTTTGCGCTCTATTGGCTAGTGCTTAAAAAATACCATCAAGCACAAAACGTACTGATTTTAATAGCTAGCTATTTTTTCTATGGTTGGTGGAGTTGGAAACTGACCTTGTTATTGTTGGCGAGCACCTTGCTAGACTACATCTTTGGCGGGCTCATCATCAAAAGCAAAGACCAGCGCGCAAAATTTTTCTTAGTATCAAGCATTCTACTCAATTTAGGTTTCTTAGGCTATTTCAAATACTTTAACTTTTTTGCAACCGAGTTCAATGTTTTGCTTCAAAAGTTTGGCTTGAGTGCTTCCTTACCCACCTTAGAAATCATACTTCCAATTGGCATTTCGTTTTATACTTTTCACGGGATGTCTTATGTGATTGATTGTTATCGGCGCCAGCAGACTACTCAGCCGAAATTTGTTGACTACGCCGTCTTTGTGAGCTTTTTTCCCTTGCTCGTGGCTGGGCCCATTGAGCGCGCACAGCATTTACTTCCGCAGGTAAGTTCAAAAAGAACTTTTAACTATTCGCAGTGGGTGGAAGGGTCAAGACTCATCTTGTGGGGTTTATTCAAAAAAGTGGTGATTGCTGATAGTTTGGCACAAATTGCCAATCCAATTTTCGCAGATTACGCCAACATGAGTCCAATGATGCTTTTAGTTGGCTCGCTTGCCTTCACTTTTCAGATTTACGGTGATTTCAGTGGCTATTCTGATATTGCTTTGGGTAGCGCCAAACTCCTTGGTTTTGAATTGCTGTCCAATTTTAAATTCCCCTATTTTTCTCGCTCCATTGCCGAATTTTGGCGTCGTTGGCACATTTCGTTATCAAGTTGGTTTAGAGATTACCTTTACATACCACTTGGCGGCTCAAGAGAAGGCCTGCCCATCGCATTAAGAAACACCATGATCATCTTTTTAGTAAGTGGTTTTTGGCACGGAGCATCTTGGAATTTTATCGCTTGGGGTGCTTTACACGGCCTATTTTTCATCCCGCTTATGCTCAGAAAAAATAAAAATCAATTCTACACTTCTGTTGTAGCAAATGATACGGCATTTCCAACCATAGGAGAGTTTTTTCAAATGAGCTTGACCTTTTGCCTTGTTGCAATAGCCTGGATTTTCTTTCGAATGCCTAACATCCACGATGCTTTTATCTATTCAAGAAACCTATTCTCAGGTCTTTTCAAATTAAATTTTAACATCAGTCATCCAGATATCTTGAACATGACACTACTTTGGATTCCAGTGTTACTTATCATGGATTGGTTGAATAGACACGATGAAAGAAACTTTAAGGCTCCTCAAAAAGTCATTTATCGATGGGTGCTCTATTTAGCCATGACCTTCCTCATTTTTATGTCCAGCAATAAGGATCAAACGT
>JBEBBE010000032.1:0-4066 GCA_041158525.1 Bacteroidota bacterium | reverse complement strand
CTACTTCATTACAATATTTTGAGGGTAAAGATTTTCAAATTAGAAAAGTCGGACGTTTTGATACAGGCCCAAGGCTAGTGCCGCGCACCTATGCGCCAGGGGCTTACTTTGAATTTGCGTTTTCTGGAAGTACTTGTGAGGTGGTGCTAGAAGATGAAATTCGCTTTGGTAATTTGCACAACACCATTGTTTATCAGGTTGATGATCAAAAGCCTGTGCGGCTAACCCTGAGCAGTAAACAAAACAAAATAACACTGCAAATTCATTCAAAGGCAGCCAAACATCTGGTGCGTATTTGCAAGGCTACCGAAGCAACACTTGGTTATATTGGTCTGATCGGCCTGCGTTGTGAGCGTTTGCTGCCCACAAAAAGGCCAAAATTACTCTTTGAATTTATCGGAGATTCGATTACTTGCGGCAACGGTGCTGACAATTCAAAAGTGCCGTTTGGAGAAGGGGATTGGCATGCATATCACAATGCCTATATGAGTTATGGCCCCTTGTTGTGCCGTACTTTGGGTGCCGATTGGCAACTGAGTTCAGTTTCGGGTATTGGCCTCAATAAGAGTTGTTGCGGTTTGCGCTACCAAATGCCCGAGGTTTACGGATTTATTGGTTTCAATACCTACAAAAAACCATGGGCCTTCCATCGGTACCGAAAGCCAAATGTTGTGTTTGTCACGCTAGGCCAAAATGATGCCTTAAAAACCCAAACTCAGGCCTCAGCCTATGAAAAAGATTACCTTGCTTTTCTGAATAAACTCCGAAGGTATTACCCAAAAGCCACTTTCATTTGTTGCAATAGCCCCATGGCTACCCCAGCTCAAAAAGAACGTCTCAATGAAAGTATTCAAAAAGTAGTCAAACAACTCAGACAGCAAAAAGACACGAATATCCACTTCTTTGCCTACCAAGGCGTCTACCGAGCAGGAAATGACAAGCATCCAACGCTGCAGCAGCACCAACTCATCAAAGCAGAGTTGTTGGGATTTGTAAGGAGAATGGGCTTGGGTTAGAGATCGATGTCTAAGATGATCCGTAAATTTTCGTGGACGCGTTGCGCCAAGGAATTTGGAAGAGCTCCTATTTTTTTGATAAGGCGTCTGTTGTCTATGGCCCTGAGTTGATCGATCATGATATCACAGGGTTGCTTGACCTGGGCCGTTCCTTTGGAAAGATGAACGCGTAAAATTTTACTTTCAGGTTGCACCTTGCTCGTGATTGGACAAACTAAGGTAGATGGGTGCATGCGGTTGAGTAAGTCTGTCTGAATAATGAGTACAGGGCGTGTCTTACCAGCTTCAGTCCCGTGGCGGGGTTCAAGGTCTGCTAACCAAATTTCATTTTTCTTGTGCATGTTCTTCAAAACGCTCAAATTCTTCAAGAATCAACATGGATTCATCACTGACTAGCCCTGACTCATAACCTAACTGTTTAGCTAACAAGCGTCGTTGTTGCAGACGGTTATAAAAATGCAGTGCTTCGTTGATGTAACGATTGCGGGGCTTATTTATTTTTTCGAGCACGCGTTCAGTTTCATCAAAAACAGTTTCGTCGAGTTTCAAGGAGAGCGTCTTCATGGCTTTTGAATTAGTATATATCAAAAGTATATACTTTTGTTTGAAGTTCCAAAATTGTTAGTTTAAGAATTCTATTTTTCGGATTAAACGCATTTTCTTATTGGATGTGCTTTTCACTTCAAGGAAGTAGGTACCATTTGGAATATCCTCGGTTAAAATTTGAATGAAGTTTCCTCCTTCTTCGAGCTGCAACACCTGAATGTGCATTGTTTGGCCTTGTAAATTAATGAGATTTATACTGACCTCTAGTGGGCTTTTGCTTTGGATCAAGAGTTGCAATTGCTGCGCACTCACTGGGTTTGGATAAATATCCAAAATACTTAAATCGGTGCTGGTGTCGAGAGAATCGATCAAGGTCAAATACGCTTTTTTGAAATTTGGAATACCGTAGCCAATCAGTGCATTAGGGTTGTAGTAGCGGGATGAAGATGCTTCAATTAGGTGCAATAGATCGATGTTTGTGATGCCGAATATACTTCGTTCAGATTGCCACAAACAGGCGGCCATACCCGCCATTATTGGCGAACTAAACGAGGTGCCATTGGCCTGCACAGGTAGGGAGTCAAAAGGCGTGTACACATAGGTTTGGTAACCCATTGCAGCCACATTGGGTTTGATGTCGCCATCTGCTGCAGGCCCCACACTGCTGAAAAATGCGTAGTTCCCAAGGTTGTCTGTTGCCCCAACTGTCAAGATGCTATCTGCGTCTGCTGGCGTAGAAATGTAATGCCAAGAGTCGGCGCCGGAGTTTCCGGCACTTGCTACAACCAGCATTCCGCGAGATGCGGCCATATTTGCAGCTTTGGCTATGAGCGTGCTGTGGCCATCAAATTCAGCGTAAGAATGGTTTTGGGTGCTGTCGTCAAAAGTGGTGTAGCCGAGGCTCGAATTGATAATGTCGGCGCCAACACTATCTGCATATTCGGCTGCGCTGACCCAATTGGCTTCTTCAATAAGGTATTCGCTGTCTGCATTTTCACTGCGGAGCAAATGAAAACTTGCCTTCGGGGCGGTGCCCATGTACACCCCCTCTTGCTGAGCTGCTATTGTCGATAAAACGGCCGTTCCGTGAAAATGATCAGCATACACATCGCCATCGTGGTCTACAAAATCAACTGTTGAAAGCACACGGTTTTCTTGATAAAGCGCCTCAAAACACGGCATGTTGATCGCATTTAGAAAACCTGCATCGATAATAGCAATGTGTATATTTTGGCCTAATTTGTTTCGTTGGTGTAAGGCATCTAAGTCATGTAATTTTTGTTGTGCGTACGCAACGCCATACGGGTAGTGGGGTAAATTGCTCAACGAAATCGCACTTTTGGTATAGCTTTCTTCGTCATATTCAGAGGTGCTTCCAGTAGGTTTGGGTTTATTCAGCTTCTGGACCATTTCAATACTCAGTACAAAAGGCAATGCTTCTACCAAGGCTAGTTGCGTGCTGTCGCTACAAGAAATACTGAGCGCATTAAACCACCGCGAACGGTTCAGAATTTGAACTCCCGGAATGGCAGCTACTTGTGAAACATACCAAGGGTTTATAGGGAGGTCTTGAATAGTGAATTCGAGACTACCTGTAATGATCCTTCTGTAGATAGCACGGTCCGATAAAAATTCTTGGGGCGCGTCTATTGAATAAGGCGAATTATTTTTATCGGAGAGCCGCACCCAGTATTTGTGTTCGGAGGTCTGAGCATACAATTGTACTGTATAGCAAAGTAGGGTCATTACAAAAAAACCGAAAAAATTTCGTTTGCTCATCATGAAATAAAAATACCAAAAATATCACAATTAGACCTGCTGCGCTGCCTGATACAACTTCAGTTCGTCCCAGGTGACTTTGTTGCCGAGTTTTTCTTTGAGTGGGGTTAGCGAAGTGCCTTCGAAATCTTCGAAAAGTTCGGCGAGTTCTTGAATGCGCTCGGCTTCCATGACATCTTCGAGTTCGATGAGTTCGGCTTTGATCAGGTAGACAAAATGGCTCGTGATGGTTTGTGTGGAGAGCTGACGTTCGCGGGCAATTTCTTGGACCGTTTTTCCTTCGTGTAGTAATTCGAGCGTCTTTTCTTGAGTGCTTTTCTTTTCCTTTTTGGTTGGCGTTTTTTGTTGAAGACGGCCAGACAAAATAGGCGTGTCGTCGGGCTCGTCGAGTAGGGTAGGTACTTGCTTGAGTTCTTCTTTGATGCGCTCAATTCGGCTGCTTTTGTAGTGGCTCATGTCGGAAGTCCAGAGCGCACTTTTGGTCAGTTCTTCGCCGTTGGCTAGGGCTTCTACCAAGCGCTTGGCTTTTTTGAGTTGCAAAATAGTTTGGGTCAAGATTTCGTCGAGTTCTTCAAGTTCTTCGGCGTAGCTCTTGGTTTTGCGAACGCGGCTGAGTTCGGCAATTTTGCGCAAATTTGAGAGTAATACGGCGTCTAGGGAATCGAAGAAGTAGCGGTAGGCGGCCTGCACACGCTCTTGCAAAAACGCGTGATCGAGTTTATCTT
>JBEBBE010000031.1:0-3585 GCA_041158525.1 Bacteroidota bacterium | reverse complement strand
CGGGGTTTGTTCGTTCATCCTAGAGTTGTTTGAGCAGTAGGGTAATGGTTAACAAAGAAGATATGGCTTGAAATGACCTTGAGAAAATAGCATCAAAGTCAACCTCTTTCTTTTCTTTGAGTGTTTCTTCAGGTTTTAAGCTAACCACAATTTGGCCGCCTGGCCTCACAGTGGGCATATCGTTAAACACAAACAACACTCGCTTTGTACCATCTACTTGCCCGTTAGGGTAAGCAACGGCAACTGTTCGGTGGTCAGAGCTGTCAGCAAAACCTCCTGCAAACTCCCTGATATACCATCGAGCAGAATGCTTACCGCTATATAAAAAGCTAACTTGAGCATGTTGAGTACTATCTAACACTGGGTAATTGGTGCCGATAGTACGGACACTAAATGTATTTTGATTAGGGAAAATGGTTAACACATCTCCAGCCAACAAAAAAGGATTGTGTTTTTTAGAATATGAGCGGTTTAAAGCTTTTTTAAGATCAATTCCAATCGGGCCTACATTATTAAAACTTCTAACTAGTACAGCGGCGTTCTTATCTGCCAATACATTGAGGCCTCCAGCGTCAAGAATGAGGTCAGATAAACGATAAGAAGTTGCAGGCAATGCATAATCTCCAGGGAATTTAACAGCACCTTCGACACTAACGTGTTTGTCAATCTCAAAAAGAGCCTTTTCCCTGATTATTATTTGATCAAATGGCAAGACAGGAAATCCTGCAGGATAGCCTACCACATTGAAATTAGAATCTAAGCTTAGGTGTAAAAGTTCATAGCCCGAACCACGCTTTTCGTTGTAATACAATCTGAAAAGGTCAACGCGTGCTAAATTTGCTTTTTGCGTTGGTCTTCCCGCCATTTCAATGAGGTCTTTAATTGTGAGTTGGGGACTAAATTGCGTTCTAGATGCTTCTCTTACCGCGCCGCCAATGCTTACGTCTGCAGCTTGAGTATAAATTTCTTTATCGTAGATCATCAAGACATCCCCAGCACCCAAAGTAAGGTCTTGGTTTTCTTTTAGGTTTACTCTGAGGTATGAGTACGAATTAGGTTCGAATAAATTAGTTCGACGAACATAAGCCCAGTCTGCAGTAGTTGGGAGGGTGCCCTTGGCCAATGCAATGGCCTCTGATAATTTGATTTGATCGGTATATGACATCAGTTGCTTGAAAGGCGCCCTAATTGCACCCAAAACCTCGAGAGGAAGCTGATTGGCAAAATTTGCTTGGTCATAAACCAAAATTTGATCTCTTGCGGCAAGGTTAAATGTACTTGCATCTGTGCCGGCAACCTTAAAAAGTTTTTTAGTGCCGTCAGAAAGTGTGCGCTCCACAAAATACAATTCTGTACTTGTTTGGGGTTTCAATTGCGCTTTGGCTAGCACTTCAGAAAGTTTTAAGCCGTCTTTCCAAGCAAAAGATCCTGGGTAATACACAGCACCGTCGACCTTGATCATTTGCTCTAAAGGAACTGTGCTAGAACGCAATTTAACGATATCGCCATCTACTAATTCTACAAGTACCTTTCCTTCTAAAACTTCACTGAGACGATACTCGGTAAGACTTGGCTTGCCACCCATTTGACGCTCTACTTGAATGAAGTCAATATTAGCGTTGTATAACACCCCACCAGCAAAAGCAATAAGTTCTTTCAAGCCTTCTTTGCCAGTCAATTCATAACGCATAGGGCGTTTCACTGCGCCCTCCAAACTTACAATCTTCTGCGCTACTGGCACATACAAGATGTCATTGTGTTGAAGGTCATACTGAAACTGCACGCTTGGGTTGTTCAAGAAGGCATAAAGGTCAATTTTCTTTCGGGTTTCTCCACGCATGAGTTCAATATGGCGCACAGAACCAATTTCACTAACCCCACCTGCTGCCATGAGTGCATTAAGCGCGGTATTCAGTGCGGAAAGCTGCACGCTGCCTGCTTGAGACACCTCGCCGAAAATATTCACATTAAGTGTTCTTGCCTTTTGAAGAGTGACTGCAAATTCATCAGACTGAAAACGATAGGCCACCGAAAAACGGTTACGAACTACTTTTCTGGCTTCACGTAAGCTCAAGCCCTTTAAGTAAATTTGAGCTAAACCAGCTGGGCTTACAAAACCAGACTCATTTATGGTTAGCAATAAATCTGCTTGTGAAATGCCAAAAATGGTGATTCTGATTTGATCTCCCGCTCCCAAAATGTAGGTTTCAGGCGCACTAGAACCATCAGTAATTGTTTGAACAGGAAGCCCTCCGTCACCAAATAATTGATGCCCGTAAATTGGCTTGGGGCCAATTAATGAATCTAAAACGATTTTGATTTCTTTCTTTACCTCCATAACTTTTGAGGTATCTTTTGACAAAGACTCTTGGAGCTTTGTTTCTTGAACCGGTTTTTTGGCCGTTGCCAATTCGTCTAATACCGCTGAAATCTGAGACTTTTTGGAAAGAGCTTCATCCGGGCTCATTTTTTTAACATCAAGACCATTTGAAATCAAGGCCGCATCCGCCTCCTCTGCTGATAAACCTCGTTTATCGAGCTCTGTTTGAATCAGGAATTCTTGGCCCGCAGGTAGCTGCGCAAAGGCAGCCGAGTGCATTAGTGTAAAAAGTACCGTGAGTAACGTACATTTTAATAAACTCATATGTTGGATTTTAAGACGCAAAATTAAAGAATTGCAAGCAGTTATACTAATCTGGGCTCAGTATGGCTTCGCCGCGGTAAGCCACAGTGGCAAACCCAATTAAAAGCCCTAAAAGCTGCTGCGCTAAACGCTACAGCACTTTTACAAAACTCTTTGGCACATTAATTTCAAAAGCCACCCCGAGGTGGCGAATTTCTATTTTGACGCGCAAAGTATTCAGCACCTGAACGGCTGTGCCAATGATTCCTTTAAAAGGCCCCCTAACAACTTCAATGGCTATACCAGGAGTTAATACGTCATTCTGGATGTCTCGCACAACTGCTTGCTGCAACAAAATTTGCAAATTGAGTATTTCTTGGGGCTGCACCACCGCAGGCTTGCCTAAATAGCGCAAAACACGGCTGAAACCCAAGATGTTGTAAAGCCCAGAAAGCTGCGCTTCGGTGCAACGCACAAATACTACTGAAGAAATAAGGGGCTTTTGGATCTTTTTTTTGCGATCAGACCACTGTTTGAGCTCTTCTTGTAGCGGCAGATATACCTCATAGCCAGCGTATTGGAGGCGCTCGGCAAACTTTTTTTCGGCTTGGGCTTTGGTATAGACCACAAACCAACTAAAAATAGGGGCAATTAAGGGAAATTCCTTTCCTGTATTGGTTTGTGTAGTGGTTGTTAGCATAAAAGCTATTTTCGCTTTACAAGAACAAAAGTACTGCTTTTCGCTTATTTTACCCTATTATTTTAAAATTAATTCAATATGAACTGAACAAGTAAGCCCCTGAGGTGTATGGTCTTGACAAAATTCCTTTTCTTTGCACTATGAAAGGGCTACAAATGGTCGATCTTCAGACCCAATATCAGCAAATCAAACCCGAAATTGATGCCGCCATTGCGCGCGTTTTGCAAAAAGGCGTCTTTATAGGAGGTGAAGAAGTGCAAGC
>JBEBBE010000030.1:0-5690 GCA_041158525.1 Bacteroidota bacterium | reverse complement strand
GAGCGCTACATCACAGATCGTCATTTGCCAGACAAGGCCATTGATGCCCTTGACGAAGTGGGTTCGCGGGTGCACATCACCAATATTCATGTGCCCAAAGAAATTACAGATATCGAAGGGCAAATTGAAGGTCTCAAGTCTCAAAAAGCAGAAGTCATACGTTCTCAGCAATACGAAAAAGCTGCCGAGCTACGCGACGCCGAGCGCAAACTCCAAGAGCAGTTAGAGACTGCCAAAACCAAATGGGAAGAAGACTCCAAGAACAACCGCGTTACCGTCACAGAAGAAAATGTGGCCGAGGTGGTTTCCATGATGAGTGGCATCCCGGTTACCAAAGTTTCTGAATCTGAACTTGGTAAATTGGTTAAAATGGCAGAAACCATTCGTGGAAAAGTAATTGGTCAAGACGACGCCGTTGAAAAAGTAGTGCGCGCCATTCAACGCAATCGCGCTGGTCTCAAAGATCCGAACAAACCGATTGGTTCGTTCTTCTTTTTAGGCCCAACTGGTGTCGGTAAAACACAACTCGCCAAAATTTTAGCTAAAAATCTCTTCGATTCTGAAGATGCATTGATCCGCATTGATATGTCTGAATACATGGAGAAATTCTCTATTTCCAGATTGGTCGGAGCGCCTCCAGGATACGTAGGTTATGAAGAAGGTGGGCAGCTTACTGAAAAAGTACGCCGCAAGCCTTATGCGATCATTTTACTCGATGAGATTGAAAAAGCACACCCAGATGTTTTCAATTTGTTATTACAAGTCTTAGACGACGGCCACATGACCGACGGTTTGGGTCGTAAAATCGACTTCAAGAACACCATCTTGATCATGACTTCCAACATCGGAGCCCGCCAACTTGCCGATTTCGGTACAGGGGTTGGTTTTGGTACCAAAGCTAAGGAAGAGGCTCAAGAACAAAACGCGTTGTCTGTGGTGCAAAATGCCCTTAGAAAAGCGTTTTCACCAGAGTTTTTGAACCGCGTAGACGACATGATCATGTTCAAATCTTTGAAGCGCGAAGACATTCACCGCATCATTGACATCGAGCTTGAAAAACTCTTGTTGCGCATCGGAAACTTAGGCTACCACGTTTCTTGCACAGATGCCGCTAAAGACTTCATCGTCGACAAAGGCTATGATGAAAAATTCGGAGCACGTCCGCTCAAAAGAGCAATTCAAAAATACATTGAAGACCCACTAGCCGAAGAGATCATCAATGCCAACTTGCAAGAAGGTGACACCATTGCACTTGACTACACAGCAGGCAAGGACATCCTAGATTTGCACATCAAAAAAGCAAAAGCTTCCAAAGCCAAAGGCGAATCCTCTGCAGAATAACTGAAGTGCCAACTTTCGATTTAGAAACAGAACTACTAAAGCGTGCTAAAGCCCCAAATTTTGTGGCTTGGCACGCTTTTTTTTTAGAGCAGCCCCAGCACATCCCTGAATTGGTAAAGCTGGCACTTAGCGATAAAAAACACCCCGTGCCCGCCTATAGTGCTTGGTTATTGGTGCATATTGCGAAGGCCAGTGCTTCGATTATGGCACCTTTTCAAGATCAACTAACAGAAGGGTTATTGCTCACCAATAATCATAGCATCCAAAGGTCCATTTTGGTGGTTTTACTAGAGTTGCCACAAAAAAGAAAATTCAAAGGTGAATTGCTCGATTGCTGTTTTCGGATCTTTTCAGATCCTGACAAAGAAGTAGCCAATAGGGTATATGCGCTGTATCACCTCAAAAGATTTCTTCGCGAATATCCTGAAATTGACCAAGAGGTAAGGGCCATCATAGAAATGATTGAAGCGCAGCCCATGAAGCCTGCATTAAAAGTAGGGATCAGGAATTATTTGAAATAAAAAACTTTCAAATTGAAGGATGTAGATTTCCTCGTGAAAGCAATGAATGTTGAATCGAATTCAAACAATTTTCAAATTAGTGCTTCACGACAACTTCTTCGTAAGGAACCCTGACGCGTTCACCCCAGATGCCTGCTTCAGTTGCCTTCCCGACTACAACTACCATATTGATGTGCGTTCTTCTTGGAAGTTTGAGAAGTCGTTTCAAGCGTTTTTCGTCAAAGCCTTCAAGCGGGCAAGTATGAAAGCCTTCAGCGGCGATAGAAAGCATGAAGGTCTGAGCAGCTAATGCACAAGATTTTTGTGTAACGACCTTTACGGCAGAAGCCCCTCCTGTTCTGTAGAAAGGTCTGAAAAGCCCACCGAAGAAACTAACTGTTAAACGCACAGCGGCTAAAATGCGCAAGGGGTCTGCGGCGTAAAGCAAAGGCATCACTTTGCCGTAATACTGCAGCATCATTTTTTGGGCTTTTGTGGGCTCACCGTTGATTTCTTTCTGAACCTGTGCTAAATGCCACTGCTGACGCTCCTTCCATTTGTCTGGGCGCGCTACAAAAACAACCATTTGTTTGGCTGTTTTGGCCGCAGACTGATTGAGGCAAATTGGCACCATCGCTTGCAAAGCTTCAGGGCTGGACATCCAATGGAATTCCCAGAGTTGCATATTGCTTGAATTTGGAGATAATATGGCACGATGTAAGCTCCTTTCAATCACCTCATTGGGCACATTTATTTCTGGGTCAAATTTGCGATTGCTTCTTCTAAACTGAACGATTTGTTCAAAGATCTCTTGTTGTTGCATTTGTTATGAGCTTGAAATGATTTAATCTTTAGCAATAGGAGTGAGGGTATAACCTTGGGCTTTCAGCAGTGCAATTACGCCCTCCGGGCCACCAAGATGTCCGGCACCAACCGCAAAGAAGGTGCTTTCTTTTTGCATCTGAGCACCCATGGGTGCAATCCAGCTGCGGTTGCGTGATAACAACAATAATTCATTGAATTCAGGATAGTCATCGGTTTCTTCAGCCATCAGTTTGCCGAGTTGTTCGAGGTCTTCTTTGAGGTAACAAGCCAAAAGCGTATCGTAAGATTTCATGCTGCTTTGGTAGTCTTCTTTCAGCATGCCAACTTGTGTTGACATAGGTAGCTGCTCAAATAAAGACAATTGAAAATCAATAGTTTCTAAACCCATTGTTTTTTTGTGTTGTTTTTTGGCCATTTTGTTGAATTCCATTTCATAGGAAGCCATATTAGTCATGCTTTCTTGAACCATCAGGCTCGAGAAAAACATGGGTTGTAGGTGGCTACTGCGCTCAAATTTACTTTCGCTCCATTTTAAACTATCGATGCAGTACATTTTGAGGCGAATGTAATCTTGTGGCTCCATGAGGTCTTTAAGTGTTTTGCCATCGGCGATTACGGCCCGTTGTGCCATGGCAATTTTCTCGCTAGCACTCATATTGAGGTCTACTTCCATTGCAAGCGTGCTACACGTTTTAAATGCGCGCTCTAGGCTTTTCGGGATTTCAAATTGTTCCTTTGGTAAGATATGGATGGTTCCATATAAATAAGAAGGCTGTGCGAGGTCTTTGCCAGAAATCATGTAAAACAATTGTGCTTTGGCAAAAAGCGGTAGTAAAAAGGCTACTAAAAGGTATTTTTTCATAAGAAATTTTGGTTCTGGACGTATCCGTTGAGAGCGTCTACTTCTCAATGGAATAGCGTCGTAAAATTAAACATTCAAACGGCATCTGCTTTAAAATCTGCTTTTTTGACACAATTTGACAGCAGAAAACTGCCAGCTTGTCTTAAACTCAGACTTGGCCTTATCTTTGCAAAGTATAGACCAAAGTAAAATAGAGTCATTATGTCAGTTGAAAACGAAGCACACGAAGAATTAAATCAAGAAGCGCAAGAGAACCAAACGCAAGAGAACGAAGCTCAAGATAACAACGAACAAGAGCAACAAGAAGCTGCGTCTGAGGCCAACTCCGATGAATTCCGCGACAAATTTGTGCGCCTTTATGCCGAGTTCGAGAATTACCGTCGCCGTACCAATCAAGAGCGCCTCGATCTCATTGCTTCTGCTAACGCTGGTTTACTAAAGGATATGCTGTCAGTTCTAGACGATTTTGACAGAGCGGTTGCCAATAATGAAAAACTAGAAGATATCGAAGCCCTTAGAGAAGGCTTCAAATTAATTCAAAATAAATTCAAACAAATTCTACTTTCAAAGGGGCTCAAAGAAATGGAAGCCAAAGGCCAGGCATTTGACAGTGATTTACACGAAGCCATTGCCAATATTCCTGCTCCAGAAGAAGCGCTTAAAGGTAAAGTAGTTGATGATGTAGAAAAAGGTTATTATCTCAATGACAAGGTTTTGCGTTATGCAAAAGTTGTAGTAGGACAATAAAACGAACATGAGTAACAAAAGAGATTATTACGAAGTATTGGGTGTTTCTAAAAATGCCGATGAAGCCGAAATCAAAAAGGCTTATCGCAAACTTGCGCTCAAATATCACCCCGATAAAAACCCCGATGACGCCAGTGCTGAGGAAAAATTCAAAGAAGCTGCTGAGGCTTATGAAGTCCTGAGCAACGCTGAAAAGAAAGCACAATATGACCGTTTCGGGCATGCTGGAATGGGCGGTGCAGGTGGCTTTGGCGGCGGCATGAACATGGACGACATCTTCTCGCAATTTGGCGACATTTTCGGTGGCGCATTTGGCGGTTCGTTCGGTGGTAGCCGCGGCGGTTCAAGAGTCGTAAAGGGCACCAACCTTCGCGTTAAAATGAAACTTACTCTCGAAGAAATTGCCAACGGGGTCAATAAAAAAATCAAAGTCAACAAACTGGTTCAGGCCGAGGGCGTTACTTATAAAAATTGCCCAACCTGTCAAGGAACTGGTCGCATCACACGCGTGGCGCAAACCTTTTTAGGAGCCATGCAAACGCAGTCAACCTGTCATGTGTGTCAGGGTGCAGGTAAAACCGTAGAATCCAAACCTTCAGATGCCGATGCGCAAGGTCTTAAGCGTCAGGAAGAAGTCATTGAAATCGATATTCCAGCTGGTGTTGAAGACGGCATGCAACTCAGTGTGCGCGGCAAAGGAAACGCGGGGCCATTCAATGGTGCTGCAGGTGATCTCATTGTGGTTATTGAAGAAATCGAACACGAAGAGCTCAAGCGCGAAGGAGAAAACCTCCATTACGATGCTTATGTCAATTTTGTAGACGCTGTGCTCGGCGCTTCTTTAGAGGTGCCTACAGTTGGCGGAAAGGTCAAAATTAAAATGGATGCCGGCACGCAAAGTGGTAAAGTGCTGCGTCTGCGCGGTAAAGGCTTGCCAAGTGTGCAGGGTTACGCAACCGGTGATCTTTTTGTGCACTTACACATTTACACGCCAACGGCTGTTTCCAAAGAAGAAAAAGAAACGCTTGAAAAGCTTCGCGATTCCGAGAATTTTGATCCACAAAAAGCGCAAAAAGACAAAGGATTCTTTAGTCGCATGCGCGATATCTTTTCCTGATGCGATTCATAGAAGCAGCCAAACAAGGTAAAGGTACTGTCGGTCTCTATGCTGGCGGTATTTTACTGTTGGTCTTGCTTTATGTATTAGGTTCTTTGCCTTTACTGCTCGATTGGGAGGCGCATTTTCCGGGCTCAAATTTTGACCTTGAAAACCAGCAGCTCGTGGCAGCCTTTGGTAGTTTGCGCTTCTTTTTTTGGATGTTGTTTCCATTTGTGCTCCTCTTTTTTGGTCTACTACTTTATCTCGTATTTGTCCATCAAAGAAAGTTGCGCCCGATATTCACAGCAGCACCTCG
>JBEBBE010000029.1:0-8513 GCA_041158525.1 Bacteroidota bacterium | reverse complement strand
ATTTTCTCGGTACCAAAGGGCACACAAAGATACGTGTAGCCGTCTTCATCCACCGTATGAGGTGGATGCATGCTTTTATCAGACTCGTTGAGCTCGTTATAGCGTATCCAAGCAAGTGACCTTTCAAAACGCTGCTTCCCTCCTGTTCCATATTGCGTTTCTGTCATGCAGCGTCGGCCCGAACGGTCCAAGTAATAAACCGAATGTGATTCCTTCTCACCGCTTTCGCGCCAGACATCTTGCACAACTAAAATGCTGTCACCATCCCACAAAGAAAATTGCGAACGCACTCTGGGCTTACCCTCAAACGTATTGATCGTTTCTTCAGTGAGCCTTCCCTTCACAAATCCACGGCGCTCATATACTTTTCCTAAATGCAGAGTCTGGCAAACTCCTTCTCGGACCTTATGCATATAAGGATCTTCAAAAAAAGTCGAGAACAAGTACAGCCCTCCTTTCTTATATTGCGGATTGAAGTCACAGTTATCTTGCGCAAAGACCGAAATTGAGAAAAAAATAAGGTATAGTAGCGAGATGCTTTTCATAGTTTTGTTTGCTCACTTTTTTTGGTTTTCAATAAACTTAGCATGCTAGCCAATTGAAACTCTAACGCAAGTTCTTTTCAAAACTAGTAAAGTTTGGGCTTTATTTTACTTTACGGCGATGATTTGCAAGGTAGCAGAGGCGCCGTTATGATAGGTCCCCTCCTTCACTTCTCGATAGACTTTGTCAATTTGCAAAGAAGAAAAAGCGTTGCCAAGCAATTCGACTAATTCTTCCTTGCTATAGAGCAAGGCTTCTTGTTGAGGGCCACCTGTGCCAAAACGCAGCTGTTCGAGGTCGTAAACTTCCATAACGAGTTGGCCACCTGGTTTGAGAGCATTTGAAATTTGAGGCCAAATATGCTTTTTGACGTTCGGCGGAAAATGCGCAAAAACTCCTATAATGAGATCCCACTTCATGGGCTCTAGTTGAACATCGGACAAATCCGCACAAATACATGATACTTCTTGACCTTTTAAAAGTGCCAATTGTTTTGTTTTTTCAAGGCCTGCCTCTGAATAGTCAATGCAGGTCACGGCATTTCCCAAACTGGCTAGGTAAACTCCATTTCGGCCCTCTCCTTCTGCTAGGCAGAGTACATTTAAACCACTACCAAATTCTTGTGCCTTTAAAAAATCATTAGGTTCTTGCCCGTAAGCATAGACTTCTTCTTTATAGCGTTCGTCCCAGAATTCTTTCATTGGATTTGAATGGTTTTTGTTAGCGTATGCTGATCGTCTAAAATAAATTGAAGTGTATAAGTGCCTGATACAAGACCTAGACCTTTAATATCTATAAACTTCTTTGCATTTTTAACCTTCTCATAATATACTTCATGCACCAACTTACCCTGCTGATCCAATATAAATAACTCAACATTTGCTTTCTGAGTTAGATTGAAATCAAGATTAAGTTGAGCACTGGCCGGATTGGGAAAAATAGTAACATGTATAGCAGCGTTCTGTTCGGGCACTTCAATTGAACCAGCAGCACTTTGCTTGAGCCAAACTTCATAGAAAATGGCATTGGCGCTTGTTTGGGCCGTATTATTTTGGGTGAACGGATTGAGCGCAGTGCTTTTAATGCCACCCACTAAATAACCAATGAGTACTGAATCGGAGGCGAGCGCATTTAAATCGATGATCTCATGTGCATAAAAAGGCAGATTTTCTTTTGGAATGAATTCAGCACTAGCGCCCAATAAGGCAGGCATTTCTTGATTGAGCACATATTCGTGATAAGATCCATCGGGCGCTTGGCTCAGTCTACTAATTGTCTTGACGAACGGCACATTTGGATCATTAACGAGTGTGCCATTTTGATAATAATATTGACTGATGCCGCCCAGAAAGAGATGATGCATAGAAGAAGTACTTGCATCGTAAGCACTGAATTTAGCCGAATGGTAATTGCTGAGATACTGGCTAAAACCATTGACGGCTACATGTGAAGTCGGATGAATTTCTACTGGATAGAAAAACGGAAGATCCGCATTGAGTTGAAATACGCCTGAAGAGATCAGGTAACCAAAACTAGAATCGGGGTAGATATGAGGCAACAGGTTGTAATCACGGCGATGCAAATTGATTTGATCGGTCACTAACTGATAATTAGACACCGTTAATGGACTTCCTGGTGCACTGAGCTCAAATTTTTTGAGACCATCAACATAGGTTTGGACAAAGGTTGGGTTGTTCATTGGGTTATAACGCCCATCAAAACGATGACCTCCAACTAAATAATATTGTGCACCGATTTTTGCCAAATTCCCTCCAGTAACCGCAAAACGCTCGTCTTGAATTTGCTCAAAAAACACACTCATGGCCTGATTCGAGATGCAAGCCGCGATCAAGCCATCTAAATTAATTCTGGTGAGGTAAGGAAAAGTAATGTGATCATTGGCTGTATTACTATAAGCATAACCTCCTGTGAGAATGAGCTCATTTCCATCCTGATAAAAGTTCATGTTGGTACTTTGCAACTGCTCTTGCAGCGATACCGCCAATTCTTGCAAAGAACGCGTCCAAATTTCTTTGGTATTTAAATCAATGAGCTGAATTTGCTGATTATTCTGACTTGCCGGAAAAGCATTAAAAGGCTGGCGCGCATGCAAGCCGTCTGGTCTACCACCAATTAACACCAACTTACTCCCTCTTTGCCCCCAAGCAAAAGAATGTAAGCCGTCAAAGCCCTGAATGGAATCAGCTTTTAGTCGGATTTCGTATGGGAAATTTATGGTTTGGGCAATTATGGATTTCCCTAGAAAAAATGTGAAGCAAAAAAGGAGACCTATTTGTTTATTTCTTGAAAGCATAAGCTCGATATATTTTGAATACAATTAGTTCAACCTTCCTGAACATTAAGCAAATTTAGATAAGTCAAAATAATAATATTTAATCTTTATTTAAACTCATATGGAACACCCGTGACCTGAGTGAGCAAAGTTTGAGGTGCGTCCAAAACCTTGGCATTTCCTTTAGGTTGAGGAGTAACGACCTTCATCGTAGTTAAATAACTTTCCATGACTTTATGCAGGGTATAGGCTGTATTTTTCGGATTAGACACACCTTTGATACGACACAACATATCCACTGGATCGCCATCGCGCTCACACGCAAGAATTGAATAGATTTTCTGACGATCTAATGGTAGGCCTCCAACGGTTGCTTTTTGAACGCGTTTACCTTGCTCAGCGAAAGCCAAAAACTCAATTTCCATTCCTTTGAATTTAATAACCCATCCACCGAAACGTTTCGAAGCATCTTTAGCAAAAACATTATTGAGTTCTTTTTCAAGCCAATTGAAAATTTGCTCACCAGTAACCTCTGCAGTCCTAACCGTAGAGTCAACGGGTAACATGTCGAAAATAAAACCTTTTGTTATTGGAATATTTCCGGTTTGGTCTGGTGAAGTTCTTGGAGGGCAAAATCTGAAACCATTAGAGAGCACAATGTCTATCTCAGGGAAACGCCAATCAAGTGCATCCAAAATCATGGTATCTA
The DNA here is from genome assembly GCA_041158525.1 of Bacteroidota bacterium. Classification (GTDB taxonomy): domain Bacteria; phylum Bacteroidota; class Bacteroidia; order Flavobacteriales_D; family Crocinitomicaceae; genus UBA952. The sequence continues at coordinate 4,968 of JBEBBE010000029.1, read as the reverse complement.
TTGGGTTTTCAACCACAAAGTAACGATATAATGGAATGGTACTGTGTCCAATAACCCGATTAATTTCTGAAGAAAAACTGGCTTCTTTTTGCTTTAATAGCTCAGCCATTTTTGGATCTGGCGCTAAAGATTTTGCGGCCACTTCCAAAAGTTCATAACGTTCTGAAACCAGCTTGCCTTGCTCAAAATCAAGCTCTAATGAGCCTACAAAAGAACCAAACGCACCTGGCTCAACCACTTTGGTATACAAACATTGTATCGGTACTCTTACACGTTCATGTGTGTCACCACCGAAAATATAATCAACACCGGCACAACTTGGGTCATTTCCAAGTGCTATTTGTTGAGATAAACCTAAATGAGCCAGCATGATCACTACTGCACATTGTTCTTGATTGCGTAGAACGTCGACATAATGCGCTAAATTCTCTTCTGGTTTGGTATAAATGATGCCTTTGCTATAATTAGGGCTTTGTCTGAGTGGCACCAATGGATCGGTATATCCTAGAAAACCAATTTTAATCCCCTCAACTTCCCAAATCGTATATGGTTGAAAGATCAATTCTCCTTTTTTACCCTCACCTAAATCATGGTACATATTAGTGCAAACCTTCGGTGCGTTCAAAGCACCCATGAGCTGTTGCATTTTTGTTTTTCCGTAGATCACTTCCCAATTGCCCGGCAAATACAAATCGTAATCCATTTCATTGAGAATCGGGACAAAAGCCTCTCCTGTCGTTTCTACACTCAACTGAGAACCTTGAAACATGTCTCCGGTATCAACAGCATAAGTGTACTTGTGTTTTTTCTTGAGTTGTTTTAGAAAAGTTTGCAATTCAGCGTAACCTCCTGTTTTTCTAAAAACAGCTTGTTCATTCTCCCAAAACAACTCATCGTGTGGATGTATTTGACAGTGTACATCTGTAGTTTGCAAAAATTGCAAGGTAATTTTCCCCTTTTCATTGTTTGAGGAAAAATTTGTCATTTCTCCTTCATTTTTTACAGGTTGCTCATTGTTTGAGTTGGCGAGTAAACTTGGTGTAAATATACTTCCCAAACCGAGCACGCCCATCTTTTTAATAAATGAACGTCTTGGGTTTGTAGTTTTATTTTTCATAGGTGTAGGTTTAAGTGTCTAAAAATGATCTTACTAATGAGCTCCTGCACCAGGAAAAGCTAATTCTTTAACAATGATATAAATACCCATGACTAGAACAAACCAACCAAAACCTTTTTTAAGCGCAGCGCCATCGATTTTCTTTGATAATTGATTCCCAACAAAAATCCCCACGATTGCTAAAGAAGTTACAATAGCTAAGAGGGTCCAATCCATTTTTGCGGCGTTTTCCATTACATCGCCTGTGAAACCTATCAAAGATTTTGCGGCAATGATCAACAAACTAGTGCCTACCGCTTGTTTCATCGGTAATTTAGATAGCATGACGAGTGCAGGTATGATTAAGAAACCACCACCGGCGCCAACTAAACCAGTGAGTACGCCAACAACTGCACCTTCGAGTAAAATCATTGGGTAATTAAAATGACGCTCACCATTTTCTTCTTGTGCTGCATCTTTTTTATCGCGGATCATCGAAACGGAGGCGGCAACCATTAGGATGGCAAACAAAATCATCATGGCCAATGCCTTTGTAAATTCAAGGTTACCAATATTAAATAATGAATCGGGAATGGCTGGCACCAAAACTTTTCGGGTGAGAAAAACTGCAAGAATTGATGGAATACCAAATACTATTGCCGTTTTTAAATCAATCATTCCTGATTTATATTTTGGATAGGCACCAACTAAACTGCTGAGCCCAACAATAAATAAAGAATATGCCGTAGCTAATACAGGATCAACGTTGAACAGGTAGACCAAAACTGGAACAGTTAATATAGATCCTCCGCCGCCGATTAATCCGAGTGAAATCCCGATGAGTGTACTGGCAAAAAGTCCAATGATAGCGAGTAAATCAAATGTCATAATTTATAGTTTTTTTAGGTTATTGATGGATTAGCTAGAAATGATAATTCAATACAAAGTTGGTTAACAACATATTTACTTTGTTGAATTGATATTTAGGATTATTGTAAGTATTAGCAGCACCTAATTTCGTTACCAGTAGTAGCTGACCTTCTAAACCTTGCATCCATTGACTAAAGTTAACTCTGAGGTCAAAATTGAGCTGAAAATAGCTCGGCATCCCATATTTGTTAAGTGCAAAATTCTTGACGTCAGGCAATTGAAAGTAGCCAAATGCAACTCCACTCTTTTTAAAAATACTAGAACTTGATTGATTTTCAATTTTTACAACAAAGGCATGCACATCGCCAAAGCCTTCATTTCTTTCTCTGGGCATAAAAGTAAAAAACGGGTCTCTGCCCCACTCTCTTGGAAATAAATACCTACCCTCGGCTGTAATTCGGTTATAATTAAGCGAGTAATGCCAATTCTCAAATGCCAACTTCGATCGAAAACCAAAGGTCATGGATTTAGACCCTTTCTGAATATAAGTTTTACTCGGGTCTTCATTGCCTCCGTCAGCTAAAGCCCATTGCCTTGCGAACTGCACACTATTAGTCCATACACAAGACGCCATTTTCTTATTCAGATCTAACTGATGAAAAGTAATATTAAAAAGCTCAGGTAAATGATAGTCCCAGGCCTGATAATTAAGATTTTTGTTGGGCTTCCAATTCATAGAGGCGACGGCAATAAATGGTAGATCAATATTTCCTTTAAATTGAGAAGGTGTCCCGTCCGGATTTACCCCTTGACTGTAAAGCCCAATAGACTCAGCACCTTTGTACCATTTTGTGGTACTTCTTGGTGAAATAGCAGTCAGAATACCTCCTTGGAAGCGAAACTTTTGCTCCATAAAACTTTGATCTAACCACAAGCCTTCAACTCCTGTTCCTCGCATTCTACCATCCTGCAAATTAATCAATGGTGTATTGATCAATTGCTTACCAAAAACAATTGTCCCACCATTTGTACGATACTTGAGGTAAAGTTCTTCCAAACGGTCCATGTCTTCATGGTTATCGGGATTTTCAACATCAAATAAACCTAGCTCATAACGACTAAGACCGCCTGTTAAAGGATCTGGGTTATGCAAAACAGAAGAACCAATATTGAAAAAATAAAAACCACTAACTGCAAACTGAAAATGATGATAAGAATTGGTTTCGAAACGTAAACCACCACCTACGGCATTGGCAAAATATTCGGAAAGTGAACCCTCGTTGGTAGTCTGGCTAAAAAAGTATCTGAAATGCCCATTAGTTACACCTGTTTTGAACGCGTAAAGAAGGGAATTTGAATCTAGTACATCATGGGGCTTACCTTTCCACATCACAGCTTGCTCATTGATTTCATGGTGCTGTGCGTAACTTGCAAATTCAAAAATGAAAAAAATAATAAGAAGTAATCGTGATTTCAAAGTGTGGGTATTTTGCAAATAATAAAATGAATGAAATGCTTTATTTTGAAAGTCGAGAATAGATTCATAGGCAATCTCGCACTATTTTTTTGCTTTTTTCATGGCCGTAAAAGGCCCAAACTTATGTTGTTTTTCGGTGAAGTTGTCAGCATACGGGCCAAATGGATGGTCAATCGGTTTTTTTGAAATGTCTGGCCAATCTTTTGGAACAGCTTTGTGTGGACGCGGTTTGCTTTCTATATAGGCAGCTACATCCCAGGCATCTTCGTCGGATAACTCTGGTGCATCATGACTCACGCCAAGTGGCATATTATACTTAACATATTTAGCCATATTGCTAATTCTGCTTAAACCGGCTGCGTCATTAAAACTGTGTGGACCCCACAGCGGTGGATACACATAAGATTGACCGATACCATCGATGATTCCTTGACCGTTAGGTTGATGGCAACTTGCACAACGCAAATCATAGACAGCTTTTCCTTTAACTGGATCAGCAGCTCGGGTTAAAAATGGCAAATCTTTAAACCCTGAACCTTTTGCTTTATCTCCTTTTTTGACGTTTTCACCGAGGAATTTCATGTAGGCCACCATTGCACGCATTTCTTTGCTATTTTCCTTGAGTGGCTTTCCATTTAAACTCCTTTCAAAACAGTCGTTAATGCGCTTTTCGATGCTTTCCATTTTACCACTCCTGGCTCTTACTTTCGGATAAGTTGAGGCAACTGAACCGTAATTGTTTCCGAATGGTTTTGTACCCGCATCTAGGTGACAATTTTGACAATTTAAACCATTCGTTTGCTGGGCAATTCTGCCTCGCGGGCCAAAATAATAGGCCGTGTAAACAACAAGGTCTCGACCGTAAAGCACCTCTTTGGATTTTCGCTCATCTTCAATGGCAAATGCATCTAAAGGCTGCCAATATTCCGATACCGATTTTGGTGCTGAATAGACGCTTGCTTGAATGTCATCAATTTGAATTTGCCCCTCGGAGCAACTAACCACTACCAAGCTCAAAATCAATACTTTGAAAATCAAAAACCATCTCATGATCAATGCGGTAATTTATCTTGAAAAACACCATAAAGGAAGGTTCCAAACGATGCAAAAAGGACCACAACTATGAAACTGAGGTATCCATATCCGATATTAACAACCATTGGACCTGGGCATGCTCCACTAAGTGCCCAACCAAGACCAAAAATAGTCCCGCCAATTAAATAACGCCAAAAAGACTTTTCTTTTGGGGCAAATAAAATGGGGTCACCTTTGTAGTCTTTCCAACCAAAGCGCTTGATTAAAGCTGTGCCTATTACACCTAGTACAACAGCAGTGCCAATAATGCCATACATATGGAAATTTTGGAAACGGAACATTTCCTGAATGCGGTACCAACTTAATGCTTGGGATTTTGCCATCACGATGCCAAATAAAATCCCTACGATTAAAAATTTAATGAATTTCATAACTAGAAAATTAAAGGGAAAATTACATGAGTCATGAGCAAACCACCTATGAAAAAGCC
>JBEBBE010000028.1:0-58157 GCA_041158525.1 Bacteroidota bacterium | reverse complement strand
GCATAAATTTGTAACGAGTAAGCAAACATGGCAATGACGCCAACATAACCAGGATAGGTTTCTGGTGCATCTAGCACCTTGTCAATGAACTGTACCGCAATGTAATCTGCAAAAACAAGCTTTTTCAATAAACCCTTTCCGATCATCCAAAGCGACCATGAAAAATCGTATTTACTGAGTTGATACGGTGCGTTCACTTGTGGGAGAAAGTCACGGGCCCTCACTATTGGCCCGGCTATCAGGTGTGGAAAATAAGTTACATAAAGTGCGTAATCAAAAAAGTTTCGAGCGGCTTTAATTTCCTTGCGAGAAATGTCAACTAGATAGGAAATGTTGTGAAAAGTGAAGAAGGAGACACCTACCGGGACCAAGATTTTATCGACAAAACTACCCTTCCCGAAAAGCTCATTTCCCCATACCGCAAACTGATTGACCACATTGAAATCAGTGCCAAACTGGGCATTAAATGCTTCGGTAAAAAAATAAGCGTATTTGAAATAAGCGAGACCTGCTAAATTGATGCTAACCCCAAGTGACAGCCAAAAAACTTGCCTTGATTTTACCCGGGTTCGATCCACTAGCAAGCCCAAACCGTAATTAAGCAAGAGCATCAGGCCTAAAAGCAAAACAAAATTGCCAGAGGTCTTGAAATAGAAAAACAAACTGACAGCGGTCAAAAAGATACTGCGCAACAAATACTTTTTATGAATGAAAATAAAAACAACCATGACCAGCATAAAAAATAGCCAGAAGTCAAGACGCGTAAAAAGCAGGCTTTCTTGCTGTTGAAAAGAAAATAACTCTTGTAAACGATTCATATTCAGTTATGCTTGTTTTGGAAAACGGCTAGGTTCTTCATGAAAGCCTCAATTAATAAATTGCCTTTTAAATGATAGCCCGTGCCCGTAAAATGTACGTAATCAGCTTGCATAAGGCCCGCATTTTTCCAGGTTTTTGAGGATCCCAATTCACCCATAATGCCATAAAAATCCCAAACAGCCATTTGATACTGAGCGGCCAATTGCATGATCACTTCGCGTTGTCTTTGCGTGTTTCTATTTGGGTATTTTTTCATGTAATAATCGTCATTAGGCACCGTCAGTAAAATGGCGCAATTCGGATTGATTGCTAAAATTTGAAGCAGTAATTTTTCCAGATTTGCTTTGTAAACCAATGGATTAAATGCTTCGTAGCTGCAGTGCGCATCGTTGGTACCCACCGAAAAAATAAATAAGTCTGGAGGTCTGAGTTCAAGGTCTCTTGAAAAATGCGTATTGGATAAATAGGTGGGTAAGCTGGCGCCATTAATACCAATTGCTGTGTAAGTGATACCTGGCAAATCGTTTAAAAATTCAAAGCCATACAAGGAAATGGTAAAGGGCTCTTCAGCTTGTTTAACAAACATGAGGTCAAGCGAATCTAGGTGATCAGAGAACTGCACTTCAGTGTAGCCCAATTCGGGATAATGCGAAACGTTTGTCACTAATAATTCTTGGTCACCGAAGTTGAGTTCATAAGGGAAATTGCCTGTATTATGATATATTCTCAAGCGATCAAATGGTGGCTTGACAGCGGTTTTTAAGTGCTTAAAATTGATAATAATGATGGAGTCTGGGCATTCAATTGCTGCGCCTGTTAGACCGTAATCGAGATCTTCAGGTCTTTGTTGTACGCTTCTGTAGCCCTTCCAAACATTTGGAGACGAAAAGTTGTAATTACTTGGGTTATTGGTATGTGCCAAACTATACGGAAAAACAAGTCCGCGTTCTCCTGCTAGGCCAGGCCAATTGGTCTGTAAAAAGGTACGGAAGTCATGCGAATAGATATCGGCCTGTAGATGCGAACCTCCAATATGATAAAAGTTCAGCTTTCCTTCTTGGGTGGCAATCATTTGACTCAACTTCTCATTCAAATAGCGCCAATTAGGGCTGTCCGGACTGAAAAACTGAAACTGATTACAAGCTACTTGAATAAATGGATACTGCTCAGCAATTTGCTTTTCAGCAGGGCTTAATGAGTCATTGCTACACGTGGCTAAATTTTGTGCGTGCAATTCAAAAAAACAGCATAAGAAGAGGAGTAAAAACCTCATGGTTGAACCGATTTTTTGGAGGCCCATTCTGTGTATGCAGTCATTAATGCTTCATAAAAATGCTGGGATGCGATACTTGCGCCACGCGGACTAAAATGCACGTAATCTTTACCTGCTAGGCCTTGTGAAACCCAAGCTGGCATAGAGTTCAAACCGCCCATAGCGCTGAATAAGTCCCAGAAAGCAACGCCTTGCTCGGCGCACATTTTACGCATGCGATCAACCGTATATGGCAATAACGGATAACTTTCGAATACGCCTTCATTGAGCCTCGACATATCACTTGGGCCAATCAAGACAATGGCCGCATCGGGTACCGTCTTCTTCAAATAAAGAATTCTGTTCTTGAGCGCTCCTACATAATAACGCACCCCGCTAGAATCTTTGAAAGCATGCACAGAATTGCCACCGAATTGCAAAATAATGAGTTTGGTATTCGCTTGTTTGTGCATTTGACTAAACAACTGCGCATCTGAAGAACTGAGGTCGTGACCAGAAGAACCACGCATGGCGACATTATTGACCTGTACACCAATGTCTCCTTCCAAACTGAAGCCTGTAAAAATTGGGCTTTTAATCGAAGAAAATACATAGCGTAACTTCGATGGCGTATGATCAAAACTGAGGGGCAGCACGTGTGCAGCGCCATCTGCAATTAAGGAATCTTCATGAATCAGTTTGCTGCCTTCGTATACTTTGACAGCACAAGATTTGAAGCAGCTGTTGTAAAAACACTTGACCTGACTGTAAGTGCGCGCTCTTCCGAATGCAGCTGCAGAGGGTTCAATTTCTATCCAGGCGTCGGTGGGTAGCTGTTGCTGAGACTTTGAGGAGTCGAGGCCGAAAGTAGCTGAAGAAAGCAGTGCGCCATATTTGCGGCTACCCATTTTAGGCGGCCAAAATGCGGTGTATCTTTTGAAATTTGGAGAAACCCTTTGCTTGAAACTTTGGGTTTGATACACATTAAAAGCCGGAATAAAACCCGGGCCTACACCGCCAAATTGTTGCTGCAAGCGCTGACGGATATAGCCGGTCATGCGGTCGCCTTCAATTTGGGAATCACCGTAATGAAAAATGCTGATTTTTTCACCGCTTGCAGCAGCTTCTAAAGCTGTAAAAAATCGGGCTAAATTGGTGGCTGCCGCCTGACTCAGATAAAGTGGGTGGTCTGCAGCATAATTGGAACTGCCGCCCTCAGGTAAACCAACTTTGCCATTGCTTTGGCCATTGTGCTTGATGCCCTCATTGATACTTGCGGTATCGGCAGACTTTACAATTTGATCAATATTTTTCTTGACCTGTTTTTTTGCGACCCAAATGCGCTCAAAAGGCAAAAATTTCCAGTTGACCCCCAGCCATTTGACCCCAGTTGACGGAATAAAATAACTTGGAATGCACAAAAGTGACAAAACCAGAATTAAAAAAAGCAGAACTTTGTATGGGCGAATTTGTTGCACGGTGTAAACTCTGTGGCAAATATAGTTTTTCTTTATATCAAATTAGGTCGAAATGGCTAACCAACTCAGCAACGAAAGTTCTCCTTATCTGTTACAACACGCAAATAATCCTGTGCATTGGGTGGCTTGGTCCAACGATGTCTTTGAACAAGCCAAAGCTCAGGACAAATTAGTGCTCATTAGTGTGGGGTATTCTGCCTGTCATTGGTGCCATGTCATGGAGCATGAATGCTTTGAAGATCAAGAAGTAGCTGAGCTCATGAATGCGCATTTTATCAATGTAAAAGTAGACCGAGAAGAGCGTCCAGATGTAGATCAAGTGTATATGACGGCTGTGCAGCTTATTACTCAAAAAGGTGGCTGGCCTTTGAATTGTTTCACACTACCCGATGGCAGACCAATCTATGGCGGCACCTACTTTCCAAAAGAGCAATGGATACACGTGCTGAAGTCTTTAGTTTATACTTACAACAACGACCGCGCAAAAACACTTGAGTATGCCCAACAGCTCACCGAGGGTATTAGAGATGCTGATTTGATAGAAAAAGCACAAGAAAACCTTTCTTTTGAAGCAGAAAAACTCCACGAAATGGTAGTAAGGTGGGCAAGATCTTTCGACACTTTTGAAGGAGGCACGAATCGGGCTCCTAAATTCCCGTTGCCTAATAATTGGCTCTTTTTACTCAACTATGCCAAGCATTTTGATGAAGAAAAAATCAGAAAGCAAGTTGAACTCACACTTGACAAAATAGCCTTTGGTGGCATCTACGATCAAATTGGTGGTGGCTTTACACGCTACGCAGTGGATGTGCTTTGGAAAGTGCCGCATTTTGAAAAAATGCTCTATGACAACGCACAATTAATTGGGCTCTATGCAAAAGCCTTTGCTGAATTCGGACAAGCCCATTACAAAGAGCTCGTTTTTCAAAGCTTCGATTTCTTAGAAAGAGAATTATTAGCCGACAACGGTGCTTATTATAGCGCACTGGATGCAGATAGTGAGGGCGAAGAAGGTAAATTTTATTGCTGGAGCAAGGAAGAAATTGAGGAGATCTGCGGAAAAAACGCTGAACTTGCCAAAGCTTACTGGAATATCAACCAACTTGGTTACTGGGAAGACGACAAATACATTCCGCTCAAAAAAGTTGACGACGTATTTTTTGCGCAACAACAAAATTTGGAGCTTGAAAAATGGCTGCAAATCAAAAAAGAACTCATTGAGCTTTTACTTTCAGCAAGAGCGACAAGAGTGAGGCCAGGGCTAGATAACAAGATTTTAGTGAGTTGGAATGCTTTAATGGCAAAAGGATTGCTAGAAGCTTATCGGGTTTTTGGCGAAGCTGCATTTTTATTGCGTGCCAGAAAAATTCTACACTGGATTCAAAACGAGCAATGGAAAGACGATACCCTATTTAGAGTTCAAACCAATGGCCAAACTAAAATAGCGGGCTTCTTGGAAGATTACGCCAATTGTATTGAGGCTTTCAGTCTGGCCTATCAGTGTACAGGCGAGTTGGACTTTATTTATTTTGCTAAAACCCTTACTGAAAAAGTAGTCATAGAATTTCAGCACCCACAAAGCAAACTTTGCTATTTCACGGCCCAAGACACCCAACTTGTAAGCCGAAATATGGAGCTCAATGACAACGTGATTCCGGCAAGTAATTCAGTGATGGCACATGCATTTTTAACCATGGGGCAATATTTTCAGCATGCGGAATGGATGGCAAGCGCCAAACAAATGCTTGCTAATTTGTATGATGGCATGGAGAGCTATGGTTCGGGTTATTCTAATTGGGGTTTGTTATTACTCAGATTTCTTGAGCCCGAAGAGCAGTGGCACGTGCTGAATAAAAGTGCATCATTGGCCGTATTCAAAGCGACAACAGCAAAAACCTGCTTGCTGTCTTACCACGACGAACTTCCCATTTCAAAGGGCTATACAAAAGATAAAATTTCAGTATGCGTCCATGGCGCCTGCTTTGCGCCTGTAGATAAAATAGAAGAGGCGCTAGCTTGCAGCTAGCGCCTCCTTCAATATTTGAAATGGCAAGAACTTAAATGATGATGCCCTTGCGGCTGATCGCTTTTTTAACCGCTTCCACGATATCTGGCGTATCAATATGATATTTAGTCATGAGTTCCATTGGCGTTCCGGACTCTCCGAAGGTGTCATTGACAGCTACATATTCTTGTGGCACTGGCGCTTTTCTTGCCAACACTTGTGAAACAGCCTCGCCTAAGCCACCATTCATCATGTGCTCTTCAGCGGTAACAACACAACCTGTTTTGGCAACAGATTTCAAAATTGCTGCTTCATCAAGAGGTTTAATGGTGTGCATATTGATGAGCTCTGCAGAAATTCCAATTTCATGGAGTGCTTTTAAGGCCTCAATGGATTTCCAAACCATATGACCACAAGCAATAATGGTGACGTCGGTGCCTTCCGTTAAAACATCTGCTTTTCCGATAACAAATTTGGCATCAGGCTTCACAAAAATTGGCATCACAGGTCTTCCGAAACGCAAATAAACAGGTCCTTCATGGTCAGCAATAGCAATAGTGGCTTGCTTGGTCTGATTGAAGTCTGCAGGAACAATTACTGTCATGTTAGGCAACATGCGCATCATGCCGATATCTTCAAGAACCTGGTGCGTAGCGCCGTCTTCCCCAAGTGTAAGACCAGCATGCGAAGCACAGATTTTTACATTCTTTTTTGAATAGGCAACTGACTGTCTGATTTGGTCATAAACGCGACCTGTAGAGAAATTGGCAAACGTACCTGTAAAAGGGATTTTTCCACCGATGGTCATGCCGGCAGCCATGCCAATCATGTTTGCTTCAGCAATTCCGGTTTGAAAAAAGCGTTCTGGGTTTGCTTTTTGGAAAGCATCCATTTTTAAAGATCCAGTGAGGTCAGCACAAAGTGCCACTACATTTGGATGCGTTTGTCCGAGTTCTGCTAATCCTTCTCCGAATCCAGAGCGTGTGTCTTTGTTGCCGAATATTTCGAATTCCATGCTTATAAAGTTAAATTGGTAGTATTGAGGGTTGCTATATTAAATTTCTTTTCTTTCGTGTAAGCGCTCGAGCGCTGCTCTTTTTCGCGGTAAACAATTTTGTAAGACCCCGGCTGCAGATTCCAAGAACCTGTTGCTTGATTTTCTTTGAGGTCCAGGACCCATTCCCATTGGCCAGGATTTCTTTCGTAAAAAATTTGCCCAACGAGCCCTTTGGTTGAAGTATAGGTCAATTGGCCAGCTGCAACAATATCAATAGCCGTGACTTTAGACTGATCAATTTTGATGTCTTTGTAAGTTCTAGGAAGGGTCAAGATTTCAAGTTGGTAAGACCCCACCAAGTATCTTTGTACATCATTGAGCTGTTGCACATTGAGTGTTGGGGAAGCATTATTTTGCAAAATTCTTGTTTCAATTTTTGTGCCTGAAGGGCTTTTTAATGAGGTCACTTTTAATTGACCTTGCCCAGCACTGACCTGAATAATATTATGCGTATGCGGTTTGATAGAAATATTCTTGAGCTCAACGGCTGGCAAAGTATTTACTTTGAGGTCATACTTGATTTTTGGGTCTAAGAATAAAGTATCTGGTAGACCTTTTCTATTAAGTGTATGAACAAATGTGTATTTCAAATTTTGCGTGCCTGCTTCATACAAGAACATACTGACATCGGTTTCTAGTGGTTTGCCTTGTACCGTATTTAAGTTGATCTGAACCGTTGTGTTTAAAAGCGCTTTGTTGAGAACATTACTTAAGACATTACTAAAAGCTTCTTTGCTCTCGGCGTCTGAATAACTTCCAATACACTCAAATTTGTCTAGGTAAGTAAGGTCCATGCCGAGGCCAATCACAAATGGCGTCACTTTTACTCCTTTTTCCTTGAGTTTGCGGGCAATAATACAAGGGTCGTTGTCGCAAGATTCGAGGCCATCAGTGACCAAGATGATGAAGTTTCTAGCCAAAGTGTCAGGAAAATCAGCAGCAGCGGCTTCAAGAGATCTTGCAATTGGGGTGGCTCCTTTGGCTTGTAATCCTTTGATTTTGAGTTTAATCGGATCGATGTTGTTCGGGCCAAACGGAACCTCGAGCTTGGTGTCTTGACAATCTTGATAGGTATTGGTGACTACCGATTGGTGCCCATAAACACGCAAAGCGATTTCTAAATCTGGGATGTTTTTGAGGCCATCTAGGCTCTTGATCATGACCTCTTTGGCAGCTGCCATTCTGGTTTGGTTGTTCCAATCCAGATTCATTGAATTAGAGGCGTCGAGGATAAAAAGAATGCGTGTCATGGGCTGTGACCAGCAGATGCTCGTCAGGAACAGGACCCAAATAACACTTAATTTTCTCACTAGTAATCTCCGAGCGTTTCTTCTAATTGTTGCAATGCGGCTTCAAGTTGTTCAGCATTTGGGGCAACCCCATGCCATTTGTGCGAGCCCATCATGTAGTCAACTCCTTGACCCATTTCTGTTTTCATGATGATCACAATTGGCTTACCTTTTCCTGTAAGTGCTTTGGCAGCTTGCATGGTTGAGCGAATGCTATCAAAGTTGTGACCATCCATTCGGAGGACTTCCCATCCAAAAGCTTGCCATTTTAAGCCAAGATCGCCTAAAGATAAAACTTGGTCGATGTCGCCGTCAATTTGTCGGCCGTTGTCGTCAATGGTTGCGATGAGGTTATCTACCTTATTTGCAGCCGCATACATGGCTGCTTCCCAGATTTGACCTTCTTGTAATTCGCCGTCACCGTGAAGGGTGTACACGATACTTGGGTCGTTGTTTAATTTTTTTACTTGGGCTGCACCCACACCAACTGAAAGCCCTTGCCCAAGTGAACCAGAAGCCATTCTGATGCCTGGCAAGCCTTTGTCTGTAGATGGATGGCCTTGTAGGCGTGTAGATAATTTTCTGAAAGTACCGAGTTCGGCAACAGGAAAATAACCCGCGCGAGCTAACACACTATACCAAACTGGAGAGATGTGGCCATTAGATAGAAAGAAAAGGTCTTCGTGCTTACCATCCATGCTAAATTGTGCTGGATTGTGCGTCATTTGTTCGAAGTACAAATAGGTAAGGAAATCTGTACAGCCAAGAGAACCACCCGGGTGACCTGAGTTTACGGCCGAAACCATTCTTACGATATCTCTTCTTACTTGTGAGGCTATGCCAGCCAATTCTTTGTTTTCCATAAATTAAATCTTGGGTTTTCCGCTTACAAAGCTACGTTTTATTAACTTAGTCTTGGTTTTAAACTTTGAACAATTGATGCAACTTTTCAACGAGAAATGGCGTCAACAAACGAATCTTTTCAGCTATGAAACACATTTTTACGCTTTTATTCTCATTTGTTAGCCTTTCTTTTTTGGGGCAAACACTAGAGTCAGATCTTCAAAAAAGTTATTCAAAGGAAGAAATTGCACAATTTTCATTGAATCAAACACTTCCTATTTATGAATATGCCTTAACGCATGCTTGTTATCTGACACCTCTTCCTGCAGGCAAGGATGTTTCTAGTTTTTCAAGTATCAACCTGCCACAACAAGGAAAAGAGGAGCCTATTAAATTCACAGATCTTGGCCTGCAAATTCAAGATAGAACACAATACTTCAGAGTAGCCAACGCGCCCTTCTTGTTGGTGGTTAAGTCCATCAATGTGCTCAAAATTGAAATGCAAAATCAGAAAAAATGAAAGCAGTAATCCTTTTTCTAGCAGTTTTTTGTCTGAGTTCTTTAGTGCGAGCGCAAGTTACCCTCACACTATTAGATCCTGATTATTCCCAGACCAACCCACTGAATTGTGCGGGCATCGTGCCTGCAGGAGGCACCAACTTTATTGACGGAACCACCAACTATGCGCCCAACATGAACGAAACGCTTGTGTTTTGTCCGGATTTAACGCAAGGATCTAAAGTTTCAATTGCTTTTGCTACCAACATCGGTTTTGAGTGGGACGTGCACCCCACTGATACACTTTACATCTACGATGGCCCGAGCACTGCTGCTCCACTAATCGGTGCCTATAACAGCGGGACAAACCCTGTTGGTTTTTTTGCACAAGCCTCATGGAGTAACCCCTCGGGTTGCCTCACCTTGCGCTTTAAATCAAACGGTGCCAATGAAGGTACAGGTTGGGTAGCAAACGTAGCTTGTGGCGATCCAGCTCAGCCTATCATTCCTCATGTCGAAGCTTATAAAAATGGCATTGGCACTAATATCATGAACCCTGCCGATACTGGATTTGTAGATTTATGCCCAGGAGATAGCGTTCTGCTCAAAGCGTTGCCTGATTTCCCTTTTTCTTTAGAAAACGCAAATACGGGCTACTCCCAAACCAATGCAAACTGTACATTCACTTGGACAATCGGTGGCATTGGACAGTTTACTGGTGATCAAATCTGGTTCACTCCAAATGCCAATTCTGGTTTTTATGTCGACCTCGCCATTACTGACCAATTTCCGCAAACCATTCACAGTAATTTCAAGGTGCGGGTTTCTATACCGCCCATCTTTGCAGGCACTGGCCCACTAGAAGACACCGTTTGTTTGGGTGAGTTCTCCTACCTCGTTGGTGGGGTTACGCCTCAAGATACTGTTGGAATTGACATACCAGGTGGTGAATTTCAAATTGGGGGCTCTTTTGCAGGTTTGACTTTCTTGCCGGATGGTGCCGGACAAATGTATCAAACATCTATCCCGATGTCTGGATTTGATTCAACAGCAGTCATTACTTCCGGAGCAGATATCGAACAAATCTGCCTTGATATTGAACACTCATACATTGGTGATATCGAAATTGCCTTGACCTGCCCGAACGGCACAACCGTTTCCATTATGAATGCCTACAATGGCACTCCTTTTGGCTGGAATGCATTGGTGCCTGGTGGTTGTGGTAGTGGCATTGGCACTTTTCTTGGCAACGATACAAATATCGATGGCGGAAATCCTGGCTCACCAGTCTGGTCTTATTGTTTTTCACCTGTCAACAACACCTTAAATACTATTTGTCAAGAGAATGCAGCCGGAAATACCGTAATTAATGACTACGGATTTGCTTCCATGAATCCGAACGGCGTTTACCTTCCTGACGGCGACTTCAATCAATTTGCTGGATGTCCGATCAATGGCAACTGGACCATTTCGGTGCAAGATAACCAAGGAATTGACGATGGTTATATTTTCCAATGGGGAATCTATTTTAATGCGGCACTTTATCCTGAAAGTGAAGGTTATCAAAATTATGTGGTTACCGAAGGTTGGGCCACTGACCCTACAATCATCAGCGGGCAAAATGATACACTTATTGTGATTCAGCCGAATACCTCGGGTATCACCAATTATACTTATAACATCACCGATAACTTTGGTTGTAACTATGACACCACTGTTTCTTTTGTTGTCTTGCCAAGACCTATCATCTTTTCAGATACTGCTGTTTGTCATTATCAGTTTGGTGTTGGTAACACCACCGCCTATGCAGGAGGGCAGTGGTTTGCGCTAGATACAGCAGTACATTTTAACCCAAGTGTCTTTGTCGATAATCCATCTATTTACACCAACAACACGGGCGGTATCTATACTGTCTATTATGTCGATAACGCTTGTCAAGATACGGTATCTGCTACAATAGAATTCAAACCATATGTTTACATGGCAATTCTAGATTCTGCTATCTGTGCTGGCGCGAGTTTGTGGGTTAGTCCGTATGTCATTAATTCAACGCCGCTGCAAAATGGGTACAACCCTCCTATCAACGGACAATGGTGGGACGGCAGCATTGAAGTGCCGCGCTTGTTCTCGGACAAAGGAAATTACATCTATACGGCCTCAAATTCGTGCAACTCTTCTTCCGACACCGCCAATATCACTTTTAAGCCTTGTGATATTTCTGCCCCGAATGTTGTTGTACTCTCTTCGCAAGCTGGAAATAATCTCTTTTATGTGAATTACGAAGGCATCACTGAATTTAAATGTACGATCTTAAACCGTTGGGGTAACGTGATCTATGAATACACGGATCCTGCAGGACACTGGGATGGTAAAACAGCCGGTGGTGAGCTTGTTGATGAAGGTACTTATTTCTATAGAATAGATGCAGTACTCGATGGTGGACAAGAATTACAAAAACACGGATTTGTAGTCGTCAAATACTAAGCATTCCGTACTTTTGTGGCACTAAAAATCTTACCATGATTAGTTTTGCCGACGAAATTCAACAAGGAATCCCTACTGTGCTCCCAGCAGCAAAAGCTTGGGACCCTGCAGTTAATCATGCGCCGAAGCGAAAAGAAATTCTAAGCCCAGAAGAAAAAAAATTGGCGCTTCGCAATGCGCTTCGCTATTTTCCGAAGGCACAGCACGCTGAATTGGCGCCTGAATTCGCTCAAGAGCTGGCTACTTATGGTCGTATTTATATGTACCGTTTCATGCCAGAGCACCCCATCTATGCCAGACCTATTTCTGAGTACCCTGGAAAAAGTCAGCAGGCACGTGCAATCATGCTCATGATTCAAAATAACCTCGATCATCGCGTCGCCCAACACCCACACGAGCTCATTACTTACGGAGGGAATGGTGCAGTTTTTCAAAATTGGGTCCAGTACAGACTCGTTATGAAGTACTTATCTGAAATGACAGATGAGCAAACACTCGTGATGTATTCTGGACATCCGCTTGGACTCTTTCCCTCACATATTAATGCGCCAAGGGTAGTAGTAACCAATGGAATGGTCATCCCTAATTACTCAAAATCCGATGACTGGGAACGCTTTAATGCGCTCGGAGTTTCTCAATACGGTCAAATGACAGCTGGCTCATATATGTATATTGGGCCGCAAGGAATTGTACACGGAACAACCATCACGGTACTCAATGCACTGAGAAGAATTGCCAAAAACCGCGAAGATATTAAAGGGAAAATCTTTGTAACTGCTGGTTTAGGCGGAATGTCAGGTGCACAACCCAAAGCTGGAAATATTGCGGGTGTCATTTCAATTACTGCAGAAGTAAACCCAAAAGCTGTGCATACGAGACATTCTCAGGGTTGGGTAGACGAAGTATACGACAACCTGGAAGCACTTTGCGAACGCGTCAAAAAAGCACAAGCTGTTCATGAAGTAGTTTCATTGGCATATCTGGGCAATGTGGTAGATATCTGGGAGCGTTTTGATGCAGAAGGAATCCATATCGATTTAGGTTCAGACCAAACCTCTTTGCACAATCCTTGGGCCGGAGGATACTACCCTGCTGGCTTAAGCTTTGACCAAGCCAATGACCTAATGGCTGCTGACCCTAAAAAGTTTAAAGAATTCGTTCAAGACAGCCTAAGAAGACATGCTGCTGCTGTCAATAAACATACTGCCAAAGGCACTTACTTCTTTGATTACGGCAATGCCTTTTTATTAGAAGCTTCACGTGCTGGAGCAGACGTCATGGCTACTAATCACATTGACTTCAAATACCCTTCATACGTTCAAGACATCCTCGGACCCATGTGTTTTGATTTTGGTTTTGGTCCTTTCCGTTGGGTTTGTGCCAGCGGCGACCCAAAAGATCTTGAAAAAACAGATGCCATTGCTTGCGCTGTATTGGAAGAAATGATGAAAAATAGCCCTGAAGAAATTCAGCAACAAATGGCCGATAACATCCAATGGATCAAAGGCGCACAGCAAAACAAGCTTGTTGTAGGTTCTCAGGCGCGCATTCTATATGCCGATGCCGAGGGGCGCATGCTCATTGCTGCTGCCTTTAATGAAGCCATTGCGCGTGGAGAAATTGGCCCTGTAATTTTGGGTCGAGACCACCATGATGTGTCCGGCACTGACTCACCTTACCGAGAAACTTCAAACATCTACGATGGCTCTCGTTTTACAGCCGACATGGCCATTCAGAACGTTATCGGAGACAGCTTCCGCGGTGCCACATGGGTCAGCATTCACAACGGCGGTGGCGTTGGTTGGGGAGAAGTAATTAACGGAGGTTTCGGCATGCTGCTTGACGGTTCAACTCAAGCTCAGCGCAACCTAACAAGCATGCTGCATTGGGATGTGAATAACGGAATTGCCCGTAGAAATTGGGCCCGCAATGAAAATGCTACTTTTGCCATCAAACGCGCTATGGAAGCCGAACCACTTTTAAAAGTGACTTTGCCAAATTTGGTTGATGACCAACTTTTAGAAGATTTGTTCTAACAGTATTCTGGAGATTTCAAGGTCGATACGCTAATTAATTAGCAACACTAATTACTGGAAAAGCGGCGTTTAAAAAACGTCCTTTGCTGCTGGGCATTTGGAATTGAAATATGCCTGAAATGGTTTTTGAAATGTCTATCATTTCAGCTTCTTTCTCTACAATGACACCTTTTGGCGTATCAGGGCCTAAAACCAATAATGAAATATGGCGGCAGCCTTCACACCAGCAGCCATGATTCACAAAACCAGACCTCACACCATCCAAATGCCGCCCATGATCATTGGTAATCATAAGTGTTGTTTGGTCTTTTAATACTGGATTTTGCTGAATCATCTGCCACAATTGCGCAGCATACTGATCAGATTGCGTAATCGATTCCAAATATTTATCCCAATTATTGGCATGTCCGTAGACATCTACCGCAAGTAAATTGATCAACATGAGTTGTGGTGGATTTGCGCTTTGTACCAACTCTGTAACTTTAGCAAAAGTTTTATCGTCTCGACCATAACCTAAGCCATTTCCATTAGGGCCACAATAAGTACTTGCTACATATTTATCGTGCCACTTTTTATGGCTGGTATTGACCAAAACATCGAGTTTGCCTTTGCTTGCCACAACATATGCTGCAGTTGAATCTTTTCCTGTTGCCTGCAAAAAATACTGAAAAATATTGGGTTGTTTTGGGAGCGCCGTACCTGCATTCGAAATGCGTTGATAGTTGCCAGTTACGATTGCAGTATGCCCTGGCACGGTAAAAGTGGGGCCATTATTTTTGAACTGCGCATAAAATGTGCCTTCTTTTTTGAGCGAATCACAAAGAATTGGGCTGTATTTACAAGTGGGCTCACCGTAGGTTTCAGAGTAGCGCGGGCCGTCGATTACCAAAATGATGACGAATTTCGTTTTGAATTGGGCAGGAATTACTTGCGAAAGAAAATCAAAAGTGAAATGAAAAAGTGCCAAAAAGACAATAAGTAGTTTTTTCATGGCCTAAAAATACGCAGAAACCCAAACAAGCACAGAATTTCTTTGTTTGTTTCTTTGGATGCAATACCATTAAAGTGGTAAATTTGCACGAATTATATTGTTTTATTTATAATTAATCTAAATAAAATTAGATGCTTACTGTTACAGATACCGCAAAAAAGCAAGCCCTACGCCTCATGGAGGATGAAGGCAAAGATGGTTTCTTTATTCGCGTTGGCGTTCAAGGTGGAGGTTGTTCTGGTCTGATGTACCAGCTCACCTTTGACAACGAAGAAAAAGAAGGTGATATGAGCTTTGAAAATAACGGCGTAAAAGTCGTGGTCGATAAAAAAAGTTACCTCTACTTAGTAGGCACTACACTTGATTTCTCGGGTGGCTTAAATGGTAAAGGTTTTGTATTTCAAAATCCAAATGCCGACCGCACATGTGGTTGTGGCGAATCTTTTTCTGTTTAAGATGGCAAACTATACCGAAGACGACCTCGCAAAAGACCTCGAGAACCAAGAGTACAAATTTGGTTTTGTCACTGATATCGAGACTGAAACCGTCCCCGTAGGACTCAACGAGGATATCATCAGACTCATCTCTTCCAAAAAGAATGAGCCTCAATGGCTTCTTGACTACCGCTTACAAGCTTTTGAAATCTGGAAAGGCATGCAAGAGCCAGAATGGGCGCATGTTCAATACACCAAACCCGATTTCCAAGCCATTGCGTATTATGCGGCACCAAAGCAGACCAAAAAATACGAATCTTGGGATGACGTCGATCCTGAGCTCAAAGAAACCATGAGCAAACTCGGTATATCCATGGAAGAACAACAACGCCTCACTGGTGTTGCCGTAGACTTCGTCATGGACTCTGTATCAGTTGCCACTTCCTTTAAAGCCAAACTCAAAGAACTCGGCATCATTTTCTGTTCCTTTTCAGACGCGGTTCAAGAGTATCCTGAATTGGTCCAAAAATATATGGGCACAGTCGTTCCAAGCACCGATAATTTTTATGCGGCTTTAAATGGCGCTGTTTTCACTGACGGCTCTTTTTGCTACATTCCAAAAGGTGTGCGCTGCCCGATGGAATTATCCACTTACTTCCGCATCAATGCTGGTGGTACTGGGCAATTTGAACGAACACTAGTGGTGGCAGATGAAGGCTCCTATGTGTCTTACCTTGAAGGCTGTACTGCTCCACAGCGCGATGAAAACCAATTGCACGCAGCGGTCGTAGAACTGATTGCCTTGAACGATGCAGAAATTAAATACTCTACCGTTCAAAACTGGTACCCTGGCGACAAAAACGGAAAAGGAGGCGTCTTTAATTTTGTAACAAAGCGTGGTTTGTGCGAAGAGCGCGCTAAAATTTCCTGGACCCAAGTTGAAACAGGTTCAGCCGTAACTTGGAAATATCCATCCTGTATTCTAAAGGGGGCTTATTCAATCGGTGAATTTTATTCAGTAGCCGTTACAAACAACTTCCAACAAGCCGATACAGGTACCAAAATGATTCACCTTGGTAAGCACACCAAATCCACGATCATTTCAAAAGGAATTTCAGCCGGGAAATCACAAAATTCTTATCGCGGGCTCGTTCAGATTCACAAAGGTGCTGATCATGCACGCAACTTTTCACAGTGTGATTCTTTACTTATGACCGATGAATGCGGAGCGCATACCTTCCCATACATCGAATGTAAAAACCCGAGTGCTAAAATAGAACACGAAGCCACGACCTCTAAAATTGGTGAAGACCAGCTTTTCTATTGTATGCAACGTGGCATCAGTGAAGAAAAAGCCATCAGTCTTATTGTGAACGGCTATTGTAAAGAAGTATTAAATCAGCTTCCTATGGAATTTGCAGTTGAAGCACAGAAACTGCTTGCCATTAGTCTAGAAGGAAGCGTCGGATAAATAAAATTAATTGTTCCAAAAACAGAACAACAGATGATAACAATCAAGAACCTACATGCCCAAATCAATGGTAAAGAAATTTTGAAGGGCTTAAATTTAGAAGTAAAGGCCGGAGAAGTTCACGCCATTATGGGTCCAAACGGAGCAGGAAAAAGTACTTTAGCGAATGTGCTTGCAGGTCGTGAAGATTACGAAATTACCGCGGGCGAAGTCATTTTTGATGGCCAAGACCTACTTGAACTTGCTACAGAAGATCGCGCCAGAGCAGGCTTATTTCTGGCGTTTCAATACCCAGTAGAAATTCCGGGAGTAAGCAACGTCAACTTTTTGAGAACGGCTCTGAACGAAAAACGTGCTTATTTAGGTCTTGAACCTATTTCTGCCAAAGAATTCATGGCGCTTGTGAAGGAAAAGGCGGCTCTTGTCGAACTCGATTCAAAATTGGCATCACGTTCTGTAAACGAAGGTTTTTCCGGAGGTGAAAAGAAACGAAACGAAATCTTCCAGATGGCCATGCTCGAGCCAAAACTTGCGGTACTCGATGAAACTGACTCTGGTCTGGACATCGATGCTTTGCGCATTGTTTCTCACGGTGTCAACGCATTGAAATCGCCAGAAAACGCAAGCATCGTTATTACGCACTACCAAAGATTACTTGACTACATCGTGCCTGATTTCGTACACGTTTTGTATGATGGACGCATTGTGAAGTCTGGGCCGAAAGAATTAGCCCTTGAACTCGAGGAAAAAGGTTACGACTGGATCAAAGAAAGCTTATAAGATGACCGCTCTACAAGACAGCAAATTAACCGAATTTTGCAGCCAATTTACCCCTTCGACCATTGAAGGGCTTCAGGCTTTGCAAGGTGCAGCGCTCCAATATCTTTCTTCAGCTAGCTTTCCAACTACCAAAAATGAAAGATTTAAATACACGCGTCTGCAAAAATTGCTCAATGCGAGCTTTACGCCATTTGAATCAATAACATTAGATCAACTGAGTGCGCACAGCATTTTAAAAGATGTCCCCACTATCTTTATCAATGGGTCGCATATTTATCTTCCTGACAACTTACCTGCGGGAGTAAACATTCAGGCACTACAAGAAAGCAAATCTAGCTTCCGAACAGCTGAATATAAAGACGTTTTTAGCGCCATGAACTGCGTTTATGCAAACAACGGCTGCACGATATCAATTAAAGACAACACAACGCTTGAAACGCCGCTGCAAATTGTTTATGTTCATAGTGGCGGCGCCAATTTTTACAGAAATCAATTGATTTTTGGAAAAAACTCAGAAGCTCAGGTGGTGCTTGCACATGTCAGCGTTTCCGATAGTATTGGATTCTCGCATACGCATACACAAATTGAGGTCGCTCAAGATGCACGTATTCAATTACACAAAGTACAGGCTTGTGAAGAAGGCCAATTTGATTTCAACGAAGAGCGCATCTATCAAGCAGCCACATCCAATTTTGAAATCAATACAGTTACCCTAAAAGGAACTTTGGTTCGCAATGACTTATTAGTTGAAGTTCAAGGTGAGCATGCCGAAACAAAACTCAATGGAGCCTATTTACTTGGTGGGCAACAACACGTAGCCAACTACACTACCATTGATCATCAGGTAGCCAACTGTGAATCTTTCGAAACCTACAGAGGAATTATTGACGAGCAAGCCACCGCCGTATTCAACGGAAAAGTTTTTGTTAGAAAAGATGCCCAAAAGACCAACGCGTTTCAAAGCAATGCCAACATTTTACTTTCCGAAAATGCCAGCGTCAATTCAAAACCTGAACTGGAAATTTACGCCGACGACGTCAAGTGTTCACATGGTTCTACCACTGGGCAACTTGATGAAAACGCTTTATTCTATTTAAAGGCAAGAGGCCTCAGTGAAAAAGCAGCCAAAACGCTTTTGTTGCAAGCCTTCATGGACGACGTACTTCAGGTTTTTAAGCCCGAAGCACTTAGAACTTATATTTTTAAGGCCATTGCAGCACGCTTCAATTGGCAAATAGAAGACTAGCATACTGAAACATATTTCAACAAAAAAGGCGGCTAAATTAGCCGCCTTTTTGATATCCTAAAAACTAGGTTACGCATTGAGTGCTTCAGCACCACCAACGATTTCTAGGATCTCGTTAGTGATAGCCGCTTGACGCGCTTTGTTATAACTTAATTTCAAATTCTTTTGTAATTCTTTAGCGTTGTCGGTTGCCTTGTGCATGGCAGTCATGCGGGCACCGTGCTCAGAAGCAAAAGAGTCACGGATTGCTTTGTATAGTTGCAATTTCATGCTCTTTGGTAATAAGTCTTCTACGATTTCCATTTTTGGTTGCTCAAAAATGTAGTCACCAGATTCGGCTTCAGCAGCTGAAGGAACAATAGGTAAAAATTGTTCGGTTTCTACTATTTGTGCTGCAGCATTAACGAAACGGTTATAAACGATGACAACTTTATCGAAAGACTTATTGAGGAATTGTGCCATGATTTCGTCAGCAACCTGAGCCACTAATTCGAAACGGAGATCAGCATAGATATCTTCCATTGATTCTAGCTTCTCGTTGTGGTAGAAATTTGGCGTTCTTTTATAAACGTCTTTGATTTTCTTACCAAGACACAAAACAGAAACTTCTTTTCCGCTGTAGTCGTCTGCGATGAGCGCTCCGACTCTTTTGATAACGTTGTTATTAAACCCACCGCACAAACCGCGATTTGAGGTAATCCCGACAATCAAGACTTTTTTTACTTCGCGTTGTTCTGCGTAAGCATTTTCAGAAAGGTCAAGAGTGGCACTGAGATTCTCAAGGATTTCACGTAGTTTGCCTGCATACGGACGCATTTGTGTAACGGCGTCCTGCGCACGCTTCAACTTGGCAGCAGAAACCATTTTCATGGCAGAAGTGATCTGCATGGTCGATCCGACTGAGCTGATGCGGTTACGTATTTCTTTTAGATTAGCCATTGAGTCCTAGTTTGAGGCTGTAATTATGCAAATTTCTCAGCAACTTCTTTGGCTGTTTTAGCCAAAACTGCTTCAATTTCATCCGTATACTTTCCAGCTTTCAAAGCAACTAATGTATCAGCATTGTTAGCTTCAAGAACCGTTAAGAAATCTTTTTCGAATTCTTTAACTTTATTGATCGGAACGTTTTGCAAAAGACCTTTTACACCAGCGTAGATGATCGCAATTTGCTTTTCTACTGGGTAAGGATCCCCTTCACGTTGCTTCAAAATCTCTACGTTACGAGCACCTTTGTCAAGGACTGATTTTGTAGCTGCATCGAGGTCAGAACCAAATTTAGCAAACGCTTCAAGTTCGCGGTACTGTGCTTGGTCAAGCTTCAAGGTACCAGCTACTTTTTTCATTGACTTAATTTGCGCTGAACCACCTACACGAGATACAGAGATACCTACGTTAATTGCCGGACGAATACCAGAGTTGAATAAGTCAGACTCAAGGAAGATTTGTCCGTCGGTAATGGAAATTACGTTTGTAGGGATGTAAGCAGAAACGTCACCCGCTTGTGTTTCAATAATTGGCAAAGCTGTGAGTGAACCCCCACCTTTTACTTTGTCTTTCAAAGATGCAGGAAGGTCATTCATTTGCTTAGCGATGTTGTCATCAGCAATAACTTTTGCAGCACGCTCTAATAAACGAGAGTGAAGGTAGAAAACGTCACCTGGGTATGCCTCGCGACCTGGCGGACGACGAAGAAGTAGAGATACTTCACGGTAAGCAACCGCTTGCTTAGATAAATCATCATAAACAATAAGTGCTGGTTTACCACAGTCACGGAAATATTCACCAACTGCTGCACCGGTCATTGGTGCATAGAACTGCATTGGCGCTGGATCAGATGCGTTGGCAGCAACTACAGTTGTGTAGGCCATTGCACCTGCATCTTCTAATTTTTTAACGATACCAGCAACTGTTGATCCTTTTTGACCAATAGCTACATAGATACAGTAAACAGGCTCACCACGGTCATAAAACTCGCGTTGGTTGATGATTGCATCGATCGCAACAGTAGTTTTACCAGTTTGACGGTCACCGATGATCAACTCGCGCTGTCCGCGTCCGATTGGAATCATGGCGTCAACTGCTTTGATACCTGTTTGTAAAGGCTCAGTTACCGGTTGGCGGAAAATTACACCAGGAGCTTTGCGCTCGATTGGCATTTCGTATAGTTCACCTTGGATTGGACCTTTACCATCGATTGGCTGACCGAGTGTATCAACTACACGTCCGACCATTCCGTCACCAACTTTTACAGAGGCAATTTTACCTAAACGACGAACAGTATCACCTTCTTTTACTCCAGAAGATCTACCTAATAATACGGCTCCTACATTGTCTTCTTCGAGGTTAAGCGCAATTCCTTGCATGCCACCATCGAATTCAATAAGTTCACCATATTGTACGCCATTCATTCCGTAAATGCGTGCAATACCATCTCCTACCTGAAGTACCGTTCCAACTTCTTGTAATTCTGCTTCTGAGCGGAATCCAGAGAGTTGCTCTCTTAGTATTGCGGAAACTTCTGCTGGTTTAATATCTGCCATTTTTACTTATTTTTTTGTCAATTGACGATTATACAAATTGTTGTTTCATGCGTTGTAGCTGAGTCGCAACAGACGCATCTATTTGTTGATCTCCCATACGAATGATAAAGCCTCCGATTAAAGATGCATCTACTTCTTCAGTAATGAGTGGCGTGCCTTTTACGACACTATTTATTTTTGAAAGAATTTCAGCTTTCGTGTTGTCTTCTAGTTGCTGAGCACTGATAATTGTTACTGGAACAATTCCTCTGTGGCTCATTAACTGCGCAATAAATTGCTTGGCAATTTCAATCATGGCGCCTTCACGACCATTGTTGGTCACGAGGGCTAAAAATTTAAGCGTTACCTCATTGAAGTCCTTAAAAATTGAATGAATAACAGCAACTTTTTTATCAATTTGAATCAAGGGTGAATTGATGAAAACATGAAAATCATGCACCTCTTCTGACATCTTGATTAATTGAAGCATATCTGCCTCGACTAAGGCCAACTTGTCTTGGTCTAGTGCCAATTCAAGAAGCGCTTTTGCGTAACGACCAGCTGACTTTGTTGATTTCATTGCTTAGTTCATTTTGATTTCAGTAGCAAGCTTGTCTGCAAGTGCTTTTTGACTTTCGTTTGAGCTTAATTCCTGACGAACAACCTTTTCAGCAATTTCTAATGAAAGTGCCGCTACATGATTTTTAAGTTCTAACATGGCAGCAGCTTTTTCGCTTGAAATTGTCTGACGAGCAGCTTCAACAATTTTATCAGCATCGTCTTTAGCTTTTGACTTAGCTGACTCAATCATGCCTGTGGCAGCTTCTTTTGCTTCTTTAAGGATAGCGTCTCTTTCTGCACGAGCTTCTTTTAAGATTTGATCGTTTTCAGCCTTCAATGCTTGCATTTCAGACTTTGTTTTTTCAGCCAATTCTAATGCCTCAGAGATTTTTTGCTCACGAGCATTTACCGCCGTTAAAATTGGTTTCCAAGCAAACTTTGCAAGTAAGAGCAATAAAATACTAAATACTAAACCTGTCCAAACGAGTAAACCAAAATCTGGTAATATTAAGTCCATTTCTTTTTGTTTTAATTTTTTTAGAAAAAGGAAGCAACAACCAACCGTTGTCGCTTCCTTTTAATTTAATTACGCTTTTGCACCAAGAAGGGCAACAACTACTCCAAACAATGCAACACCTTCAATAAGGGCTGCTGCGATGATCATCGCTGTTTGAATTTTGCTTGCTGCTTCTGGATTGCGCGCAATACCTTCTACTGCAGAACCACCGATACGACCGATTCCTAGACCTGCGCCAAGAACAGCGATACCTGCTCCGATTGCTGCAATACTACCAAACATTCCTGTCATTGTATTTAATTTAAAAGGTTACTATTTAATGGTGTGCTTCTTCAACGGCTGCTCCGATAAACAATGCAGAAAGCATTGCAAATAAGAAACCTTGTAAGAAAGCAACTAAGATTTCGAGCACCGAAATAAACAAAGCCATCGGCACTGACAATCCTGCCCATGCGTAGTTTTTGTTGATAAAGATGATAGAAATCAAGGCTAATACGATAATGTGACCTGCAGAGATGTTTGCAAACAAACGTACCATTAGGGCAAAAGGCTTTGTTAAAACCCCGATTAATTCAATCGGAATCATGAAGATTTTCATTGGAACAGGAATACCCGGCATCCAGAAGATGTGTCCCCAATAGTTTTTGTTTCCGGAGAACACTGTTACTAAGAGCGTACAGAATGCGAGGAAAAACGTAATGGTAATATTTCCTGTTAAGTTGGCTCCACCCGGAATAATTGGAATAAGACCTAACATGTTGTTGATCCAGATAAAAAAGAACACCGTTAACAAATAAGGAACATATTTGTGGTATTTGTGGTGGTCAATGTTTGCTTTGGCGATGTCGTCTCGGACCATCACGATGATCGGCTCTAAAAACTTAGCGATGCCTTTAGGGGCAACTGCACCATTTTTACGGTAAAATCTAGCCACGCTAAACATGATCAAGAGAATCAAAAATGAACCCATGATCAATGAAGCAACATTCTTAGTGATTGATAAGTCTGTTACGGTTGCACTTGAAGGATGCTCGCCGTGAAATTCTAAGGCATATACAGGATTGCCATGATACGTTCCGACGTTGTCTAGTTTGTAGATTTCTTCGTGATAAAGACCATAACCCTTTGCTGGGCCCACACCTTCCATGTAAGTGTGTTTTGCGCCATCTTTTTCGGTTACTACGGTTTCGTTACCGTGATAAAAATACTTTGAACTAAATACTTTAAAACCGTTGTCATGAAGAATGACAGGAAGGTAAACGCTAATGCCCCCGTGCTCTGGGCCCGCAATGTGCCACTCGTGTGCATCTTTGATGTGATGCATGATCATTTCGTTTACATTGAAACCTTCTTCTTCAGAGGCAAATGCAGACGTTTGAAAAACAATGGAAGACAAAGCGAAAACGATGACTTGCAATAGTGTAGAAAACTTACCAGTTTGCGGCATTAGAAAGTTGTTTTGCGTATTTGCTAAAAAAATTTTTGCAAAGGTAGGTAAACTTTCTGAAGTTACAATTTGATTTTTGAACAATTCAAGGGTTAGTTTTCCGCAATTTCTTGTATAGTTTGATGCCGAGCATCAGCAGAATGCCTACACCAAAGAAACCGAGTGTGCCGCTGACCCAAGAAAGTTGGTTTTTGAGCACTACCAAGAAAACGATACTGACTAAAAATAAAGTAGCTACTTCATTCCAAATTCTGAGCTGATTCGAGCTCCATTTCATTATGTCTTTCTGACAAGCCCGCATTAAATGCTGCGAATAAAAATGGTAGATCAATAATAAACCAACAAAGCCCAACTTCAAATGCATCCAAGGAGCTGTTAATAAATAAGCAGCATTCAAATACAACATCCAAAAACCAAAAACTAGCGTTAAAATCATGGCTGGAGTAGTAATGATCCACCAAAGGCGTTGCATCATGATGATAAACTGTGCCTGTAAAATATCTTTTTCAGCTTTTTCTTTGTCGGCGGCCTCTCTGAAATAGATAAAAAGGCGCACCATGTAAAAAAGCCCGGCAAACCAACTGACCATAAAAATGAGGTGCAGTGCTTTGATGTAGTCGTATGTCATGACACAAATTTAAGAGAAAGGTAGCGAATCCTGCTATCTTTGTGTCAAGCCGATTGAATTCTGATGCAAAGAATACTGTTGTTTTTAATTTTCTTGTGTAGTGTACAAGTTACAAGTGCGCAGCTACAATTGCTTTCACTCGAAGGCACCTACCAAGATAAAAATCTGTTGGTCAATAACCCTCCAATGCCCGATGGATTTGGCTTTTGCATTTCCAAAGTTTTGGTAAATGGCGAAATCTTGCCGGCCGTCATTCAGACATCGCACTTTGAAATTGATTTCAAATTATTTCATCTGAAAAAAGGCGAACAAGTTTTTGTCGTACTAGAACACGCAAGTGGCTGTGAACCACGTTTTATCAATCCGGAAGTACTGCTGCCCAAAAGTACTTTTGAATGCAGCACAATCAAAGCGCAAGCAAATGGTTTGCTCTCCTGGACCAGCACCAATGAAACAGCCAGCCTTGACTACGCCATTGAGCAATTCAAATGGGGCCGCTGGGTCGAGGTCGGTCAGGTAAAGGGTAAAGGACTAAAAGGCGCCAATAGTTATGTTTTTCAACTCAGCCCACATTCTGGAAAAAACATCGTTCGTGTAAGCCAGACCGATAACTCCGGAAAAACAAGGGTTTCGCCAAGCACGAGTTTCGTATCGAATGTCAAGGCTGTTAGCTTTAGCCCGGCGAAAGTCCATCAAAATTTATATTTCAAAGCTGATGGTAAAGCTGTCAAAACAAAATTTGAAATCTACGATGCCTACGGGAACCTCCTGAAAACAGGCTATAACAGCACAGTTGATTGCACCAACTTTGTAAGCGGTGTTTACTTCATCAACTACGACAACAAATCTGAAAAATTCATCAAAATTGACGTTAAATGAAACGCATCGAACACCTTGGTATTGCAGTAGATAATCTCGCCACCTCTATTCCGCTGTTTGAAGCGCTACTCAATACGCCGTGCTACAAACAAGAAGGTGTTGCCTCTGAAGGCGTTATGACTGCCTTCTTTCAGGTGGGTCCGAATAAAATTGAACTGTTAGAAGCAACAAACCCCGACTCAGCAATTGCTAAATTTTTAAGCAAGAATGGTCCAGGTTTTCATCATGTTGCTTTTGAAGTTGAGGACATCGACGCTGAGCTTGCGCGCTTAAAAAATGCCGGTTTCAACCTCATTCATGAAAGCCCAAAAGATGGCGCCGACAATAAAAGAATTGCCTTCTTGCACCCAAAAAGCACCAACGGTTTACTCGTTGAACTTTGTCAAGAAAAATAACTACTCAAACTGATTTTTGGGTCGTAATGTATAGCCGTTAATCCGGCTTTTCTAGCTCCCTCCACGTGTTGTGGGCTGTCATCTATAAATAGCACCTCTGCTGCATCCAATTGCATCTGTTCCAAAACCCAAAGAAATGTTTCCGGGTGTGGTTTTCTGCGCTCAATTTCATGCGACAAAAATATTTGCTTAAAGAAACCCGAAAGCGGTTGCGAGCTTGCCTGTTTCCATCTATCCTGTACAACTCCCCAATGAATTGCATTTGTGTTACTCAGCATATATAGTGGGGTTTGTGTCGAAAGTTCGGTGATAAAGTCAATTTTTTCAGCGGGGAACTGACCCAACATGGCATTCCATGCTGCGTAAACTTGATTAGGCGTGGTTCCAGGCCTCGTGATTGGCAGCAACTTATTGATAAAATGCTGGATCGAAATCTGACCCGTCTCAAATAAATCAAACAAATCTGATTGTGCAAATTGCGTGTATTGGTGTGCAAAATCTTCAACGCCAAGCTCAATAAACGCGCGCTCAGTTGCTTGATAATCAATATCTATTAGCACTCCGCCGAGGTCAAATAAGATGGCTTTATATGGGGTTTTTGACATAACACAAAGTTAGTCTTTTAGGCCTATTTGAATGCATTCTAAATTAGCATTCATGACACTCCAATGACAAAAGAAAACCTTTGTAGCTGTAGTTTTGCGCTATAATCGAAATAAGTGTTGCAAGAACTTCACATTATCGCATTTACCCACCGCCATCTTGATGTCAACAAGATTGGTCTTTTGCACCTCGAAAAGGAGGCGCAAGCGGTCGTGCTCGAGCAACTTAAAAATTCCTTAGGGCTCAATGAGCTCATGTTCTTATCGACTTGTAACCGCGTTGAAATCAGCTTTGTCAATGACCAAGACCTCGACACCGCTTTTCTAGCTCGCTTACTTCAAGAACTCTATCCTAAATTGGTTCCGATTCAACTAGAAGAATTTGTCAGAAAGGCAGAAACCTATTCCGGAACCCATGCGGTCAAGCACGCGTTGTCGGTGGCTTCCTCTATTGACTCCATGATCATCGGTGAACGCGAAATCATTACTCAGGTGCGTTTGGCCTATGAATATTGCCAATCCTTGTCTTTAACAGGTGAGCTCATTCGCTTACTCATGAAAAAAGTCATTGAAACTGCGAAATTAGTCTATACAGAAACGAGTATTTCTACCAAACCTGTTTCTGTCGTTTCATTGGCCTACCAATACCTAAAGCAACTCAATATTCCTCTAGACGCAAGGGTCCTGATCGTCGGTGCCGGCGTGACCAACACCACCATGTGTCGCTTCTTGAAAAAGCACGGATTCAAAAA
The DNA here is from genome assembly GCA_041158525.1 of Bacteroidota bacterium. Classification (GTDB taxonomy): domain Bacteria; phylum Bacteroidota; class Bacteroidia; order Flavobacteriales_D; family Crocinitomicaceae; genus UBA952. The sequence goes on along the minus strand of JBEBBE010000028.1, from coordinate 31,174 downwards.
ATTCTACGTTTTCAATCGCAGCTTTTCCAATGCGCAAAAACTTGCCGACGAACTCAAAGGCACTGCCCACTTGCTTTCAGATCTATCTACTTTTAATAGTGGTTTTGACGTCCTCATTACTTGTACAGCTGCCGATGGTGTGATCATCAACCCTGAGCTTTACCAGCATTTATTACAAGGCGATACGCAAGAAAAAATTGTAATTGATTTAGCCATCCCACAAGACCTAGATGCAAGCATTTTAGAAAATCATAGCGTCAAGTATCTTTCTATTGAATACTTGCAAAAGATATCCAATGAAAATGTCAAAGAGCGCTCTAAAGAACTAGCGCAAGTTGAAGAAATTATAGATCAAGCGCTTTTTGAATTTCAACACCTCATCCGTGAGAGAAAAGTTGAACTCGCAATGCGCGTAGTTCCTGCTCAAGTAAAGGCACTCAAATCAACAGCCTACGATCAAGTTTTCAAAGAAGACCTCGAAGCCCTTGATCCGCAATCCAAAGAAGTACTTGAAAAAATTGTCAATTACCTCGAAAAAAAATACATCAGTGGCCCGATGAAACTGGCCAAGGAAATTATCCTGAACCATGTCGACTAAAACCCACATCCGCATTGGCACACGTGGCAGCGATCTCGCTTTGTGGCAAGCACATTTTGTAAAAGGCCAACTCGAAGCGCTCAACTGCGAAGTCACACTCAAAATCATCGTCACACAAGGTGACCGCATTCAAGACCTCAGTTTTGACAAACTAGAAGGCAAAGGCTTTTTTACCAAAGAAATCGAAAACGCTTTACTCAATAATGAAATTGATTTAGCCGTTCACTCGCACAAAGACTTAGAAACCAGCCAGCCAGAAGGGCTTTGCATTGCAGCGGTTTCATACCGAGAAGATCCATCCGAACTTTTGCTTATGCAAGAAGCTGCACAAGATGCTAGCCAACTGTGGGGGCTTAAGCATGGCGCAACCATCGGTACATCTTCTGCGCGTCGCAAAGCAATTATTAAAGCACTACGCCCAGACTTAAACATTGAAGAATTGCGCGGAAACGTACCCACGCGTATCGACAAATTACGTGCGGGTAACTACGACGCCATTTTGCTGGCAAATGCTGGCGTGAGTCGTTTGCAATTAGATTTATCAGATCTTCCAACTTTAGTTTTAGATCCTACTGAATTTGTGCCCGCACCAGCACAAGGCGTTTTAGGCTTACAAGTAAGGGCAGCAGACCAGCAAACGCAACAAGTTTTATCGCAGCTCAACCATCCTGAGGTTGCTGCTAAAATTGCCCTTGAAAGAGGCGTATTACAAGCCATGGATGGCGGTTGTCAGTTGCCGCTTGGTGTTTATTATGGCCCTCATGCCATATTCGTAGCCCATTCAAAAAGTGCTGCACTTCCAGCGCAGTTCTATCAGTTTGAGCACTCCTCTAGCATTGAAGCCATTACAACGGTTCTTCAAAACGCCTAATGAAACCTGTTTTTATTTCCAAAGATCCGCAAGAGCTGCATGCAGCGCTGCATCAACTTTGGGCTGAAGAACTGCTTACTGCGCAGTCACTACTCTCTTATGCTCCACTCTCTTTTACATGTCAACCATCATTTGATTTAGTATTTTTTGCGAGCATTCGGGCTGCTGAGTTTTATTTAGCGCAATGTCCGGCCCCTGAAATATTTGGGGTTGCCGGAACTGAGACGGCCTTAAAAATTGAGCAACTATTTGGGCTTAAAGCGGCATTTGTTGCCCAAAACTCGGGTATGCCAGCACAAGAAGCAGCGGCATTTAATCAATGGAGGGCTAATCGAAGTGTATTATTCCCCTCCTCCAATTTATCACTAGGGACCTACGCCAAACTCATCCCGGAGCAACAGAAGAAAATATTACCCGTTTACCAAACCAACTTCAAGCAGCAGCACATTGCCGCACACAAAGTTTATGTTTTTAGTTCGCCGAGTAACGTCTCCGCATTTTTTGAGCTAAATGATTTAGCAGAAAATGCACAAATTATTGCTTGGGGCAAATCGACTGAAAAGGCTTTACAAGATCGGGGTATAACCGTGGCGCACACCTTGCTTAAGGACCAACAAACGGAATTGTTCGAATGGCTCAAAGCAGCAAATATTTATTAAATTTCATGCATGAAATTTGAACTCTCCAAAGAAATTAGCCCAGACCTCGTTCAGCTTTTTGAACGCACTGTACTCGGGACAAACGGAGCCAAATACAAACACCTCGATGTGGCGCAAAGCGTTGCACATACAGACAACCCATTAAGTTTTTCTCTTCGTCGTCGCGAACAACTTATTGCCAATATTACTTTTTGTCAACGCCCTTTTGGGCTTTATTTGCGTTACTTTTCTTTCGATTCAAAGTTTCAGTCAAAAGGAAAAGCACGCATGAATCCGAAGTCAGTATTGAAGGTACAAATTGAAGAAGTTTTCATGGACCTCGAAACCAACTACGGCGGCACACAAAACTTCTGCTACGCTTATATTGATACCAAAAACGTGCGCAGTAAATGGATGAGTGAAACTTTTGGCTTCAAAACCAAAGCTAAACTCGCTACACAATCATATAGCCGACTCTTTCCTAAACAGCAACAAAACCTCAGCATTGAAAAAATAAATACAGAACACCTCTCTATAATTGAGCAAACTTATAAGCATTATACAGCCTATTTAACCTACTATTTTCAAAATGGCGAAGTGGCCTGCCTTCGAGACAACTCAGGAAAGCTTTTAGCCATGGCAAAATTTGAAAAAGTGCGTTGGGAAATTCAAAGGCTGCCAGGTAAATTGGGTGGTCTGCAAGTTCAACTTTTACCTTACTTACCGCTGCTCAATCGGCTTATTCAACCAAAAGAACATACTTTTTTAGTGCCCGAGGTAGTCTGCAATCCGTCCGGTGATATCAAAGACATCGACCGACTATTTGAAGGCATGTTGGCTAAAGAGCATTTGCATTCTATGCTTTGGTGGAACGATACCCGCGATGCGCTTTATCAGAAAGCACAGCAAAAAATCAAATGGGGCTTATTACATCAACTGATTGGGGTGGCCGAAGTAGACGTTGTTTTTAGAGGTGACTTCGAGCCCAAAGAACCTGTGTTTATTGCCGCTTTTGATATGGTTTAGTAAGATAACAAGCGCGTCAAGAGCAACTCCTTGATTCTTTTATCAATCACATTTCTGTTCTCAGTATAAAAAGCGTACTCTTCAAGCAGGAAAAACCCTGCAATCATTCCAATGTAACGCTGAACCAAAGCCGGATTTTTTGAAAATATTTGGGTTAAGAATTGGCGACGCTCGGCTTCTTTGCTGCTCAATTTAACCTTAGTAAACAACTGATTTTGTTTCCATTCTTGCAGCCAAAGTTCGTGTTGAAATTTAAGAATGGGGCGCAAGACCTCATTTTGAAACTGCTCGATTGGATTTGATTCTTGATCGGCTTTATCTACGGAGGGTCTTAAGGCAAGGAGTTGTTGTTCGGATCTCATGCTTCTTCAGACAACTCAAGGGTCTGAATGTTCGGATAAAATTCGTCGAGGTAGCCGAGTGTGCGCTCTTCGTCGGCATTGGCACTAAAAAAGATGACCTTACATTTAGGTAAGCTTTCGGTCATGCGGACAACATAGCCTTTGTGTCCCTGACGCATATGCAAATCGAGCTCAAGTATGACAAACAACTTGAGTTTTTTGATATTAAACCCGTTTTGAAAATAAAGCTCGGCCATGCGGCGCGTTGTACCAACAATGATTTCAGTACCGTCAAATAAGTCGTTGCGCTGCTGCAGTTTGTTTCCTTTTTCAACTATGAGGTCTACGGTGAGGTCTTTTGCCTTGGCCAATTGTGCAAATTGGGCGTGAATGGCACGGGCTTGTTGGTCGTCTTTACACAGAAGTATAGCCCTAGGTGACCCTTCTTCGGGTTGCGGCACGTACTCTTCAAATAAAGACCAAAGCTGCGTTTCATATTGCGCAGGCAATGCATTGACTAAAACACCTTGACTCGAACGCAAAGTTTTACTGACACTACTGAGCTGTTCCATCTGTTAATTTTGGGTTGTTAAGGTGGCGTGTGGCGTCACGGTTGGTTTTCTTTTCCAAGTTTTTTTCTAGCGCTTGTTCGAGGTCAATACCTGTTTGGTTGGCTAAACAACACAAGACAAATAAAATGTCGGCCATTTCATCGCCGAGATCCTTGTCTTTGTCGGATTCTTTTTCTGATTGCTCGCCATAGCGTCTGGCCATGATGCGCGCCAACTCACCGACCTCTTCCATTAAAATAGCCGTATTGGTGAGTTCATTAAAATAACGCACACCCAACGTTTGTATCCAATGATCAACGGTAGCTTGTGCTTCACTGATTTTCATGTCACAAAGGTATCAAAACCTCTCATTAGATATGCTTACATTTGTATTACGATGGAAAAACTCAGCAATTTTATTAATGGCCAGTATGTAGCGCCACTCAATGGCTGCTATATTGATAACTTCGAACCGGCTACCGGAAAAGTTTATTCGTTAATCCCAGATTCAAGTGCAGAAGATGTAGAAGCTGCTGTTCAGGCGGCTCAAGCTGCTTTCCCTCTTTGGTCAACTATGGGCATCGAAGAACGCGGAAAAATTCTAAAAAAACTTTCCGAAGGCATTGAGGCCAACATGGATGCTTTTGTAGCTGCTGAGTCCAAAGACAACGGCAAACCCCTAAGTTTGGCCAAACATGTCGATATTCCACGTGCGGTCTCAAACTTTCATTTCTTTGCAACCGCTATCGAGCATTTTGCTTCTGAATCTCATCAAATGGAGGGTGTTGGTTTCAACTACACCACAAGAAAACCTATTGGTGTTGTGGGCTGTATTTCTCCTTGGAACTTGCCTTTGTATCTCTTTTCTTGGAAAATAGCTCCTGCCTTAGCTGCCGGAAACTGTGTCATTGCCAAACCTTCTGAGGTAACGCCTTATACTGCTTACATGCTGGGTAAAATTGCCAAAGAGGCAGGTATGCCTGACGGCGTTCTCAACATTTTGCACGGCACTGGCCCCAACGTAGGAGACGCCATCGTTAAGCATCCTAAAATTAAAGCCATCTCATTCACAGGAGGCACCAAAACTGGTGAATACATAGCACGCACAGCAGGGCCTATGTTTAAGAAACTCTCTTTAGAACTTGGCGGTAAAAATCCAAACATCATTTTCGCAGACTGCGACTTCAAAGAAGCCCTAAGTACAACCATCCGCTCTTCCTTTGCCAATCAAGGTCAGATTTGTTTATGTGGCTCCAGAATTTTTATCGAAAGACCCATCTACGAACAATTCAAAGAGGCCTTTGTCGCGGCTATGGCCAAAAACAAAGTCTCCTTCCCAACAGACCCTGAAGCAAAAATGGGCGCCGTGGTTTCCAAACCACACATGGAAAAAATTCTGAGTTATATTGAGCTGGCTAAAGAAGAAGGTGGGACCATCTTATTTGGAGGAAAGCGTAAAGTTTTAGAAGGCGAACACGCAGAAGGTTACTATATTGAACCTACAATTATTGAAGGTTTGGACTATACTTGCCGCACCAACCAAGAAGAAATTTTTGGGCCGGTGGTCACGATTACGCCTTTTGATACCGAAGAAGAAGTACTTGAAATGGCTAACTCTACTCAATATGGTTTAGCTGCTACTGTCTGGACCTCTGATCTCAAGCGCGCACACCGCGTGGCTGATTTAGTTCAGGCCGGCATTGTTTGGGTCAACGCTTGGTTAGTCCGTGACCTTCGCACCCCATTTGGTGGTGTCAAAGCCTCAGGTGTTGGTCGTGAAGGAGGTTGGGAAGCACTCCGCTTTTTCACCGAAGCAAAGAATATTTTTATCAAGTATTGATTTGATGAATTGATTTGATGAATTGATTTGATGAATTGATTTGATGAATTGATTTAATGAATATATTCTGTCATTTTTTAAAGAATCAATTGAATATGAAAAGACTACTCCCCATCATCTTACTGCTTAACTTCATTTCACACGCCCAATTACAACCAGCACTTTTCCAATTTAAAACCGATACGGTTATCCGCTGGCATTATCAGTTTGGTGAAGAATTCAGTTCCAAAAGCATAGATGAAAATCTTTGGTATTTGCGCTATCCTTGGGGAGGGCTCTTACTCGACCAAAAGCAATGGGCAGTACCCGAGATGATCGATGTCCAGAACGGGAACCTGGAACTCAAGGCTGTGGAGGTCAATAAGAATGTCAAGGTCGAAAATTGGATGATCAATCAGGCGCAGGCTAAAGAATTGCAAATTGACATAAAAAATGATTCTGTTTATTTGGATTTCTTGACCTCTTGCCTCTGGAGCAAGGATACATTTCGTTATGGTTATTTTGAGTGCCGAGCCATAGTGCCTGAGGGTAAAGGGTTGTGGCCTGCATTTTGGCTCTATGGTCAAAATCAAAAAGATGAAATTGACTTCATGGAAATGAAAGGGGAACGCAGCCATGACATCCATGTCGATGTACATTTACCAAACCGAAAGGATTATGTTAAAAATGCCTTTGGCCTCAAAAAAAACTGGGGTGGTTGGGTTCGTATGAAAAATCAATTAGTTGGTGAGCCAGTTATTTATTCAGGTATTTGGTTACCAAACTCGCTCACTTATTTTGTAAATGGTGTACCTGTTTCTCATTTTGATGGCGACTTCGAGACTCCTATGAATATTGTGCTCAACTTAGCCGTTGCCCGAGATGGCTTTGCGTTTAATCCGGGCCCCGATGCGCAAACTAAATTTCCTGCAACTTTTAAGGTAGATTACCTGCGTGTTTGGCAGCTAGACGCACAAATGCCGCTGATTAAGGCCAATTTTCCAAAGCTTGAAGTTGCCAATTCAAAGGAAGCTCAAGCTGAGGTAAAGAAGCCCATAACTTTGATTTATCCGAAAAAAAAGCTAGCACAAGAACAGGGTTTTGTGACCATAATCCCGATCAATTGGCATAGCTATGAAGTACAGGCCAATGGCATCAGTTCGCTTGAAGTAAGTGCCTGGGTTGGCGCCGAACAGCATCCTGAATTTTTGAAAGGTATGACGATCGAATTACTCAACGCCCCAAAAGAATTAGAAATAGAGCTGAAAGTTGGTGGGCAAAAAACTCGCTTCAAGCCTCAATAAAGAACTACTTTTTCTCCTTTTTTTGTGCGGCAAAGCGATATCCAGCTACAAATTTGATGGCGTAATAAAGTTGTCTATAATTAAACGCATCATAACGGATACTCTTGTTGTCAAAGTCCGTGACCAAGAAAAAGAAGCGCTCGTCAGAAGAATAGCCGCCCATGAGTCTGAAATCAAAGCGCGGGGCTAAACCCAGTAATAATTTAGAGTAGCTTGGCGTTTCAAAACCTTTAATTTGAAGGACTGGGCCCAAACCAAACCAGCCACCAAGTTGCCAATTATTTTTGCGGTTGACATAAGCAAGGCCCGGAACTACTCCAAAGTCAAAAGCTTGCAACCTGTTTAGGTTCATCATAGTAATCTGTGGGTCTTGTACCTGAGTCGGAACCAAGGGCCCAGTTTTGTTGGCTGATCCAAAATAATTTACCGTGCCTTTCAGATACCAAGTCAGGATTTCTTTGGTATAATGTGCCCGCTTTCCTAGTAGACCATTCATTTGAAAATCCGGATTATGGAAATACCAACCATTCATCATGACATTCATTGAACGCACTTTTGGCATAATGAGGTGCGGCTGGGAAGCGCTTAAAGTGGAATCCCAATCATTGGCATCCTTTAAAGCATAACCAAATGTAGATTTGAACTCAAAATCATACCACACCTTTTTGAATGTGAGGTCATAGGCAAAATTATATTGTGTCGTTTGACCAAATTTGGTTGCGGACCTGATGTTGCCAATAATGGGGAAGCCCACACGAAGATGAAACCATTTATAGGCAAAGCCCAAACCTAAAAAGGGGCTAAAATTGTTTTTATAAGACAACTCGTTGACCTGCTGGCCAAATTTTCCCTTCAAAGAAAATGGATTGGCGGTATACCCCAAATCTGCATACATAATTGGGCGCTCTCGAAAAGACTCAATGGCATGGGGCTGCGCAAAGAGTACCTGCGAACAAAACAAGAAAATAAGGACCAACTTATTTTTCAATGCCTTCCAATCCTAAAATAAATGCAAAAACTTTAGCACGTTCGAGACGCTCGGTACTACGACCTGAACCCCCACCATGACCGGCATCCATGTTGCATTCAAAGATCAACGGTGCCTGATTGGTGCGTAGTGTTCTGAGTTTCGCTACATACTTTGCAGGTTCCCAATATTGCACCTGAGAATCGTGATACCCTGAAGTGACATACATAGCAGGATAAGCCATGCGATGCAAATTGTCGTAAGGAGAATATTTCAGTAAGTAATAATAGTAATAAGGATCTTGCGGATTTCCCCACTCTTCGTATTCACCTGTGGTGAGCGGAATGCTTTCATCAAGCATGGTCGTCACGACATCGACAAATGGCACTTCAGAAACAATTCCTTTGAATAGGTACGGCGCCATGTTTGTAATGGCACCCATAAGTAAGCCACCTGCGCTGCCACCATTCGCATAAATTTTTGAAGGGTCGCAGTAACCCATGTGACCAAGATATTCAGCAGCGTTGATAAAATCGGTAAACGTATTTATCTTTTTATCGAATTTCCCATCCTGATACCATTCTTCTCCGAGGTATTTACAGCCACGGATATGCGCAGTTGCAAAAACAAAACCGCGATCTAGTAATGACAAGCGTGTGGGGCTAAAAATATCCGGAATGGTGTAGCCATAAGAACCATAGCCATAAAGTAAAAGTGGTGCCTTAGATAGGTCAGTACCTTTTTTGTAAACGATACTCACCGGAATTTGAGTGCCGTCATTGGCTGTTGCCCAAATTCGCTTAGACGCATAGTTTTCAGGACTAAATTGGGTATCTCTGAGCTTCTTTTCGAAAAATACTTCACGCTTATTGGTCTGTAAATCATAAGTGTAGACCCTTGAAGGCGTAGTCAAGGAGTTAAACACATAATAGATTTTTGAAGCAGCGTAATCATCGTTGGTTGCCAAGCCTAGGTAATAGGTTTCTCCGTCTACATCGATGTACTTTTCCTGGCCGTCTGAAACATTTTTAAGTTTCAATTTCAAAAGCCCGTTGTCGCGCTCTTCAATGAGTAAATGTCTTTTAAACACCGTTAGTCCTTCAATTAACACCTTCGGATTGTGTTTGATGACCTCCTGACACGAATTAAGATTCGTTGGGATGTCTTTTGAAAACAATACACGGTTGTTAACTGCCTGGTCATTGCTAAGTACGTAAAAGCCGTTTTCATGGTGCTCCACTTCGTATAAATGACCCGCTTTTCTAGCTAAAAAAACTTTTGGCGAAGCCTTCGCTATATTGGCATCAATCAATTGAATTTCAGAAGTTGTTGAGCTGTAGCTATATATCAATACAAAAGCGTTGGTGAGGGTTTTGCCGATGCCAACACTGAATTTGTCATCTTTTTCCTCATAAATAAGCTCGTCGGCACTTTGCGGCGTGCCAATTTGATGGCGATATACCAAATATTCTCTGAGCGTTTCTGGATCTTTTTTAGTGTAATAAACTGTTTTGTTGTCATTTGCCCAAACGACACTTCCACTCGTTTCTGTCAAGACATCTTTTAGGAATTTTCCGTTTGCTCTAAAACGAATCTCGTACTTTCTGCGACCAACAAAATCCTCGCTAACGGCTAAAATTTGGTTATTTGGAGATGGCGCCCAAGCAGCTAATTCATAGAAAGGCTTGTCTTTGGCTCGGAGGTTTTCGTCAAAAAATAAGACCGCTTTTCCGTCCAATTCATAGCGATAAATTTGCTGGTAATCTTGGCCCTCCACATTGCGTGACTGATATTGATAACCATTGATCACATAAGGAGCACTTGTTTCATTGGGATCTATGCGCGCTTCAAATTCGTTCAGTAAACTATTTACTAAAGGGTCGAGCGCCTTGAAATATGCCGCTGCATAAGCGTTTTCTGCTTTTAAATAACTGAGTACTGGCTCAGTGTCTCGGTTACGCATCCAGTAGTACGGATCATTCCTTTGGTGCCCGTGTTGCTCGAGTTTGTGATCAATTTGAGGCGCAACAGGTTCTTGAGCAAGGAAATCTAAATTCATGAGGATGCAGAAAAAGAGGAATAAAGGCTTGATTTTCATAGCGTGATTTGCTACAAAAGTAGCGATATTCTCTTTTGAAAAGTTTAACTTTGGTACGTGAAGAAACTCTACAAATATCTCCTTAATAAGCTCCCGAGGCCTTTGCTTATTCGGCTGAGCTATCTTTTTCGTTTAGTTGCTCCGGTTTTATACAAAGGAGAAGCTGTCAGTTGCCCTGTTTGTGAAAAATCTTTTTCTAAGTTTTTGTCTTATGGATCTGAAGTGGCACACCGCGAAAACGTACTTTGCCCCTATGACCTCACACTAGAACGCCATCGCTTAATGTGGCTTTATCTCAAAAACCACTCATCGTTTTTTACCCAAGAGCGCTTGGCTGTACTCCACATGGCCCCAGAACAATGTTTTATTGACCGTTTCAAGGCTCAAAAAAATCTAGATTACCTCACTGCAGACCTCGTGTCTCCTATTGCCGATTTACACTTTGATTTACACCAAATCCCGCTAGAAAATGAGCGCTTTGATGTTGTATTTTGTAATCATGTCATGGAGCACGTCGATGATCCGAAGCAGTGTATGTCAGAACTATTTAGAGTCTTAAAACCAGGTGGTTGGGCCATTATGCAAGTGCCCCAAGATTTCAACCGCGAACACACTTACGAAGATCCTAGCATTACCAGCCCTGCTGAGCGCGAAAAACATTTTTGGCAAAAAGACCACGTCCGTTTATTTGGTAAAGACTATCCGAGCTACCCAGAAGCGGTTGGTTTTCATACAGAATTTTTCGATTTTCATCAGCATTATTCTGCAGAACAAATTGCTCGTTTTCGCTTAATGGAAAGCGAAATTTTATACATTTTCAGAAAGCCGCTATGAAAAAAAGTCTAGTTCTGTTTGCCTTACTCTGCTGTGTAAATTTAATTTTCGCACAGAAAAATATATTCCTCAATTTGCAGCCCAAGTTTCAGAATCAAGACTTTCAATTGCTGCAAAACTACACGGGCAATGACGGCGTGGTGCTTGAACTTGAACACTTCAATTATTACATCTCTGACGTCAAATTATTTCACGATAACGGCCAAATTACGCACCTTGCCACAGATATTTGGTTGGTCACCCCGACAAATTTTGCACTTTATTTAGGGTATTTAAATGTCAATCAAATTGACTCTATCGGTTTTACAGTTGGGGTTCCAAAACGCTATAATACACAAGCCGGGGCTTTGGCGCAAGACATTTCCACTTACCCCGAAACACACCCGCTCAGTTTCCAAATGCCCTCTATGTATTGGGGTTGGTCTTTTGGCTACATGCACATGATCGTTGGGGGCAAAGCTGACTCCAACAACGATAACGTTCCAAATAGTTATTTTGAACTACATAACCTCGGTAATAATAACCAACAATTGGTCGGGATGCCCGTTATTCAAACCAATTTAGGCAACCAAATTGACCTGCACCTCAATTGCCACGTTGATCGATGGCTCAATAACATTACGCTAGCAAGTGTAGGCATTCTGCACGAAGAAACGGGGCTAAACATGACCGTGATGCAAAATGTCAACACACAAAACGTCTTTGCTCTGGATGCCGAAGCAAGCATTGAAAATATAGCACAAAGTCCAATTAAAATTCTCAATAACAACGGCTTACTACAAATTACAGGGTTGGAAATTAACAAGCCTATGCATTTAGAAATTTCCGATGCACAGGGCAAAATTTTACTGAGCAAAGAACTGCAGCAAGCCCAATTCGAAATGAATAGTGCGGCGTTCCCACATGGCATTTATTTATTGAAAATCAGCAGCTCAACAGGCTCACAGACACAGCGTTTGTATTTCTAATGACAAAGGCATTTGGTATTTGCGCCACAATTATTTTGCTTGGGTTCGGCATCCTTCGCTGCGGCTCAAGTCAAGACCTCAATGCAAGTATTGTTGTTCCTACACCTTCAGATAATCCTCAAAGCCTTGCCAAAATTGCCCTAGGCAGACAACTTTTTTTTGACAAGCGCTTGTCTTTAGATGGCAGTATTTCTTGTGCAAGTTGCCATGACCCGAACAAGGCCTTTACAGACAACTTACCAAAAAGCAAAGGCATCAAGGGGCAGCTCAGCGAGCGCAATGCACCCAGTATTCTCAATGCAGCTTTTTTAAAAACGGCCATGTTTGATGCACACCTCGAGTCATTAGAGCTTCAGGTAATTGTACCCATACAGGAGGCCGTTGAAATGGGTCATAATATGAAGGTGCTCATCGGGCAACTTCGCAAAATTCCTGAATACCAAGCCGCTGCCAAAAGCATTTACAACCGAGAATTTGATGCCTGGGTCCTGACCCGAAGCATTGCCGCATTTGAAAGAAGTTTACTCTCGATGAATGCCCCTTTTGACCGTTACATGAAAGGTGACGACAGAGCGCTTACAGCGGCGCAAAAAGCAGGTTGGAAACTCTTTTCAGAAAAGCTCTATTGTACGCAGTGTCATCCGGCACCTTATTTTACAACCTACGAAGCCGCCAACAATGGCTTATATGCAAGTTATGAGGGCAAAACAGATCAGGGTCGCTTCAGAATCCATCACGATTCATCGGACATCGGTAAGTTCAAGATTCCTTCCTTGAGAAATCTTCCGCTTACCTTCCCCTACATGCATGACGGCAGCTTAAACAGCCTTTCTGACGTACTTGCCCATTATCAAAAAGGCGGAGCTAAACATTCACTTCAAGACCCTCGCATTCAGCCCTTTCAGCTGAGTTCTCAAGAGAAAAAACAATTGCTTGCATTTTTTGATGCCTTGATCGATACTTCCTACCTTAAGCGAGACGGGTTTTAACCGAGATTGCTTACCTTTGTTGCTTCAAAAACAAAGCTATGTATCGCTCACACACCTGCGGAGAACTCAGATTAGAACATGTCGGAACCAACGTAACTTTAGCTGGCTGGGTTCAGCGCTCCCGAGACCTCGGTGGCATGACTTTCCTGGACCTCCGTGACCGCTATGGCATCACCCAATTGGCTTTCAACATGGAGTCTAATGCAGCGCTTTGTGAGCAAGCTAGAAAATTGGGTCGTGAATTCGTGATTCAAATTGAAGGGCAAGTCATTGAGCGCAGCAGCAAGAATAAAAATATGCCAACCGGTGAGGTCGAAATTCTTGTCGGTAAACTTACCATACTCAATGCGGCTAAACTTCCGCCATTTACCATCGAAGACGAAACAGACGGCGGCGACGAACTGCGCATGCAATACCGCTACCTCGACCTAAGAAGAGGTCCTGTTCAGCAAAAATTGCGTTTGCGCAATCAAGTTGCACTTGAAACACGCAAATACCTCGACTCCAAAGACTTTTTAGATGTCGAAACTCCGGTTCTTATCAAGTCTACGCCAGAAGGCGCGCGTGACTTCGTAGTACCTAGCCGCATGAACGAAGGTCAGTTTTATGCTTTGCCGCAATCACCACAAACTTTTAAGCAGTTGCTCATGGTGAGTGGCTTTGACCGCTACTACCAAATTGTCAAGTGCTTCCGAGACGAAGACCTTCGCGCAGACCGTCAGCCTGAGTTTACCCAAATCGACTGCGAGATGGCCTTTGTTGAACAAAACGACATCCTCAACATGTTTGAAGGGCTCATCAAACACCTGTTTGAAACCGTTCGCGGTGTCAAGTTTGAAGGTGCTTTCCCACGCATGACCTACGCAGAAGCCATGGAGCGCTATGGCTCTGACAAACCAGATATTCGTTTTGGGATGGAGTTCGTTGATCTTACAGCACTTGCACAAAGCAAAGATTTCGTCGTCTTCAATAGCGCCGAGGCTGTTTTAGCAATCAATGTCGAAGGTTGTTCCGAATATACCCGCAAACAACTCGACGAACTCACAGAATGGGTAAAACGCCCACAAATTGGCGCCAAAGGCTTGGTTTATATCAAGTGTAACACTGACGGTAGCTTTAAATCAAGCGTTGATAAATTCTATACAGAAGAAGATCTCAAAGCAATGGCCAACCTCGCAGGTGCCAAGCCAGGAGATCTTTTGCTTTTACTTTCCGGAGACCTCGCCAAAACACGCAAACAACTCAATGAGTTGCGCTTACATTTAGGAACGGAACTAGGTTTGCGCAACCCTAATGAATTCAAGCCACTTTGGGTCCTAGATTTTCCTTTACTCGAATGGGACGAAGAAAGCGGACGCTACCATGCCATGCACCACCCCTTCACTTCCCCTAAACCAGAAGACATGCACCTCATTGACACCGATCCTGGAAAGGTGCGTGCCAATGCCTATGACCTCGCCATGAACGGCGTTGAGCTTGGCGGTGGTTCTATTCGTATCCATGACCGCGACCTGCAATCACGCATGTTTGACCTTCTTGGTTTTACCAAAGAAGAGGCGCAAGCGCAATTTGGTTTCTTGATGTCTGCATTTGAATATGGTGCTCCTCCACACGGAGGTTTGGCCTTTGGTCTCGATCGTTTGGTCGCAACCATGGGAGGCTCAGAATCTATCCGTGACTACATTGCTTTCCCTAAAAATAATTCAGGCCGTGACACCATGATTGATGCGCCATCACCCTTAAATGACGCACAATTAAAAGAACTTGGCATTAAGCTCAACTAATTGATTTTTTATTTGTTCTGAAATCATGAGCACACAAACTGAACAATTGCAAGCGGCAATTCAACCAGCAAGAGAACGTCTTTTGGCGCATTCGATGTATGCCCAAATTGAGCGCATTGAAGATTTCCAACTCTTCATGGAACAACATATTTTTGCCGTCTGGGATTTCATGAGTCTTCTGAAAGCACTGCAACGCGAGCTCACTTGTGTTGAAGTGCCTTGGTCACCAAAAGGTTCACCAACCACGCGTCGTTTCATTAATGAAATCGTTCTCGGAGAAGAATCAGACCAAGATAAAGACGGTAAAGTCCTGAGCCATTTCGAAATGTACCTTGAGGCCATGCAACAAATTGGCGCCCAAACGATGCCAATCCATCAACTTACTGAATGGCTTTCTTACGGTAAGAAACTAGATGAAGCGCTATACCAACTAGAAATCAATGAAGAAACCCGTGATTTTGTGCGCTTTACCTTTGAAGTTATTGATTCAGGGCAACTCCACAAAATTGCTGCATTGTTTACATTTGGCCGCGAAGACCTCATCCCAGATATGTTTATAGAAATCTTGCGCGAAATGCAAGGGCAAGGGCAAAGCAACATTGACAAACTACTTTATTACCTTGAGCGCCATATTGAAGTAGACGGCGATGACCACGGTCCTATTTCTTTGAAAATGATGGAAGAAATTTGTGGATCAGATGCCACCAAGTGGCAAGAAGCACAAGAAGTTTCAATTTTAGCCCTTGAAAAACGTTTTCAACTCTGGAATGGCATTGAAGCTAATATCCAAAGTGCTAAAAATTAATTAGTCAAGCGTTTAGCTCCAAGTAGTACCTTCCTTGCCATCTTTCACGACAATTCCGGCTTTGGCCAAACCATCTCTAATTTGATCTGAGGTTGTCCAGTCTTTATTTGTTCTGGCCTGCTGACGCAAATCGAGTACAAGGTCCATAACTGGCGCCAAGCGTGTTTCTGAATTGCTGTTTTCTTGTTGCAGACCCAAAACATCAAAAACAAAGGCCTCCATTTTCTCTTTGAGTAAAGCGAGGTCTGTCACTGATATTTGTTCTTTGCCATCATTTACCAAATTGATTAGGCGTGTAGCTTCAAAAAGATTGGCAACCAAAATAGGCGCATTGAAGTCGTCGTTCATGGCTTTGTAGAACGTAGCCACTAAAGCCTCCACATCAAAAGAAGACTTTTCGGAACCTTGCAAGCGCGTCAGTGTTGCAAGTGCATCTGTCAGTTTAGATAAGCCTTTTTCGGCCGCGTTTAAGGCTTCTTGCGTGAAATCAAGGTTGCTGCGGTAATGTGCTTGCATCATAAAGAAGCGTACCACATTAGCAGCATATGATTTTTCGAAGAGCCCTGTAGTGCCATCTAGAATTTGCTTCGGTAAAAAGTAATTACCAAAAGACTTAGACATCTTTTGACCATTGACATTGAGCATGTTGGCATGCATCCAGTAACGAGCAGGGTTGCAACCAAAAGAACCGCAGCTTTGAGCAATTTCATCTTCGTGATGCGGAAACTTGAGGTCCATACCACCGCCATGGATGTCAAACTGCTTGCCCAAATACTTGGTGCTCATGGCCGTACACTCAATATGCCAACCAGGATTTCCGTTACCCCAAGGCGAACGCCAAATTTGCATGTCGTTGGGGTTTGCGCGTTTCCATAATGCGAAATCGGCAAAGAAGCGTTTTTCATCTTGGGCATTCAAGGCACGTGTCTCATTTTCAAGTTCGTCTACCTTTCTGCCGCTCAAGATTCCGTAATGGTAATCTTGCATATAACGACGCGTATCAAAATAGACCGAGCCATTGACTTCATAGGCATAGCCGTTTGCCAAAATTTGCTCAATGATTTCAATTTGCTCTTGGATGTGCTGGGTAGCAGTTGGTTCAATGCTTGGAGGCAACAAATTATAAATGCGCTGCAATTCTTGAAACTTAACTGCATATTTATAGACAATCTCTAAAGATTGCATTTGTGCGGCTTTTGCAGCTTCACCAATGCTGTCAACCTCTTGACCTGCTGAATTGGTAATGTGGCCTGCATCGGTAATATTTCGGACATACTTCACAGAAAAACCCAAATGCAATAGATAACGGTAAATGAGGTCGAAATTGATGAAAGTACGCATATTGCCCATATGTGGCTCGCTGTACAACGTTGGACCACAAACATACATGCCAATATGACCCTCAACTAGAGGCGTGAACACTTCTTTTTCACCTTTAAGGCTATTGTATATGACGAGTTGGTCTTGCTGTGCTTTCATTTGGCTTGTAATTGCTACAAATTTAGAGAAATTTGCGGCATCATTTTTGTTAAGTTTGTGGCATGAATGTAATTTACAATTTATTCGCGGGATTACTTATTGCTATTGGCCTCAGTAGTGATATTCCTTACTCTGTGATTCAGAAAGGAATGGAATCCAACGATTCACATTCTATCATTAGTTTAGGCAAAGATAAAATTGTACTGCAACTGCCGGGCACTGAGGGCGCTTTTCCTTTAGCACAAGCCGAAATGATTCTAACGAGCTTTTTTCAAAAATACCCTAAAGGAACGTTTGTATTCCGTTACAAAAACAGCAAGTCCATAGACGGCAACGGAACAACTATTGGTTCTTATGTCTGTAAGGGAAATAGCTTTCGAAGCACCTTTCAGTTTAGGAGCGGGAAATACGAGCCAAGACTCGAAAGTCTCAGTATTGTAAAAGAATAATTAGCCCTGTGGCGCTCGGTTTTCTTTAAGCGTATTAAAGAAAATGATTCCGTAACCAATCGCTAACATTAAATGGAATGGCACCATTCCTAAATCTCCGTATAAAGCCCTATTTACAGCTGTAAAGCCAAAGGTTACCATAAAGATCCCTTCCAAAATATTGATGATGGACAGGCTCTTTTTGTCGTACTTGTTTCCTTTGAATTCATCCTTTTTAGCCACGTTAAACTTAGGGGTGCGTACAAAAGAACTCTTGATGCCTAAATAACCTTCGATGACCGCTACCGCATTGCTAAGACCTAATGCCATAGAAACGGTCAAGAATTGGACAAAACGCGCTAAAAAGCGAACAAGATCACCAAAGAAGTTGCCTTTCTTGTCGCGAAATGAATTCCAGTAATAGAAGCCCAAGAAAATTGTACTCGAGAAGAAATACATTCCGTACTTGATGTAAATATTGAGGTCAGAGAAAGAATCTTTGATGTGCAACACTGCCAAACTCAATAAGGACAAAATCAGGATAAAGAAAAATACACTTGAATTGAACAAATGCGCCAAACCGTGTACGCGATCTGAAAATTTCAAACCTCTGGTAGTTGCCAAACGTTTCCACATTTTAATGAAAACTTCGGCGCCACCTTTCATCCAGCGGTGTTGCTGACTCTTGAGTGCAGACATCGTGATCGGTAATTCAGCAGGAGACTCTACTTCTTCTAGATAAACAAATTGCCAGCCCTTCATCTGAGCGCGGTAACTTAAGTCGAGGTCTTCGGTAATGGTGTCGTGTTCCCAACCACCTGCGTCATCAATAGTTGCTCGGCGCCAAACACCTGCTGTTCCGTTGAAATTGATGTAGTGTCCACTGGCATTGCGACCTCCTTGCTCAATGGCAAAGTGTCCGTTGAGTCCAAATGCTTGAAGTTCGGTAAGTAAAGAGTAATCTTTGTTGAGGTGTCCCCAACGCGTTTGAACCACCCCGATATTTTCTGTGAAATAAGGAATGGTGCGCAATAAAAAGTCTTTGCTCGGGACAAAATCGGCATCAAAGATGGCAATGAACTCGCCTTCTACTTTATCCATAGCGGCATCAAGGGCCCCGGCTTTGTAACCAGTTCGGTCTACGCGGTGTACGTGTTGGATGTTAATACCCCTTGCTGCTACCTCAGCACATTTCTTAGCAATGATTTCTTTGGTTTCATCTGTGGAGTCATCGAGGACCTGAATCTGAAATTTATCGCGTGGGTAATCAATTTCAGCACAAGTTTCAATGATACGCTCTGCTACATACATTTCGTTAAACATTGGCAATTGAACCGTTACTTTTGGTGCATTTGCCAAATCAAAAGGTGGTGTAACGCGGGCTTGTTGCTTCTTTCTGTTGCGCACATAAGCAATAGCCAAACTCATTTGAATGACACTGTAGAAGAAAATCAAGACCAAGCATAAGCCGTAAATGATCAAAACAACACGAGCTGTCATGTGAGACCAATAATGCTCTTTGACAATTTTTTTACCGTTTACGGTGATTTCGCGATCACCCCAGTTAAATAACCAAGAAACTTTTAATTGAGCAGTAAAGGGCTGTGTTTTGCTGAATGTGTAGTGTACCAAGTGCTCTTTGGCATTGGTTTCAAATACTTTTAATGTAGTTGCGCGGTAATCTTTGTCGATGAGACTTAATTTAGATTTACCGATAGGGACATTTCTGAAGGTAAACTTTCCGTTTTCGTCGGTTTCTGAGGTATATACTTTACCTGTTACCAAAGAAGTAAGTTGAACCTCTACCTCTTCCACCTCAGCTTTGGTTTTGTAATCGACTAGAAATCCTTCAATTTTTTGAGAAACAGGAATAGCTAGATCTTTGTTGGCGAGTCCGGAAAAGGTGAAAGTGAATCCGAAAAGCAGGAATAATAAGAAATTCTTCATTCGAGGAAGGGCAATAGGGTTCAAAATAAAAAGCAAATATAGATTTATTCTTTCATTAAGGTCATCTCATCGACCAAGTGTTTGGCGCCTGAGTAAATATCCATGACCCAAAGAACATAGCGGATATCCACCACAATGTTTCTACAACGGTTTGGATCAAATAAATAATCGCTCATGGTGCTCTCCCAACTGCGGTCAAAATTGAGGCCCATGAGGTAGCCGTTTTCATCGAGAACCGGAGAGCCCGAATTGCCGCCGGTCGTATGATTCGAGCCAGTAAAACAAACCCAAAGGTCATCGCCCTGCGCATAAGGCCCGTAGTTTTTAGCGGCGTGCAATTCTAGCATGCGCGGCAATAACTCAAAATCTGGGTTTCCTGTATTGTATTTAGTAATGATGCCGTCGAGGGTGGTGTGCTCGGTGTAGCGCATGCCGTCTGTTGGGGCTGACCCTTCGAGCTGACCGTATGTTATTCGCAAAGTAGAGTTGGCATCTGGCCAGTGTTTATCTGTTGGGAACATGGTGTATTTACCTTCGACATAGATTTGCATCCATTGATTGACATCGATCTGAAAATTCTTGTAGGCTGGTACTATTTCATTTCTAAAAGGAGTGAAAAACTGATAAAAATGTACAAAACCAGGGTCTTTTTGCAGTTTTTTCACTGATTTTGCGCCAAAACCATCCAAAAATGCCTTCATACGGGCTGCATCTGTATAAATTGATTTCGTATAAATTTCTTCAGTGAGCTCCTCTACCGTTTTACCTGTTAATTGTTGTCCACTGTATTGCAGGTAAAGCTTGGTTAGATCTAAAAAGATCTGACGATCTACAGCTGAATTATAATTTTTGAAAAAGCCATCGGCACTTGTTTGAATTTTAGCAATTACAGCCGCCAACTCCTTATTAGCTTCATACTTTGCATAATTCGCTAATAAGTCTTCAAGGCCACGAACCATTTTGAAATACTCTGGGCCCACAGAAAAATACTCAACACCAATAGCATATTTGTACTCTGTTTTGGTGCCTTCCGCCATCAAGGCATTCAGCTTATTGAGTGCTTCGGCATATTTGCTCCAAGCCGGCTGCGTAGCCGCTTTGGCTAAATAACGCGCTTCGTAATCCAGCTTGACCTGATAGGCATTCAAGTTTTTCAAGCCTTCTACTTGCCCAATCCATTTTTTCCACGCATTGGCAATATTGGCTTGCTTTGCTGAATACTGAATTCGAGTGAGGTCAGCAGCTTTCATACCAGCATCGATGGCGGCTAGCGAATGATTGCGCATTTCGATGCGCGCTGGGCGCTCTTGTTCAATGATAAATTTCAAGTATTCAGAAACCACATGCTGTTCAGTGGTGCCCGGAAAGCCGTATACCATCGTGAAGTCTCCTTCTTTGCGGTCCTTGAATGAAATTGGTAAATAACGTAAAGGTTTGTAGGGTTGGTTGTCTTTGGAAAATGCTGCAGGCTTGTTGTCTTTACCCGCATAAATTCTAAATACAGAAAAATCACCTGTATGTCGTGGCCAAACCCAGTTGTCAGTGTCGCCACCAAACTTACCGATAGAATTCGGCGGGGTGCCTACAAAACGCACATCGGTAAACGTTTCTTTGACCATCATATAATAGTCGTTGCCGTAATTAAACGCCTTGATTTCTGCCTCAAAATGAGTGCCTGCAATTGCAGCCGCCACCAATTTCTTGATATTTGCTGCTATTGTAGCTTGATCTGCTTTTGAACTGGCACCGGCCAAAACAGCTGCTGTTACATCTTCTATGCGGACAATGCGCATTGCCGTTAAACCTGGGTTAGGCAATTCTTCTGCTAAATTTTTAGCCCAAAAACCATTTTTCAAATAATCGTGTTCCAAAGAACTGTGCGCCTGAATCTGGCCGTAGCCACAATGGTGGTTGGTCAAGAGCAAGCCTTTATCAGAAACGAGCTCTGCCGTACACCCACCTCCAAACTGAAAAATAGCATCTTTCAGGCTGGTGCTGTTTACACTATAAATATCCGCCGCACTGAGCTTCATGCCCTTGGCCTTCATGTCGTTTTCAAACGCCGCAATCAAAGACGGAATCAACATGCCTTCTTCAGCCAGCACTGGCTTTAGGCCCAAAATAGCTACACAAAATAAAACGAGTAAACGCAGTTTCATAGGGTTAAAAATTTAGATACGAAGGTAGGTAATTATTTGCCGATACAGAACTTACTAAAGATCGCGCCGAGGATGTCGGTGTCGACGTCTATTTGGCCGGTGATGTGGCCCAACTGACGCATGGCTTCGCGGATGTCCATGGCGATGAAGTCAGCGGTGGTGTGACCGTAAAGGCCTTCTTGGGCGCGTTCGAGAGCGGCAGCAGTTTGTAACAATGCGGCGTGGTGGCGCGCGTTGGAAACGATGGTTTCGTCTTGGACATTATAGTCGCCCAGGGTAAGTTGTACAAGTTTATTTTTTAGTTCAAGAATGCCTTCACCGTTCAGTGCACTAATTTGTAGCGCTTCCTCTTGGTTATTTAGATTTACAGTCGTATTTAAATCTACTTTATTCAAGATCGATAAAATATTTTTATCCGGATGTAAAGTCTTCAAGGACTGCACCCAATGAGTGGTTTCTTGAAGGTTGGAGGCGTTACCGGAGTCGGCCAAACAAAGTACAATTTTAGCTTGTTCGATTTTTTGCTGAGAGCGCTCGATGCCCAAAGCTTCGATTGTTTCAGTGGTTTCTCGGATGCCCGCTGTGTCGATGAGCCTAAATTGGATGCCTTCAATATTGAGCACCTCTTCAATGACATCGCGAGTGGTGCCAGCAATGTCCGAGACAATGGCGCGGTCTTCACCCAAAAGTTGGTTTAACAGTGTGCTTTTACCAGTATTGGGTGCCCCTACAATTGCTACTGGAACCCCGTTTTTGATGGCATTTCCGAGTTCGAAAGAAGCAGCCAAACGGCTTACCATTTTCAAGACTTCTGCTACAAGAAGTTTGAGTGCTGTGCGGTCTGCAAATTCGACATCTTCTTCTCCGAAATCGAGTTCGAGTTCGATGAGTGCTGCAAATTGAATGAGTTGCTCTCGGAGTTGTTGTAGTTCAGAAGAAAAACGACCACGCAGTTGTTGCAGGGCCACTTGATGTGCTTGCTTAGATTGCGCTGCAATTAAATCGGCAACAGCTTCGGCCTGAGAAAGATCCAGACGGCCATTGAGAAAAGCACGCTTCGTGAATTCGCCGGGTTCGGCTAGGCGACAGCCCAATTCGGCAAGTCGTTGGAGTAACAATTGTTGAATAAAAGTAGAGCCATGACAAGCCAATTCTACACTCTCTTCTCCGGTAAAACTTTTACCATGGTCAAAGAGCGTGGCCAGCACTTCGTCTAGACGATCGCCATTAGCTCCCAGCATCCAACCCAAATGAACGGTATGAGTAGGAAGCGCGGTGAGGTCTTTTGAAAAGGCTTTTGACACCAATGCTTTTGAACCCTTGCCTGATACACGAATGACGGCGATTGCTCCCATTCCACTAGCAGTGGCTAAGGCACAAATTGGATCGGTAGAAAGGTCATTCATGTTACAAAGTTACACAATAAAAATTCCCTACCTTTGTCTGCAAATCAACCAAATATGTCTCTTCAAGCTGAAATTAAAGAAATTCTGGGTCAATTAGGGATCCAAGAAAATAACCAAGGTGCTTCAACAGGTGCCAATTGGCTTACTTCAACAGGTGCTCAAATTGCTTCTGTTTCACCAGTAGATGCGCAAGTTATTGCACATGTAACAATGGCTACACCTGATCAATACAATCAGGTCATTGAGAAAGCACAAGCTGCATTTGTAGAATGGAGAAAAGTACCTGCGCCAAAACGCGGTGAAGTTGTCAGACAACTTGCCGAGCGCATTCGTTTTTATAAAGAACCACTAGGGAAACTCGTTTCTTATGAAATGGGGAAATCCTTACAAGAAGGTCTTGGCGAAGTTCAAGAAATGATTGACATCTGTGATTTTGCAGTAGGTCTTTCTCGCCAATTGTATGGTTTAACCATGCACTCTGAGCGCCCAAATCACCGCATGTACGAGCAATACCATCCGCTCGGAATTGTCGGTATCATTTCCGCATTTAACTTCCCAGTTGCTGTTTGGAACTGGAATACAGCTCTAGCATGGGTTTGTGGTGATGTTTGTGTTTGGAAACCATCCGAAAAAACACCACTCACAGCCATTGCTTGTCAACGCATTGCACAAGAAGTTTTTGCAGCCAATGACGTACCTGAGGGTGTTTCTGGTTTAGTGATCGGTGATGGCGAAATTGGCAAACTCATGGCCAATGACCCACGCGTTCCTTTGGTTTCTGCTACAGGTTCTACTCGCATGGGTAAATCTGTTGGTGCTGCTGTTGGTCAGCGTTTAGGTCGTTCTTTATTAGAATTAGGGGGCAACAACGCCATTATCATTACACCAAGTGCTGACCTCAAAATGGTGGTGCCAGGTGCTGTATTCGGTGCCGTCGGAACAGCAGGTCAACGCTGTACTTCAACTCGCCGTTTGATCATCCACGAAAGTGTTTTTGATAAAGTGCGTGACGCCCTTTCTGCTGCTTATAAGCAATTGCGTATCGGTAATCCACTTGATCAGAACAACCACGTGGGCCCACTAATTGATCAAGATGCGGTAAACAATTACCTAACAGCTATTGATGCTGCTCAAAAAGAAGGTGGAAAAGTTATTGTTGAAGGTGGAGTGCTAACTGGCGAAGGTTATGAATCGGGTTGCTATGTCAAACCATGCATCATCGAAGCTGAAAATCATTTTGCTATCGTTCAGCACGAAACTTTTGCTCCTATTTTATACATCATGAAATACAGCGGTGGTATTGAAAATGCCATTGCGCTTCAAAATGGGGTGCCACAGGGCTTGTCTTCAGCGATCATGACCAATGACCTCAAAGAATCTGAAGCATTCTTATCAGCTGCTGGTTCAGACTGCGGAATTGCCAATGTCAATATCGGAACATCAGGTGCCGAAATTGGTGGTGCTTTTGGTGGTGAAAAAGAAACAGGTGGTGGCCGTGAGTCTGGTTCAGATGCATGGAAAGTTTACATGCGTCGTCAGACCAATACCATCAATTACTCTGACTCTTTGCCTTTAGCGCAAGGTATCAAGTTCGATTTATAATTTAACGATTCTTATCGGTAGTGTTTTCCGGGTGCTTAGTAAATAAGTACCCGTTGGAAACGCGCCTAACTCGAGCTGCATTTTCAGATCAGCACGCAACTCATATTGCTCAAGCACTCTGCCGCTGAGGTCTAAGACAAATAGTGCTTCGCCAACTAAATTTTCATTATAGGTCATCCAGATTTGGTCATTGAACGGATTTGGATAAGCCTCAATGGTTTGAAGTGCAATATCTTCAACACCCACGTCTACCAATTCATAATTGAGCGCAATGGTACTGTCGCAACCTGCCGCATTCGGAATTACTTGCGTGTATGTACCACTTTGGTTGTAAGTAATTCCATTTAAGGTATAAGGACCTTGGAAAACTACATTTAAGGTAGAAAAGGTGGGTTGATTCACTGTAATCTCAAATAAATCTGAACCCGTACAACCAAACTGATTGGTGCCGGTGACTTCTAAAAGTGTCGTGAAATTTGGTGTGATATAGCTTCCATTTGCCATGCCGTTTGACCATGAATAATTCAAGGCGCCAGTGGCTGACAACAAAACGGAATCACCCAAGCAAAGCGCTGGATCCACACCTGCGCTAACAACTGGATTGGCTTGAACTGTAACCAAAACAAGGTCAGTATTTTGGCAACCATTGATGTCAAGGCCAGTAACGGAATACGCACCGCTAGTAGTAGGGATGAATGACACACCATTTTGAATGCCACCAGACCAATAATAGATGGTGCCGAAACTACCCGCTAAAGTAACCGTTTGCCCCGCACAAACCTCAATATCTTGGCCTGCATAGATAGCTGGCAAAGGATTTACTTGAACAAAAAGCGAATCTTGACTCTGACAACCATTGGTGGCAATAACCGTGAGCGTATAATATTGTGAAGCCGTAGGAATGAAATACTGATTATTTTGAATGCCATTGTTCCAACTCATCTGAGTTCCTGTCGGATAAGTTGCGGAGAATAAAATGGAATCACCGAGGCAAACGCTTTGGTTAAGCCCTGCTTCAATGATGGGTTGAACCACATTGACTTCAAAATAAACAGAATCGATATCTGTACAACCGCTTGCCCAATTGGTAGCCGTGAGCACATACCACATAGACTGCGACGGATTAGCCCAAGTTTGAGCAGCATTTGGCGTAGAAAGTGCAGTTGTTGGATACCAACTGTAATTCGTTTGAGCCTGAGCTAGTGTTCCGATTTGTGCACCTGAGGTATTGATGCTACAATTTTTAAGTTTATCTGGACCAGCATTGGCAATAGGCGTAGTTAAATTCACAGAGACCAACACTTGGTCTGTTGTTGAACATCCATTTATAGGATTTAAAGCGGTGAGTGTATACGTTGTGGTTTGGCTCGGATTGGCCCAAGTATTTGCTGTTGCTGTGGTGCTTAAACCAGCAACTGGTGTCCAAGAATAAGTCATGCCCGGAGCTGGGTTCATCCCAATAGAGGCACCCGCTGAATTTCCAAAACAATTAATTGAAAAATCGTTTCCTGCATTGGCACTTGGTGCCGCAATGTCAACCGTTACAATGATCTGATCCGTGGCCACACAACCATTGGCAACATTAGTTACGGTAAGTGTATAAGTAGTAGTTATGGCTGGGTTAGCAAGTGGATTAGCCGCTGTGGCAAAATTGAGACCTGCAATTGGGCTCCATTGATATGAGTTTCCTGTAAAGGGTGTCATTCCAATCACACTTCCAGTAAAATTCTGATAGCAATTTTTTAGGAAGTCAGGGCCTGCTGCAGCAAGAGGTGGTGTTTGATTTACGGTTACTATGACAACATCCGTTGCCGAACAACCCGTAGCCGGATTATTTACAGTAAGTGTGTAAGTAGTAGTTACACTTGGATTTGCAAGTGGGTTTGAAATCGTTGCGCTCGATAAACCTGTACTCGGAGACCAGCTGTACGTGTTCCCGGCTGTGGTTCCTGCGCCTATTAATAGCCCTGCTGTATTATTCACACATGTTTTTGTGAAGTCAGCACCCGCATTGGCTGTGGGTGCAATGGTGTTAACAGTTACCGCAACTTGATCTGTGGCCGTGCAGCCAGAAACTTGGTCGGTGACCGTAAGTAAGTATGATGTGCTTTGTGTCGGGTTGGCAATCGGGTTTGATATTGCTGAGCTTGACAAGCCAAGTGTCGGGAACCAATTGTAGGTGTAGCCTGCCACTGTTGTGCTACCAATTTGCAGACCATTGGTGTTTTGCAAACATGTTTTGTTGAAGTCGACACCTGCATTTGCTGTTGGCGTAGCCACATTGACATCAAAAGTCATTTGGTCTGTGGACGTACAGCCCGATGATGCTTGGGTTACCGTAACCGTGTAGGTTGTGATTTGGGATGGGTTCGCAAAAGGCGTGCTGGTGGTGGCACTGCTGAGGCCCGTGCTTGGGCTCCAGCTGTAAGTGCAACCTGTAAGTGCTGCGCTGCCTAGTGTTGCACCTGCCGTATTTTGCGTACACGTTTTCAGTAAATCCAAACCTGCGTTTGCTACTGGTACTTGCTGATTCACGGTTACTAACACTTGATCGGTGGCCGTACAGCCACTACTCACTTGAGTAGCCGTGAGCGTATAGGTTGTCGTTGCACTTGGGTTCGCCGTTGGGTTTGACGCCGTTGCAGAGCTCAGACCAGTGCTTGGCGACCAACTGTAGGTAACACCACTTGCTGTTACTTGCCCAATGGCCAATCCATTCATGTTGGAAATACATGTTTTGGTAAAATCAAGGCCGGCATTAGCTGTAGGTAAGGTCGTATTGACGCTCACTAAAACTTGATCCGTGGCTGTACAACCATTGGCAACATTGGTTGCTGTAAGTGTATAGTTGGTGGTAGTGCTTGGGTTGGCGATTGGGTTAGCAACACCCGTAGCACTGAGGCCAGTGCTTGGCGTCCAGGCGTAGGTTTGGCCACTTTGTGGAAGCGCGCCTATTTGAACACCAGTGCTGTTTTGAGCACAAGTTTTTTCACCATCGAGGCCTGCATCAGCGATTGGTAATGTCTGGTTAACTGTTACAACAACCGCATCTGTAGCTACACAGCCAGACTGCGTGTGGGTTGCTGTTAAAGTATAAGTAGTGGTTGCCGTTGGATTCGCGGTTGGGTTGGCAGCAGTGCCTGAACTTAGGCCAGCACTCGGTGACCAACTGTAGGTAACACCAGGTTGAGCTGTCATGCCGATAAAAGCACCGTTGGCATTGCTCACACATGTTTTTGTGAAGTCAGTGCCCGCATTGGCTGTTGGGTTTGCAAGTACCGAAATGGCCTGATTTGCCGAACTCGATAGCCCGTTTGCAGTAACAATACAAGAATATGTTGTATTGGAATTGGGGCTTACAAAAATGGCACTAGAAGTGGCGCCATTTGACCACAAAAAAGTCGACCCCGGAATATTGGAGTTTGCGGTAAGCGTGAGTGTACTACCTAAGCAAACTTGAGTACTACTTGCCGTGATACTGACTACCGGAGCTTGAGCCCAAGCAAATGCACTCAACATGAAGCCGAATAGCAGTGTGTAGAGTTGTTTCATTTCAATAAAATTCAACGAAATTTACTGAAATCTACCTGTTTAAAAAAATTAGGCGCCTTTGGGTGGGCTTGCTGGCCGTTCCTTTTTATCCTGAACAAGTAGAAAACGGGCAGAAATGAAGAAGGTATTAGAATTGAATGTGTTGTCATTAAGGGCATAAAACGGCGCTAACAAATACATCCCTGTTTGAACATGCAATTGCCACACTTTGATACCCACGGTAGGGCATACCCCAAGTCTTACCTGACGCAAGTCCGTTCGGATGGCTGCATTGAGGCCATAAGTGAGGTCAAAATTTCCGGTACGACGCCAAAAACCTAGATCATAGCCGATAACAGGATTCAGCTTGGAAAAATCATACGTAACATTCAAACCATGATGCAAAGCGGTTGTGTTGTGATTTAAAAAGCCCTGTTTGACTTTGCGTTGGCGCTCCCAACCGTACTCTAAAACATAAAAACGACCACTTTGCAAACCAAAATATGTGCCTGACTTTATGGTCTTTTCCTTACGGTCTTGAAGCAAATCAAAGTTGTTAGACTTGGGCGCAGCGTAAAAGGCAGTTTGGGCATTCACAACCTGAGTTAATGTCAAAAAGAAGAAGAAACTAATTGTTTTCATGTTCGAAAATGGTGCTTGATTCTGTGAGTGCAGGGACTTGTTCGAGATAAGATTTAAATAAGTAAGCTTCAGACGCTCTTGGTAAACCCAGCTGTAAAAACTTTGTGTAAAACGGAATCGCTAAGGATTCTTTTCTTTTTTGCGCCGAAATGAGTGACTGCTTTCTGTCTAAAGAAAGGACAAACAACAAAAGCGTAGCTATTAAAAATATCCATTGTAAAATCCCGAGTAAAGCACCCGCTAGGTTGTTCAGTATAGATAATTTGACCACTTTGAGGGCTGTTTCTAAAAGTTTGCCACCAAAATATACACCAGCACCAATGCCTAAAAACAAGACAACAAAGCAAAGTGGAACTAATGTTGTTTTCTCCCATTTGAGTGTTTTTACGCCGAAATCTACGCAAACATCATTGAGTTGAAATGCAGCATATAAGCCCACTACAATTGCCAACAACATAAACAAGGACATGATCAGCCCGCGTTTGTAACCTTTATAGGCCCCATAAACGAGAGGTGCAAATAAAAAGAGGTCCATTAAATTCATGTCGGAAAATTACTAGAAAGTTTGTAATCTTGTGCCATGCTGAGTCCGTTCAACGATGAATATTTTATGAAACAAGCCTATTTGGAAGCGCAAAAGGCATTTGATGCCGATGAAGTTCCTGTAGGTGCTGTTATTGTCTGTAAAAATCAAATTATTGCCCGCGGGCATAACCTAACGGAACAACTGACCGATGTTACAGCCCACGCAGAAATTCAAGCTATTACGGCGGCTGCTCAATATCTCGGTGCTAAGTACCTCAAAGAATGTACTTTATACGTAACGCTCGAACCTTGCTGCATGTGTGCTGGCGCTTTGTATTGGTCTCAGATAGATAAAATAGTTTTTGCCGCCCGCGATTCAAAACGAGGAGCCAGCGCCACAGGTGCACAACTGTATCATCCGGCAACTTTAGTTGAAAACGGCATTATGGAGGCTGAATGCAGCCAATTACTCAAAGACTTTTTCGCAAGAAAACGCTAACTATAAAGTGTTTCGTGAAGAATTTCTAAGGTTTTATCTAGATGAAACCCCGGAATGTGCATGCCTGCGTACCTGACTAAAATTTGTAAACCAGCTTTTAAGTGTTCTTTCTGAAATTGCGGCTCAGCAGTAGGCCAAAATTGGGCTTTTAAAAACGCAACCAAACCCGGATCATCGATGCAGTCAATAGATTCTAATTGCGCCGCATCAAATACGCCTCTTTTTAAATCAAAGTGATTCGGTTGCTCGTTTTCAAGTAACGGCGCATAGCCCATGATCATTAAGTACTGAGCTAGAAAAGAGGTTGGGAAATATTTGTCATTGTTATTGGTTTCTAAGCCAATAATTTGTGTGCTTAAAAATTCGAATAATGTGGGGTCTGGGCCTTGATGGCGCAGCGTTTGTTTGAGAATATCAGCTACAAAAAATACCAATAAAACCTTCTGTGGATGCTGATACATCTGAAATGCAGACCACGCAAAATCGAGTTGATTGATGATGCCGAGATCAGATTCTGGTCTTTTGAAATACGTGAGTTCGTAAAGCCCTAACTGATTGAGCGCTTTTTTCTTTTTAAGACCACCTTTAAAAATAAAGGTTTGGTAGCCTTTTTCCTGTGTATAAAAATGCAATATACTGCTACTCTCAGAGTAAGCTTGTTTGTCTAGGAGTAATGCAAGCTCTTTGGCTTTCAAAAGAAAAGAGACTTAAGCAA
Source organism: Bacteroidota bacterium (assembly GCA_041158525.1). GTDB lineage: Bacteria > Bacteroidota > Bacteroidia > Flavobacteriales_D > Crocinitomicaceae > UBA952. Next base: position 648 of record JBEBBE010000028.1, on the reverse strand, counting down.
AAACCTTAATTTTTGCATCGACTTCGGTAAGTTCAGACCACGTGCCCATATAAGTAACGGCACGTACTTTACGGTTGTCAATCCAGACGTATTCTTGGCCGTCTTTGATACGCGGTTTATCCATTACCAGGCCATGGTAGTTGAAACCATTTTCTTTCAACCAAAGTTCAGTAACCTCGCGGTCTTTGGCTTCACGTGCAGTAAAAAAGGTGATGATGTGCCCTTCATTATACCATTTGTTAATGACTTCCAAAGCATTTGGAAATAATTTGGCGCCAGGATACAAATGACTCTCTTCGTTTTTGATGTCGTCACAGATGGTACCGTCGATATCAATTAAAAAGATTTTAGTCGGGTTTTCTTCTTCTAAATGCAACTTGGCAACTACTGCATGCTTGACCGTTGTTTGATCGCTAACCTTACAGTTAGGCTCTAGCTCAAATAAAACTTCTGATCCTTCAGATACCGCATAGCGTCCACTCACTATTTTTTTAATAGAAATGTCGTTTATTTTATAAGCTCCGTGCTCATTTTCAATAAACCAACCCTCCTCTGAATTTGGTAGTTGAGGGTCTACTAATTGGTAACTTAAGATTCCTTTCATTGCGCTTCAATTGAAATGCAAAGTTAAAAGGAATTTGCGTTGTG
>JBEBBE010000027.1:0-110665 GCA_041158525.1 Bacteroidota bacterium | reverse complement strand
CCTTTTACTGAACCCACTGTTCCGACTGGCATAAATATTGGCGTTTCAATGGTGCCGTGGGCTGTGTGGAGCCTTCCTAAGCGTGCTTTGGACTGAGGATCTTGGTGTAAAAGGTCAAAGTGCATAAAAATGTTGAAAAATACCTAAGGCAAAGATACGGGTATTTGATTTGACTGAACATCTTTGTACTCTACAGATGGAACTCATACCGAATTTTAATTTAGATTACTGGACACTCTTGTTTGTGTTGCTCTGCTTATTTGCAGCCATTCAACTGTTTTATACCTTTCAGTTTTATGCCCGCTGGGCTTTTTACAAGAAGAAGCAAAACACCAATCAGCAAGCGCTACCCCCTGTTTCTGTGATCATTGCAGCGCGCAATGAATCAGACAACCTCTACGAGAATTTACCACATATATTGTGTCAAGACTACCCAGATTTTGAAGCCATCGTAGTCAATAACCAAAGTATCGACGACAGCAATTGGATTTTAATTGCCTTCGCCAGACAATTCCCAAGACTCAAAGTCGTTGAACTCAGCAAAAGCCCTCACCTGCGCCCTGGTAAGAAACTTCCGATTACCCTTGCCATTAAAGCAGCAAAACACGAGCATTTTGTCCTGACCGACGCCGATTGCAAACCAGCTTCAAGTTCATGGTTGAAAGACATGATGTCTGCAACTGCCTACCACCAAGAACTCGTGATTGGATATAGCCCTTTTTCAAAAGAAAAAGGATTTTTAAACCGATTGGTTAGATACGACAACACCTGGATGTCCGCTTCTTCGTTTGCTTATGCGCTTGGCAATATGGCCTACAAGGCCAATGGTAGGAATTTAGCCTATAGCAAACAACTTTTTCAAAAAACCAATGGTTTTAAAAATCATTATGCCCTCATTCCTGGTGATGATGACCTCTTTTTAAACGATGCCATTCGCTACACCAAACCCGCATTGTGTACTGAACCGAGTGCTTTTGTCAATGCACATGCCCCAAAAACCTGGAGTGCTTGGCTCAGACAGAAGTCTAAACACCATGCTACGGCTGCCCGTTACAGCTTTATCAAAAGACTGTTGTTAGGAATCTATCCGAGTAGTGTGCTTTTACTATGGATTTCTTTTGTTGCTTTGTTGTTCAATAAAGCATTTCTGCCATTAAACGCAGGAATCTTTCTTGGCACACTGGTCATCAAATGGTGGTTGCAGGGACGTGGCTTGAATAAACTTGGCGAAAGAAAATTGGCCTTGTTTTTTCCTTTCTGGGACCTCTTGCACAGCATCTTGATGCCGGTCATTTATTACATATCCGAAAGGCAAAAGTATTACCGATGGTAGAAAACGAGCACTTATCAGAAAAAGCCAAACAAGACCTTCATCTGGTGACGGCAGCCAAAAGTGGTAGCCAAAGTGCCTACGCTGAGCTCATGGATCGCTACCGCGATTCTATTTATTTTATGATGCTCAAGATGGTTAAAAATCAAGATGACGCCGACGACCTCACCATCGAAGCATTCGGCAAGGCATTTGCTCGTCTTGATCAATATTCTCCGAGCTTTGCTTTTAGCACCTGGCTGTTTAAAATCGCGTCCAATAACTGTATTGACTTCATTCGTAAAAAACGCATTGAGGTCACTTCTATTGATCGTGGCATTACCACAAATGATGGCGAGCGCATGCGCATCGATGCCAAATCTCAGACCCTAAACCCTGAGGAAAGCATTATTCATGGCCAACGTTTAGTCCACATGCGCTTGCTAGTTAGCAAACTCAAGCCAAAGTACCGTGAGCTTGTCGAAAAACGCTATTTCGAAGAGAAAAGCTATGAAGAGATTGCTGAAGAAATGAACCTGCCTTTAGGTACTGTTAAAGCGCAACTTTTCAGAGCACGCGATTTCTTAGCTGCCATGATGGAACAAACCAAAGACAGCATTTAATGGAGCTTATTGAGCGCTATTTTCCTAATTTAAGCCCTGAACAAAAAGCACAATTTGCTCAGCTTCCTGCGCTTTACGATCATTGGAATGCACAAATCAATGTGATTTCCAGAAAAGACACGGATCATTTTTTAGAACGGCATGTCTTACATTCTTTGGCCATTGCCAAAATTCAAAGTTTTTTGCCGGGTAGCTCTGTTTTAGATATTGGTACAGGAGGTGGTTTTCCTGGTATTCCTTTAGCCATCTTGTTTCCGGAAGTCGAATTTCATTTGGTGGACTCTATCGGTAAAAAAATAAAGGTTGTTACCGAAGTTGCCAATAGTTTGGGACTGAAAAATGTGCGTGCAAGTCATTTAAGAGCTGAACAAATCAAAGAGCGCTATGACTTCATTGTCAGTAGAGCCGTCACGCAAATGCCTGTGTTTCTGACTTGGGTAAAAGGAAAAAGCAAGCCAAAGAATTTACATGAGCACAAGAATGGTATACTTTACCTAAAAGGCGGCGATTTAACTGAAGAATTAGCCGGTTTGAAATACCCCATCAAGCGCTATCCGATTGCAGATTTCTTCAAAGAAGATTTCTTCGAAACCAAGCAAGTGGTTTACGTTCAATTGGTTCCTTAATTAGACAGCTTGACAAGCACTAAAGCTTGTATAAAAGAGCCACCGCATAGGCTTTGATTGCTCTTTTTTCACCAAAAGAATCTACTTTTTCGTGGGTGGTTGCTTTGATACTGATGTCCTCAGTTTCGATTTGCAAAATGTCAGCAATGATTTGCTGCATTTCAGGAATATGAGGGTTAACTTTTGGCGTTTCTAAAATGACCGTTGCGTCGAGGTTCACAATACCGTAGCCCTGCTTTTGAATGAGTTCAAAAACGCGTTTCAGCAATATTTTTGAATCGATGCCTTTGTATTGCGGGTCTTGATCTGAGAAATGAAAACCGATATCGCGAAGCGCCAACGCACCGAGTAGTGCATCACAAATGGCATGTAACAAAACATCAGCATCAGAGTGGCCAACAGCTCCGAAGGGTGCTTCTAGTTGTTTGCCGCCAATCCAGAGTTGGTATCCTGGGGCCAACTGATGTACATCGACACCGTATCCGATTCTGATATTGGGTTTCATGCTTAGTTTCCTCCGAGGTTCAAACGCAAGGTAAAACGCAGTGTGTTTGCTAAAGGGCTCTGACGGCCATTCAATGAAGCTAAATAAGAGAAATCAATAGCAAACATATTGTATTTCAAAGAAGCTCCTAAATTGAGGAACTGACGATTACCCTTATTTTTATTCTCGTAGAAAACACCGCCTCGAAGCGCCAATACATCGCTGTACCACCATTCTACGCCTGCAGCAATATTGATTTCAGCAAGCTCTTCTTTCAAGCGAGTTCCTTTCACAATTTCATAACTACCGTCTGCTAATTCGATGTAATCGCCGTTTTCATCTTTGGCCAATACACCTGGCGCATCATAGAAAGATTGCAAAATTGATTTGATCACACCAACATCGCCATCCATACCCGCTAACATGACGTACTCGCCATTGATCAGTTGATAATATGCTGGTGTTGGCACAAGCAATCTTTGAAGATCTAAGGAGAAGGTAACTTTGTTGTATTCATCGAACTCGGCTAAGAAACTGTTTCCAATTTTAAGATTCATCGGGATGAAATCTCTTCTGGACAATTCTGAATAAGCCACTTTGTTACCAATATTATTGAGGGTGAGTCCAAAAGTATAGATGCCGTCGGTGTTGCCAAGCTTGGCGTCGTCGTTGTAATAACTAAATGAAAGGTCAGAAGCACCAACCACACCTGGTTTGGTATTGACACCAGCCACGGTTAAACCGCCTGTGAGGTTTGAATAAGCAAACTTACCATTTACACCAATACTAAATTTTTCAGCCAATTTAAAGGCGTATGCACCTGTTAGTTCAAACTCACTTGGTTTATCCTCACGAAGTTCATCGCCATTGATATCGGTAAAAGTGATTTCACCAAGGCTAAAATAACGCAAAGCACCCCCAATGCTGTGGACTTTATTGAGTTGTTTGTAGCCCGCCAAATAAGACAAATGAATGTCATTGGTGAGTTGGCGCAACCATGGCGTATAAGACAAGCTCGCTTCAGACTTTTGTTTGGCAAAACTCAGCATCGAGGTGTTCCAATAAATTGAAGTTGAGCTCGCGCTTAGTGCTGTACCTGCGTCACCCATTCCGCCGGCTCTTGAGTCTGGGGTAATTGCCATAAAAGGCAAAGATGTGGTGAGGGTATTGAGCTGTAAATCGTTGTCAGTGACACCCGAACCACCCGTAGGTTGTGCAAAGGCATGAAACGATACGGCGAAAACACCGCAGATCAGTTGAATAGATTGGGAAAAGATTCTTTTCATAGGAGGGGTAAAGATAGGAAATTTCTATTTTAACAATACAAGTTTTTCGGTTTGCTCTGCAAAGGCGCCGTCAGGGGTTTGGATACTTAAGCGATACAAATAAGTGCCGCGTGCCAATTCATCTCCAAAATCATCTCGGCCATCCCAAAAGATGCCCGAAATCCGGAAGCCGGCAGTGGGTACTTCTTGTTGGATAGTCTTGACCAAACGACCTGCTACTGTAAAAATCTGCACCTGCACATCTAAACTCGAGCACGATTGATTGTGTTCAAACATGAACTCTGTGCGCGTTGTAAAAGGATTGGGGTAATTGAGTACATGTTGTAAGGTTGGTGTTTCTTTTTGTTGTACCACAAACTCAATTTGGGCCATATTTGAATTGTTATTGACATCCCAAACTTTCAAGGCCAAGGTGTGTTTTCCAGGAGCGAGGTCCTTGAACTGATAGCGCACCTCACCCGCCTGGTATGAATTAAGGTCTGCAGTATAAAAATCATTCAATACAAATGGCTGAGCCGTTTGACCATCGAGAATCGCTACGATATCATGACCAATACCATTACCTACAGTATTGACGCCATTTTCGTCTTCAATCTTTGCCAATAGCACGGGGTTTTCATCGGTAATCGAACCATTCACAAAACCCTCTTGGTTCATAAATAAGGAGATTTCTGGCCCTGAAACATCTTGTATTCCATTCGGGTCAATGCCGCCAACATAAAAACTGGTATCAAAGCCTTGCGCATCAAAAACGCCATTGTGGCCATAATAACTGATTTTGCCGTAATCCATATTTAAGGCAATATCTTTTGGTACGATAAATTCAAAATCGAAGTAGCCATTCACAATACTCGATTGTCCGCGGTATATTTTATTGGTTTGTTGCTCAAATTGAATTTGCGGCGATTCTTCATCTTGGGCTAATGTATTTTGTAGCTTCGGTTTATCAAAAATAGTTGGCGTTAATGTCCCATTCCAGTTTGTTAAGATATTTCCGTTGTAATCTTCAATATGGCCTTTGATACGTGCCTTTGACAAGGCTCTGAGGGTGTCCATTTGAACCGCAGGGTTCTGTCCATTGATGCTATCTGTAACAATTCGGTAACGCGGCAAGGCCAAGCGCAAAGCAGGATCACCGATCAAAGTAAAACTGCGTTTGTTTGATGAACTAGCCGATGCAGCATTTTTTGTGCGTCTAGACAACTCACCAAATTCATAAGCTGTGCCGTCAGGGTAACGATTAAAAATTCGCTCCATAAGTTCAATTCCTACCGTAGTATTCACTCCGATATAAACGGCACGTGTTGTGGTCAGCATGGCTACCGCACCTCCTGTAGGGTTCAGAAAGACCAATTCACCGGCCGAAACCCTTTCTGGGTCATCAAAACGCGTAAATTCACAAGTTGCAGACACAAATAGTGGCAAAGCATTGATGTTACTCCAGGAGTTGATTTGATCAATAGCTACCACGCGTTCATCAGCAAGGCCAGCTTCGCCACCATGACCAATGTAGTTAGCCACTAAAACGCCACGCTGTATATTGGCATCTATGGCATTGACCATTGCCGGAAAGCGCTCCCCACCCGCAGTAACTACCTTCGGGTAAGAATCCATATATGCCTTATTAAAATTAATTTCAGGATTGGTTTGCCGAGCAATGCTATATTGTGCCTCTGCATCAATTTCTACAAAACGTCCATTTTCCCTATTGTCTGCCATTAATAAATATTGCAAGCGCCAATCTCCAAATGTCTTGTCCGTTTGGGCATTCATGCAGCAAGAACTCCCTACTGGATAGAAATCAGAGCCATTTTTCATGTAGTGCTCAATTTTATCGACAATTTGCTTGGCTTGTAGATTGGTGCTACTTATTATTCGCCCAACGCCAATATCCATAATATCGCTAGCGCCAATTGCTTCGTTGTCATCGAGCATGCCAAAAAAGTCATCTACAACCATCGCCTCAATCAAGTTTTCACTACTTGCCGCTTGATAGGTTACAACAAAGTTATTATTGTTTGCAACCCTATTTTTTGGGTCATATGTTCCGTCTCCAAAAAGCAAAAGATATTTTGGCTTAGTAGCCGGATCATTGGCTAATGCACGGTCGTAAAACATCTTTACAAAACGGCGAATAGCGGCCGGATCTTGCATCCCGGAGCTGAACTCATTATAAATTGCTTGCGGCTGAATGACATGAACACTTAAGCCGTTCGCGCGGTGTAAATCTGCCAAACGATTTGCTTGCGCTAAAAAATCTGGATGCGTCACCATGAGGTAATCGGCTTGGGCAAGAGCATGAAGATCTTGAAAAGAAACTGTCTCTATAAATGCAGGGGTAAAAAAGGCTGTTCCTGAACCCGCCACAAATTCTTTGTAACCTACATTTGTATTGAAACTGAGAAGGCCTGAAGCAAATTGCTTTGGCATGAGCATTGGCTGATGCTTATCAGAAATATCCCAAACAAAAGTACTCTGACTCGCACCACTAAGTTGATATGCTGCCACACCCGTAGTCATGGACCAAGAACCCACCCTAAAATTCATTTGATTGCCAATCATGACCAAATTCCTTTTTGCGTGTAAAAGAATTCGATCAAGGTTGGTCACCACATTCGGATTCAAGCGGTCTATTTCGATTGTGAAATTCAGATTTGATGAAGGTGTAGAATCATTGCACTGCAAAATTCCTCTTTGAAAATAGTTACTTGAGAATGGCATTGAGGTCTGCCCAAGCAACGTTGCTCCTTTTTTAAGTTTGAACAAGTTGCCAGAAGAACGCGAATCAGATGCAAAACTCACCTGAAGTCTGACAGGCTCATTGACAATATTCGGGATACTAAAATTGAAGCTTTGAGTCAATTCGACATCAAATTCTTCACCATACCAACGCTGTCCGCCTGAAACCAAATTGACCAAATCATTTTCATAAACATCTCTGTAAGTATATGCCGTAATAATGGTGTCTGCAGGTGCATCAATTACAGCTGCTTGGCTGATTCTTAAAGGCGCTACATCTGAACCAATATAAATAAAATAATAAGATGAGTCCGAATACGGATGACGTGTTTGATTGAAAATACCACCTGCTACTGGATCCCAGCGATGCGGGCCCCAGCCATAAAAGAGTACGTAATCGTTGTCATTGAATACACCATCGTTTTCACCGACAATTTGAATGGCATTTTGCGCAAGATCATCTGTAAACGGAACCGAATTTAACTCGGCTATGACCCCTTCACCATTACCAAAAATATGAAAATGTTGAGGATTTAAATTCGCTGTATTTATGCCGCAAGCCGCTAAAAAGGGCTTGTCTAATTTATAGATTCCATCTCGGTTAACAGCTATTTTGTACCATTTACCTGTTGTTGTTCCCAAAATAGAATGAGCCGCGTAATCTTTGGTATTTGAGTTTGCTTCTTCCTTGACAACAATATCAAAAGAAAGCAATCTTTCTAAACTACCATTTCTGGAGCGCACACCAAAACCATAAATAGAAAGCAATGGCTTACCTGCATCGCTAACAATTTTAGCTTCTATTTCAAAATCAGTCCTGAATTGAACACCCAACTGCGTGAACTTCTGTACCTCCTGAGTCGGAACTGGTTCTGATTTTACATTCAGTATTTGTACGGATCCGTTCTTTAATTTACTGGCTTCTTGGATTGAAAAAAATGGCTTGTTTAAATCTAAGCCAAAACCTTTGATTACTTGTAACTGAGTTGAATAATCCCCGTTCTTAGCAAGCGATGAATCCGTCCATTCAAGCACAATTTTTTGTACTTGGGCATGAAGTGTCATGGACCCACAAAAACAAAGAAATAAAAAAGAGAGTTTAAAATAATTCATGAAACTTGCAGTTTTAAGCGCTAGAAAAACGTCAATATATTTATTTTATTTGAATAAATATTCGATATTTGTAACCTTTGAAACCTAAATCTCGTTTAGATTGTTCGTGCTAAAACCAACTTTCGTGAAAATAGTTAAACCTATTCTTGCCCTACAGTTCTGCTTCATTACACTGATAATGAGTAACATAACTTTAGCTCAAGACCCTACATTTACTCAGTTCTACGCCAATCCTACTTACCTCAATCCCGCATTGGCTGGTTCTTCAGGATGTCCAAGAGTATCACTCAATTACCGCAACGAATGGCCGCAACTCACCGGTAATTACGTGACCTACGCTGCTGCCTATGACACTTACGCCAAAAATATATCAGGTGGTTTCGGTTTATTGGCCATGCACGATGTTCAAGGCCAAGGTACTATCCAGACTTCCATGATTGGCGGTATTTACTCTTACAACTTAAAGGTGAATCGCAAGTTTTCCCTTATGTTCGGTGCAAGAGCTGCCTATTTTCAAAAATTTCTTGATTGGGATAAACTTACTTTCGGCGACATGATCGATCCACGTCGTGGATTCATTTACCAAACTGGCGATGTTCCAAGAGGAAATGGTCGTCGTGGTTTTTTTGATGTAAGCGCAGGTTTTGTTGGTTTTACCAAAAACTTTTACTTCGGTGGCGCTGTACATCACCTCAACAGACCTGATGAATCCATGATTCTTGGTGAATCCCGTCTACCAATGCGTTTCACAGGTCACATGGGTGCTAATATCAAGGTAGGTCAACGCGGTCGTTATTCTAGCTCAACTTACATTTCACCGAACATCATTTATCAATACCAAAATGGCTTTCAAGAACTCAATATCGGAGCCTACCTCAAATACGAAAATTTCACAATTGGTGCATGGTACCGCAATCGCGACGCTTTTGTCATGACAGTTGGTATCAACACAGACAAATTTAAAATTGGCTACAGCTATGACCTCACTGTTTCCCAACTCGGAAACGGTACATCAGGTGGTTCGCATGAAGTTTCCATGGGTATCAACCTAAAATGTAAAAAGAAACCAAAAAACTTTAGAAAAACGTCTTGTCCGTCGTTCTAAACGTAACCAATTTAACATTTCAACTTAAAGAAATAAATTCAAGCATATGAAGCGAATGATTCAAAACATATTCGGAATAGCACTAACAGCTTCGTTAGTGCTTTCTTCATGTACAAAAGAGACCTCCTCTGCCACAGGTTGGGAATTCAACAACTTCAAAAACGGTGGTTTTGAAAAGTTTGATGCCAAAGAGCAAGAAGCTGGTCCTGGTTTGGTCATGATTGAAGGTGGAACTTTTACAATGGGTAGAACAGAACAAGACATTATGTCTGACTGGAATGCACGTGCATCTCGCGTAACTGTTGCTTCTTTTTACATGGACCGCACCGAGGTAACAAACTTCAACTGGTTAGAGTACATGTACTGGATGCGTCGCGTTTACAACAAGACCTATCCTCATGTCTATAAAAAATGTTTACCAGACACACTTGCCTGGAGAGCTGCTCTTGGCTACCGTGAAAAATACGTAAACTATTACTTGCGCCACCCATCTTACCGTGACTACCCTGTAGTTGGTGTTTCTTGGTTACAAGCAAATGACTTCTGTAAATGGCGAACTGACCGTGTCAACGAAGCGATCTTGGTTCGTGAAGGAATCTTATCTTGGCACTTTGCTGATGAAGGAGATCTAGGCGCAGCGCTTGTTGAAGACAAAGCAAACAAATACACTTCTGTACCTGAAAACATGTTCTCAACTGAAAATTACCTAAATGGTAATTACAACGTTGAAACAGATGATAAAGGATATACCCTAACCAAAGATGGTACTAAACTTCCTAAAACTCCAAAGGTAACCAAAGAACAATCTGCACAATACGGCAGAAAACCTGGTTCTAAAGTTCCTCGTGACCCATATCAACTAGAGCAATATGACCCAGTTTACGCCGACAAAGAAAACGGTCGTTTAGGTACACGCCCTGTTGCCATGGAAGATGGTATTTTATTACCTGCTTACCGTCTCCCAACTGAGGCAGAATGGGAATTTGCTGCACTAGGTTTAATCGGTAACCTAGATGAAGGCACTGAAAACATCAACGATCGTCGTATCTATCCATGGGATGGTCACTACGTAAGACACGATGAAGAGCAGTATGCTGGTGCCATTCAAGCTAACTTTATGAGAGGTCATGGCGACATGATGGGTGTTGCAGGTCGTTTGAACGACGGTGCAGACATCACTGATAAAGTAACTTCTTTCTGGCCTAACGACTTCGGTCTTTACCACATGGCGGGTAACGTATCAGAATGGGTAATGGATGTTTACCGTCCAATGACTTCTGAAGTTGCTGAAGAATTCATGCCTTTCCGTGGTAACAAATACCAAACACAATTGATGGTACCAAACGGATTGCATGACCGTCCGGTAAAAGCCAACGAGAACATCTATGATGTACACGGCATGAAAGAGTTCGTGAATGAATTTGCACGCGTTAAGTATCTTGCTTATGCAAACAAAGACTATAACACCACTCAAAATGCTTCACAAAACGGCTTTTCAGGTAATATTCCTGACCAAAAGAAAATTGATGCCGAATTGTTAGCCACTGCAGATGCTCATTATAAATTAGTAAACAGTCTCATGAATCAGTATGCTGGTAAAGTGAAGCCTGCTGACAAAAAGACTATCACAGACGAGTTAGCTAAACTGAGCAAAGCAATCACAGACAAAGATTACAAAAACTTAGCTGCTGCGTCAGATGCGGTAACTAAAGCCTTAGAAGACGCTGCTCCTAACAATGCAGATCTTCAAACGGTTTCTACTGAGCTTGCTAAACAAAAACCAGCGCCTGCACAAACTACAGCTAACCCTTCAGCTATCAATAGCGCTGCCATGACCTCAAGAATCATGTCAAGACAAGATCCTAGAGCTTATCAGTTTAACAAACCTTCTGATTACTATATTTCTAACAACAAAAAATATAGCAACCAAGAGAAAAAACAATTCGCGTTCTTAGATACCATCAACCTTTTCCTTGACACTGCTATCACGCTATACAACCAAGGCAAGACTGTAGCTGCATCAGCTTACATTGAGCGCGTATTCTTCAACTCTAAATTGCCAAGTCAGTTTAAAGATGACTACGGAAATGGGCAACCACTTGAATTGACAACCATCCTAAACGATGCTTATCAACGTGAGGCTAATCCGGATCAAGATCCTGCAGGCTTTGGTTATTTTGTAAAACCAACTCCAGAAGACGAATTGACTAAAACAGCTATCTTCGAAGCTACTTCAATCAATTACAACTTTGCTGCTTATTTCGCGGATCCAGAACTCACAACTTGGGTTCAGACGCTTCGCAATGGTCTTAGCGAATTTGTAACTACAACTAAAGGTAGCCAACGTTGGAGAGATGTAACCGTTGAAGAAAATGTAGGTCGTATCAACTACCGCAAAGATGACTACATCGATTACCTAGATGGTGATATCGAGTCTTCAATCTATTACAACGATGCAAAACGCAAAGAAGACATCAACAATGGTGTTCGTGATCCTAAATTGGTCATGTACCAAAGTGAGCATGAAAACTTTAACTTGAACAACGAACAAATCAATGCGGGTAAAGCTGGATGGCCAACAACCCTTATCTCTGACAAGAGTCGTGTTTACAAAGGAGGTTCATGGGCAGATCGCGCTTACTGGTTATCTGCTGGCAACCGTCGCTTCCTAGATGAAGACAAAGCATCTGCAACCATTGGTTTCCGCTGCGCAATGGACCGTGTCGGAAGTTCAAGAAGACCTGATATCAAAGAATAAATTCAATAGAATCCTTTAAAGCCCGGCTAAGTCGGGCTTTTTTTTTGCAATTTTGTTTCATGAAAAAATGGCTTGATATTTTTGATGCCTGCAGTGGCGTTTCCACAGACTCACGTCAGATCTTTAAGGACTGCCTTTATATTTCCTTAAGAGGAGCCAATTTCAATGGAAACGTGTTTGCGCCACAAGCAATAGAACTAGGTGCTAAATACGCCGTTGTCGACCAAATTGAATTAGCCAATGAGCAAGATATCTTCTATGTTGAAGATGGGCTACAATTCTTGCAAGCACTGGCATTAGCACATCGCCAAAGGTTCAATATCCCAGTGATTGGCATTACGGGAAGCAACGGGAAAACAAGTACCAAGGAATTGGTAAGATGTGTCCTGGAAACGAAATACAAGCTACTTTGTACCGAAGGCAACCTCAATAATCACATCGGGGTTCCGCTTACCCTACTTCGCCTTCATGCTGCGCATGAGTTAGCTATTATTGAAATGGGAGCAAATAAACTGCTCGATATCGATGAACTCTGTCGCATTGCTGTGCCTACGCATGGGCTTATTACAAATATTGGAAAAGCACATTTAGAAGGTTTTATCAATTTTGAAGGTGTTCTTAAAACAAAATCAGAATTATATGATCACGTTCAAGCCCAGAATGGTGTGCTTTTTGTCAATGCCGATGATCCTGTTTTAACTGAAGCTGCCCAAAAAAGAAATATCAAGTGCTTGACCTATGGTGAAAACCACGGTGAATTACGCGGCGTTTTAGAGTATCTAGATCCATTCGTGCATTTGTCTTGGCGCTATGAAAACTACGATTCGCCACAAATTGACACCCAAATGGTAGGGAAATACAATTTTTATAACTTCTTGGCTGCGCTTCGCATCGGGATGTATTTTGAAATTAAACCTGAACTACTCAATCGGGCAATTGCAGCTTATTTGCCAACCAATAAAAGATCGCAAGTAGAAAAAACCACAAAAAACACAGTAATTGTCGATTGCTACAATGCCAACCCATCGAGTATGGCTAGTGCAGTGAGTTCTTTTATCGAGATGCAGCATGCGCACAAACTGCTCATTTTAGGGGATATGTTAGAACTCGGAGCCGAAAGCCAACTAGAACATCAAAAAATACTCGATTTCTTAAAGGAAAATCAACTTCAATTTGTTACAGTTGGGCCGATTTTTAAAGGCTTAAACAACGCAGGCTTTGAAAACACAGCTTCATTGAAGGCCTATATTACAAACAATCCGATCGAGGACCATCTTATTTTACTGAAAGGTTCCCGTGGAATTGCCTTGGAACAAGTGCTAGAACAGTTGTAAAATTTGCTCAGCTCAATTAAGAGCCGTATTGCATCAAAAATGCTTTTAAGAATGGGTCAAGTTCTCCGTTCATGACGGCATCGACATCACCTGTTTCGGTTCCTGTTCGGACGTCTTTAACCAATTTATAAGGATGCATCACGTAATTTCGGATCTGGCTACCCCACTCGATCTTCTTTTTACCAGCCTCAATTTCATTGCGCTTCTCCATGCGTTCACGCAATTCTAGTTCATAGAGCTGCGAACGCAAGAGTTGTAGTGCTTTTTCTTTATTGGCGAGCTGAGACCTCGATTCAGAGTTTTCAATGATGATTCCAGAAGGGGCGTGACGCAAGCGAACCGCAGTTTCAACTTTGTTGACGTTCTGCCCTCCTGCTCCACCAGAACGGAAAGTTTCCCAGGAGATATCAGCTGGGTTAATGTTGATCTCAATTTGATCGTCAACCAAAGGATAAACATAGACGGAAACAAAACTGGTGTGTCTTTTGGCGTTGGAATCAAAAGGTGAAATACGAACAAGGCGGTGTACCCCGTTTTCTCCTTTTAAATAACCAAATGCAAAATCTCCTTCGAATTCAAGTGTAACGGTTTTGACACCAGCTACATCGCCTTCTTGAAAGTTGAGTTCTGTAATTTTATAACCGCGTTTTTGACCCCACATCAGGTACATGCGCATGAGCATACTAGCCCAGTCACAGCTTTCTGTACCACCTGCTCCGGCAGTAATTTGCAAAACAGCAGACAAACCGTCTTCTTCATTAGAAAGCATGTTTTTCAGCTCAAGTTCTTCTATTTCTGCTAGTAATGATTTATGTTGGGCGTCAAGTTCTGACTCTTCAGCCATGCCTTCACGCACAAATTCCATTAATATTTCAAGGTCGGCAACCGCTGTGGCTGTTTTGTCAAAAGTTTCTACCCAATATTTAAGACCGCGTATGTGCTTCATCTTTTCCTCGGCCTTCTTGGGGTCGTCCCAGAAGGATGGATCTTGAGTTTTGAGCTCCTCCTCCTTGAGTTGCAAGCGCTTTTCTTCAATTTTTAAAAATGCTTGAATGGTAGAAAGTCTTTTTTGAAGCTCTTTGTATTGTTCTGCGGTCATGTTGCAAAGTTAAGCATTCTGTTCTGCAAAGAAAAGCACTGAAATGAGGCGCTTTTGCACAAAATGTTTACATTTGTAAGAAATCAAAAGCACATGAATATTCCAGCAGAACTTAAGTACACCAAAGACCACGAATGGGTTAAATTAGAAGGAGATATCGCTACAATTGGTATCACAGAATTTGCACAAAGCGAATTAGGTGACATCGTTTACGTTGAAATTGAAACTGTTGGTGAAACTCTTGCTCAAGAAGAAGTATTTGGCAGCGTTGAGGCCGTAAAAACAGTTTCTGATTTATTCTTGCCAATGGCTGGTGAAATCATCGAATTCAACGAAGCACTTGAATCTAGCCCAGAATTGGTAAACTCAGATCCTTACGGAGCTGGTTGGATGGTTAAAGTTCGTGTTTCTGATGCCTCAGAATTCGACGGACTGCTAGATGCAGCAGCCTACGCAAACGAGATTCACTAAGCTACAACGCTTTAAAATGATACAAAAACCGCTCATGTAGCGGTTTTTTTTATGGCCAAAAGTTAAAAATGATTCATGGCATTGAATGCTGAACAGACTCAAGTTGCTGTTCGAGTGGATCTGGCAGTGCATGGAATAAATCTCGGTCTAACATCTTTTCAAGTTGATCTATACTCATGGCATATTCCAAAATTGTTAAATCAGATTTATTATTTGGCATTAAAAAGGCTATGCCTTTCTTCGCTTTAATTGAAATGAGCGCTTTGAAATAGTATTTTGGTATACTTACCTGGTTTGGGCCAATTTTAGGCAGCTCTGAGCTTAAAACAGGTCCAGTAACAACATAAATAGAATCATAAAACTCAGCCCAACTACGAACTTGTTCTTCAAGGCGCTTCCATATACCGCGATTAAACCCAGGCAACTGTGGGCTCATGTTGGAATAATAAAAAGATTCTTGCATCACAGTTTCAGACCAACTCATGTCAGCAGCAGGAGCCAAATGACCGCGATCATAACCACTTTTTGCATAATCAGCGTTGGTAGCGGTACCCGTACTCACGATCGGATCTTCCATAAAACGATCCGAACGCTCTACACCTGAACCCAAGTGCGTTTTGGTGAGCAAATAGGCTACCCAATTTGCTTGCTCGTGTTCTTCGTTATAAGAAAAGTAATAAGCAGTGTGTGAGAGGATTATTTCACCAGAATGCAAAGATGGGCAGGCCAAACAGTGTCGATCTGAAACACTAACGTTTTTAAACGCTAAAAAGAGCATAAAAAAAACCGGGATGATCCATAGGATTCCCGGTTTTTGAAGCTTATTGAAACTGCTTTTAAGCATCAATTTTTGCATATTTTGCATTCTTTTCAATGAATTCACGGCGCGGTGGCACGTCATCACCCATGAGCATAGAGAATATTTGATCGCATTCTGCTGCATTTTCAATGGTAACCTGACGCAAAGTGCGGCTTTCTGGGTTCATGGTTGTTTCCCAAAGTTGCTCTGCGTTCATCTCACCAAGACCCTTGTATCGTTGAACGTTGACTGAAGATTCACTTCCGCCACCTTTCAATTCTTGAATTAAGCGATCGCGCATGTCTTCGTTCCAAGCATAAACAGATTTAGTACCTTTCTTTACTTGATAGAGCGGTGGCGTTGCGATATAGATATACCCTTTCTCGATGAGCTCTTTCATGTAGCGGAAGAAGAAGGTCAAGATGAGGGTTTCGATATGCGAACCATCGACGTCGGCATCACACATGATGATGATCTTGTGGTAACGCAATTTTTCGAGGTTCAATGCTTTAGAATCTTCTTCGGTTCCGATGCGCACACCCAAGGCTGTATAAATATTCTTGATTTCTTCGTTCTCGAATATTTTGTGCTGCATGGCCTTCTCTACGTTGAGGATTTTACCACGCAAAGGCATAATAGCTTGGAAATGACGGTCACGACCTTGTTTAGCCGTACCACCTGCGGAGTCTCCCTCGACGAAGTAAACCTCACAAGCCGCTGGGTCTTTTTCAGAGCAGTCAGCTAATTTTCCAGGTAGGCCTGAACCGGTAAGCACGTTTTTGCGCTGAACCATTTCACGTGCTTTGCGAGCAGCGTGTCTGGCACGAGCAGCAAGGATCACTTTCTCAACGATGATTTTAGCCTCAGCTGGATGCTCTTCGAGGTAGGCCGAAAGCATTTCAGATACGGCCTGGCTTACTGGAGCAGTAACTTCTCTGTTTCCGAGTTTCGTTTTGGTTTGTCCTTCAAATTGTGGCTCTTGTACTTTTACTGAAACCACAGCTGTAAGACCTTCACGGAAGTCATCGCCATCAATTTCAATTTTTTCTTTGGCCAACATACCTGAGTCTGTGGCGTATTTTTTAAGCGTGTTGGTCAAACCTCTTCTGAAACCAGAAAGGTGCGTTCCTCCTTCGTGTGTATTGATGTTATTGACGTAGGCCTGAATATTTTCTGTGTAAGAAGTATTGTAGGTCATGGCAACTTCTACTGGAATGCCTTCGCGCTCTCCTTCAAAATAGATGACATCGGAAATAAGCGCTTCGCGATTGCGATCGAGGTAAGCCGCAAATTCTTTAAGACCGCCTTCTGAATGATAAGTAGTTGATACAGGATCACCGTTGTCATCGAGCTGACGCTTGTCGGTGAGGGTAATGGTGATACCTTTGTTCAAGAATGCCAATTCGCGCATGCGTGCTGCAAGCGTATCAAAGTTGTATTCTGTAGATTCAAAGATGGTATGATCAGGCTTAAAAGTCTGGATAGTACCGGTTTTGTCTGAGGTACCGATTTCGCGAACTGCGTAAAGTGGTTTACCAATAGAATATTCTTGCTCGAAAATTTTACCTTCGCGATGCACCACTGTGTGCATGTGAATAGACAACGCGTTCACACAAGACACACCCACACCGTGCAAACCACCAGAAACTTTATAAGTGTCTTTGTCAAATTTACCACCTGCGTGAAGAACAGTCATAACGACTTCTAATGCAGACTTCTTTTCTTTGGTGTGCATGGCCGTCGGAATACCACGACCGTTGTCTGTGACAGTAATGGAGTTGTCTTCGTTGATAAAGACATTGATCGTATTACAGTAACCTGCTAAGGCTTCATCGATGGAGTTATCTACAACCTCGTATACTAAGTGATGTAAACCTTTGATGCCGACATCTCCGATGTACATCGCAGGGCGCTTACGCACTGCTTCTAAACCTTCTAATACTTGAATATTATCCGCCGAATAATTATCTCTTCTTTCGTCTTCAGCCATTTTGCTTTGGTTTGATTTATTTCTTTAAACTCGTGTTAACAAAAATAAAAAAAAGCCCCTCGAAATAGGGGCTTTAGCAAGGCCTAAAAGGCTGAACTTATCAACAATATTTCAACGATGCTCGTTACTTTTCAATCCAAGCGATAATACTTTGATCATTGGGTAAAATACGAGGTGAAACAACGCGAACTAAATGTCCTTTTTCATCGATGAGATACTTCTGGAAATTCCACTCTACTTTGTTATCTTCTAAGCCATTTTTAGCTTTTTCTGTTAAAAAATGATACACAGGATGCATATCTTTTCCTTTCACAGAAATTTTTGACATCATTGGAAAGCTCACCCCATAATTCAATTGGCAAAACTGAGCGATTTCTTTGTCTGAACCTGGCTCCTGACTCATGAAATCGTTGGCTGGAAAACCTACAATGACAAAATTCTTGTTTTTGTATTTGTCGTATAAGGCCTCTAATTGCTCGTATTGCGGCGTTAAACCGCACTTAGATGCGGTATTGACTATCATGATTTTTTTGCCTTTAAGCGTGGCAAAATCAAAGGTTTTCCCGTCAATGTCTTTGACTTTGAACTGATAGATGGTTTGTTGTTCTGCTGGCATCATGCTCATGATTAAAAAACTTGAAAAAATAAGAATCCATTTCATACGTTCAATTTAAAGTAAAAAAGATCATTTTATTTTGTGATCCTAGTTAAAAAACAAGCTAAAATCATCTTGGTTCGAATGCAAGGAAAATAAAAAATGAATGACTTCTTCCTTTAGGATGGAACAAATTTCAGAAACTAACGAATAAGTAAGCTATGCGCAGCTATCTTTTACCATTATTCTGGCTTTCATTTTTTGCTTTTGGGCAGAAAATGACTGGTTTTTGGCAGGGCATGCTTTTTACTACTGCCGAAAGTTCAAAAAAGGAAATGTTACCCGTTTACCTCGATATTTATATTGCCAATGGTTTTGTGGATGGGCAAATCAGAATTGAACACGATAAAGGCGCCGCAGTGTATCCGATCGTTGGAAAATTTAAAGACGGACAATTGGATTTGACCACGCTCAAAGCAACTTGGTTTTATAATCCTGAATTTGCTTTAACGCCAAATAATTATTCACTCAATTACAATACTCAGACCGGGTATTTAGAAGGGCCCTCAGATAGAGGTAATTACAGACTCATTTTGTATCAAAGCAAAGGTGAAATCAGCAAGGACAAAACAGCCTACCTACCCAAAGAGTGGTTGCAAAGATTTGAACAGGAATTAAAAGATGGGGTTTCCGCTCCGAATATTCGCAAACAGGAATTGCAGCTCTTTGAATTTCAGCCTATTTATTTTGACTACGACAAAGCGCTTATTCGACCTGAATACGAAAGTTATTTAAAAGAATTAATTAGGATGGTCAAGAGCCATTCTGATCTAAGAATTCAGATAACCGGGCACACTGATGCTGACGGCAGTGATGTATACAACCTAGATTTATCGGCGCGCAGGGCTAAGGCATTACTCAACTTTTTTGAACAGCATGGCCTGCCAAAAGACCGCGTTGAGATTCAGTTTAAAGGCGAAGCAGAGCCCGTTGACAACAACGATAATGAAAAGGGCAAGCAAAAAAACCGTAGGGTGGACTTCCGGTTTATTTGATTCAATACAAAAAATTAAAGCTCTTTTAATTTTGCCTCAAGCAAACCAATTTTATGAAGGGCATCCGCTTCTTTTTTGCGCTCGTTAGCTACCACCTGATCTGGCGCACCTGATACAAATTTTTCATTGGATAATTTTCCTTGAACACTTTTTAGGAAACCTTTGGTATACTCGAGTTCTTCTTGAATCTTTTCTTTTTCAGCATCTAGGTCAATAGCCTCTCCAAATGGCACATAAAATTCAATGCCGTCCACGATAAAACTATTGGCTTGTGCAACTTTTTCCTGAACATAAGCCAGCACTGATAAGTTACCCATCTTGACAATAACGCTATCTGCATCAGTAGCTAGTGCAGCATCGGCCTTGATGAAAAGTTCTAGTTTGACTTTAGTGGCGATGTTGTTTTGCTTGCGGATGTTGCGAATGTTTGCGATGACCTTTTCGTTGTATGCAAAGCGTTTTAATGGCGCTTCTTGAACTGCCTGAACTGCTGGCCAAGCAGCAATAACGATGTCGTCTCCGGCTTCGCGTTCTTTGAGTGCATGATAAAGCTCTTCAGCTACAAACGGTGTAAACGGATGCAAGATTTTGAGCAATTTCTCAAAGAAAGCTAAAGTGCTATTGAGTGTTTGTTGATCAATAGGCTGCTCATAACCTGGCTTAATCATTTCAAGGTACCAAGAACAGAAATCGTCCCATACTAACTTGTAAGTTGCCATCAGGGCTTCTGAAATACGGAATTTATCAAATTGATCATTGATTTCAGTGAGTACCTGATTGAAGCGGTTTTCAAACCATTCAATGGCTATTTTACTAGAGATGGGTTGTTCGATATCGCGTACTTCCCATGAAGAAACGAGGCGGTATGCATTCCAAATTTTATTGGTAAAGTTACGGCCTTGTTCACATTGTGAGCTGTCAAACGGAAGATCGTTTCCGGCAGGAGAAGAAATGAGGATACCTACGCGAACGCCGTCGGCACCAAATTTTTCAATGAGCTCAATTGGGTCCGGTGAATTGCCTAATGATTTAGACATTTTGCGGCCTAATTTATCGCGGACAATTCCGGTATAATAGACATTCTTAAAAGGAAGGTCACCGAGGTATTCATAGCCAGCAATGATCATGCGCGCTACCCAGAAAAACATGATTTCAGGGGCGGTAACGAGGTCATTGGTTGGATAATAGTAATTAATTTCAGGATTATTGGGTTGGGTCAGGCCGTTGAAAACCGAAATTGGCCACAACCAACTTGAAAACCAAGTGTCTAGCACATCTTCGTCTTGGCGTAATTCTGAAGCTGTGATTTCTCGGCCCGCTTTTTCCGAAGCAAGCTTTAGAGCTTCTTCTTGAGTAGTGGCCACAACGAAATCAGCAGGCAAATTGCTGTAATACCATGCCGGAATTCGGTGTCCCCACCATAGTTGTCTGGAAATACACCAATCTTTGACGTTTTCCATCCAGTGGCGATACGTGTTTTTGAATTTCTCAGGGTGGAACTGAATGTTGCCATTCATAACGTTGTCAAGGGCGGGCTGAGCCAACTCTTTCATCGAGACAAACCACTGTAATGATAATTTTGGTTCAATGACCGCGTTGGTGCGCTCAGAAAAACCAACCTTATTGATGATGTCTTCAGTTTTGACTAAATATCCTTTATCGTGGAGTTCTTTTTCGATTTCTCGACGCACTTCAAAACGGTCTTTGCCAGCGTAATGGGCTCCGTTGTCATTGAGTGTGCCGTTGTCATTGAAAAGGTCAATACTTGGTAAGTTGTGTTTTTGACCAAGTTCGTAGTCATTGGTATCGTGAGCAGGTGTAACTTTCAAACAACCGGTACCAAATTCTTTGTCAACATAGGTATCGGCAATGACTGGGATTTCACGGTTGATGATAGGTACAAGAACCGTTTTACCAATGAGTTTTTGATAGCGCTCGTCTTCAGGGTGCACGCAAATAGCGGTGTCACCAAGAATGGTTTCTGGTCTGGTTGTAGCAATAGTTAAGAATTGATCTTGCTCACCTACAATTTTATAGCGAACGTAAAAGAGCTTTGAGTTGACCTCTTTGTAGTTTACTTCTTCATCAGAAAGTGCGGTAAGGGCTTCTGGATCCCAGTTCACCATGCGGATACCACGGTAAATTTTACCTTTTTGATAGAGGTCAATGAATACTTTGATAACAGATTCAGAGTACTCAGGATCCATGGTGAAATGCGTGCGTTCCCAATCACAAGAAGCACCAAGACGCTTGAGTTGCTCAAGGATAATGCCGCCATGCTTTTCTTTCCATTCAAAAGCATGGGCAAGAAATTCTTCGCGGGTGAGGTCAGATTTAGAGATGCCTTCGGCCTTTAATTTCTGAACAACTTTTGCTTCTGTGGCAATAGAAGCGTGGTCGGTGCCTGGTACCCAACATGCATTTTTTCCGAGCATTCTTGCACGGCGAACCAACACATCTTGAATGGTATTATTGAGCATATGGCCCATGTGCAACACACCGGTTACATTGGGCGGTGGAATAACTACTGTGTATGGCTCACGGTGATCCGGGCTTGAATGAAAATACCCTTTTTCAATCCAGTGTTGATACCATTTTTCTTGCGCAAGTTGCGGCTCGTAGTTTTTTGCAATCTCCATGACTCTGCTTGTAAAAGTGCAAAGATAGCAAATATCTAGGCGCTAGCGCAAGCAGCGTTTAGTTGGTAACCGGAGAATCAGAAGGAGAAAGCACACTGCCTTTGATCGTCAAGACAATTGGATCACCCACATTTGAAAATACGGTTATGGTTTTAGTAAACCCACCTACTCTTTTGGTATCGTAATGAACTTTAATGACGCCTTTTTTTCCTTTACGGATTGGTGTTTCAGGACGCTCAGCAGCCGTACAACCACAGCTGGTCTGAACATTTGTGATCACTGCTGCTTTTTTAGAAGTGTTTTTGAATTCAAAAACAAAAAGATCTTCTGAACCATATGGAATATTTTGTCTTTCAATTTCTAAGACCGTGAACTTCAATGGTGGTTGCGCCTCTTTTTTGGTTTTTGGTTGTGCTTGCGCAAAGAAAACTGAACTAATTACTAGGAAAAAAGACAGGTGTAGATATTTCATGATTCAAGGGTTTTGATAACAAATAAACAAACATTTTGAATAACAATATTAAGTAATTCAAAACTGTGAAGGCCTAAAATTAACACAATTTTAGCAAGTGCTTTGCAGCAACTCTTTTAAACCCTCATAACATTCGTCTAGCCGCGATTTCCAGCTGCTTTCTTCGAGCCAAAAGACCGATTCGATGCCTTCTTCGGTTTGTGGAGCAATGTTTGTTTCTCCGGTATAATTCAAAGCAAACCAATGATTTTCTTTTAAGTAGGATTTTCCTTTCATTTCATACGCATGATAGGTTTGCCCTAAATCTCGCTCAAATAGCAATTCGCCATTCAAGCCGGTTTCCTCCTGAACTTCGCGAAATGCTGCTTGTAATTCATTTTCCCCTTTTTCGATTTTTCCTTTGGGTAAGTCGAGGTGATCAAAACGTCGCATCCAAAGATAGGAGTCAGCGTTCACTTGTTTTACCAAAGCACCTGCGGTGCGCACAAATTTGAAGTTCTTGAAAAATAAACGCAGGGCCTCCATTGGTTCTTCGACTTGACAAATAAGCGAGCCTTTTTGAGCAAAAAGCACTTCCAATGCTTTAAAATCAAGGATTTCGTCTAGCTCATTTTGGGCGATTTCTTGCGCGCTTTCATTTGAAGAAGGAGCAGAATCTGTAAAGAGAATCCAATTTTTATCGAGGAAAACTTTGTATTTTTGCGGCATGAAAGTGAATAAAGATCTGAGCCTAAAGGTAGCTGAATTGCTACTCAAAACAAAAGCAGTACGCTTACAACCTGAAAATCCCTTCACTTGGGCTTCAGGCTGGAAATCTCCAATTTATTGCGATAACCGCATTACCTTGAGTTTTCCTGAGGTGCGCACTTTCATTCGTCAGGGTTACGCCCAAACGATCCTCGATCATTTTGGCAAACCAGACGTCATTGCAGGTGTAGCCACAGGCGGTATCGCTCAGGGCGCCTTGATTGCTCAAGAACTCGGCTTACCTTTTATTTATGTGCGCAGCAGTGCCAAAGGACACGGCATGGAAAACCTCATCGAAGGCGCCTATGAAGCTGGACAACGCGTTGTGGTCATTGAAGACCTCATTTCTACTGGTGGCAGCAGCCTGAAGGCAGTTGATGCCTTACGCCAAGGCGGACTTGATGTCAAAGGTTTGGTTGCCATTTTCTCTTATGGCTTTGCCCTTGCTGACCAACAATTTGAAGCGGCAAAATGCCCTTTTACTACCCTCACAGACTACGGAACACTCATTGAAGTGGCTACCAATACAAACTATGTAACTGAGGCCGACAACGCCACACTTCAAGCTTGGCGCAACAACCCAAGCACTTGGAAGCAAGCATAAATCATGGTCAAAATTAAAAGTCAGGTATTTTCCTTTGCGGCTCATCTTGAAAAAGTACAAGCGTATCTCTCAGATTGCGCCAATTTTGAACACCTACTCCCTAAAGCCCAGACCTCTGATTTTCAATTAAATGAAACTGGTTTTAGCTTCAAAGCCGTCGGTAATTTTCAGCTAACGCTAGAGAAAGCCGCTTGCTCAGACAGTTGCATGCAATTTAAAGGAAGCAAGTCAAATCCTTTTCCGTTCGATCTTCAGATTTTCTTCAATACCAACGAAGGCCTTACGACCGGACACATCGAGATCAATGCCGATGTCAACATGATGCTTAAAATGTTAATTGAAAAACCTTTGCAAAAACTATTGCAAGAAATGGCAGTTAATTTAAGTGCCGCCCTCCAATAATTTTTAATTGCTTGCTAATATTTACGCTGGCAGAACGAGTCTGACTTGCTGAAGGTCATAGGCCTGAACAACTTGTTTTTTTTCAAGAAGTAATTTACCCTGCTCATCTACCCCGATAATTTTAGCAGGCCAAGCTTGTTGCTGTGCATCGATAAATTCTTGAATAGTGTCTTTGCCAAACAGTTCTGTTTCAAAAGCAACTTTGAGTTCTTGAAAGTCACCGAAAAGCAGCTGGATTTGACCGTTATATAAATCCAAAAATTCCTTGAGAACTGTCTTTGGCTGAAAACGAACCTTGGTCAATTCAAACAAGCTACTTGCATTTGGTAAAGCTGGGGCGGCGTTTACATTGATACCGCAACCTACAACAGACCAAGCTATTGTGGACCCTTGAATTTGCTGCTCGATTAAAATTCCGCCTAACTTTTGTGTACCAACAAAAATGTCATTTGGCCACTTAATTTGTGCGTCAATGGAAAAGCGTTTGAAGCATTTTATCCAAATAAGGGCAGTATACCAATTGATACGAATTTGTTGATCTGCTGCAATAGAAACTGGCTGAAAAGCGAGCGAAAACAACAAGTTATCTTGACTGACAGACTGCCATGTATGACCGCGTTGACCCCGACCATTGGTCTGAAAGTCTGCCATAATTACCGACCCATTTTGCATCTGGCCATCGGAAATAAGTTTGGCAGCATAATTGTTCGTAGAGTCTACTACCGATAAATGATGTATTTCTGATCCTAATTTGGTCATGCTTGAAGTCTGTCGGTTCAAATTTATCAGTTAGTTTTGTACTAGAAAGACATACATGGCAAAAAAGAAAAAATCAAGCCCTTCAGAACTCCTTTTGGATGCAATCATTGAAGGAATGCAAAACAATAAAGCACAGGACACTACCATTCTTGATCTCAGAGAGTTAGACAGCGCAGTCTGCGAATTCTTTGTGGTTTGTAGCGGTGAATCTAGCACCCAAGTAGATGGTATCGCCAACTCGGTTCAGCGCAATACTAGAAAAGAACTCAAAGAAAAACCATGGCGCACCGAAGGAAAATCTAACTCCGAATGGATTTTATTAGATTACATTGATGTGGTTTGTCATATCTTTTACAAAGATGCGCGCTCGTTTTATGACATCGAAGACCTCTGGGCCGATGCCAAAAGAACGGATGTTCCAAATATTTAAGACCTCTCCTTATGTCAGAAGAAAAAAGAAAAAACCCGCTATCCGTTTATTGGATTTATGTTGCGTTCGTGATTTTACTCGTGAGCACGCATCTTTATGTCAATAGCGAAACCAGCACG
The DNA here is from genome assembly GCA_041158525.1 of Bacteroidota bacterium. GTDB lineage: Bacteria > Bacteroidota > Bacteroidia > Flavobacteriales_D > Crocinitomicaceae > UBA952. The sequence continues at coordinate 85,107 of JBEBBE010000027.1, read as the reverse complement.
ACCATCAAATACAAAGAATCTTTATTAGAGTTGGTCGAGGCTAAAGGTGTCAAGAACATCAAAATTGTTAACCAAAGTTCCGCGCGTTTCCAATTGCGCAAAGACGGTGTTCAGTACATCAACACGCACAAAAAGCTCGATTTTCCGAATATGCGCAAAGTTGTAAACGGTAAGAAAGCTGACTTAAACCGCTTGGTTTTTGAACTCGAGAACATTGGCAACCATGCCAACTTTGAAAAAGCGCTCGATGACCGCAAATACAGCGACTACGAAAACGTCATTGAAACTAACTGGATTGCCCAAATCTTAGGCTACCTCCTTCCTTTCGGAATTATCGTCTTGATCTGGATGTTTGTCATGCGCAGAATGTCTGGCGGTGGCGGTGCTGGCGGTGGTGGCGGCCAAATCTTCAATATCGGTAAATCTCGTGCACAGGTCTATGAAAAAGGCAAAAGCACCAACGTTACTTTCAAAGATGTTGCAGGACTTCAAGGTGCAAAAGAGGAAATTGTAGAAATTGTCGAGTTCCTCAAAAACCCAAAAAAATACACAGAACTAGGTGCAAAAATTCCAAAAGGTGCGCTTTTGGTAGGCCCTCCAGGAACAGGCAAAACCCTTCTAGCTAAAGCTGTTGCAGGCGAAGCCAAAGTACCATTCTTCTCACTTTCTGGTTCAGATTTCGTTGAAATGTTTGTTGGTGTAGGAGCCTCTCGTGTCCGAGACCTCTTTAGACAGGCCAAAGAAAAAGCACCTTCCATTATTTTCATCGATGAAATTGATGCCATCGGTAGGGCGCGCGGTAAAAACAATGGTTTCAATACCAACGACGAACGCGAAAACACGCTCAATCAACTTTTAACAGAAATGGATGGTTTTGGCACCAACTCTGGGGTCATTATTTTGGCGGCTACCAACCGTGCTGACGTCCTAGATAGCGCCCTAATGCGTGCAGGTCGTTTTGATCGTCAAATTTATGTCGACATGCCTGACCTCAATGAGCGTAAAGAAATCTTTGGTGTCCACCTCAAGCCCATTAAACTTTCTACAGAAATTGACGTCGATTTCCTTGCCAAGCAAACGCCTGGTTTCTCTGGGGCCGATATCGCTAATTTGTGTAACGAAGCCGCACTTATTGCCGCACGTCATAACAAGAAGCACGTTGAAAAGCAAGACTTCCTTGATGCCGTCGATCGCATTATTGGTGGTCTTGAAAAGAAGAATAAAATTATTACTCCAGAAGAAAAGAAAACGATTGCCTTCCACGAAGCTGGTCATGCTTCTGTTTCTTGGCTATTACAATATGCCAACCCTTTGGTGAAAGTAACCATTGTTCCGCGCGGACAATCTTTGGGTGCAGCATGGTATTTGCCAGAAGAGCGCAGCATCACCACCACTGAACAACTCCTCGACGACATGTGTGCAACGTTGGGTGGTAGAGCTGCAGAGCAATTGATTTTCAATAAAATTTCAACCGGAGCACTATCAGACCTCGAGCGTGTAACCAAACAAGCTTATGCCATGATTTCAATCTATGGTCTGAACGAACGCGTTGGTAACATCTCCTACTATGATTCTCAGGGCCGTGATGCATTTACCAAACCTTATTCTGATGATACCGCAAAAATCATCGATGAAGAAGTGAGCAAACTCATCGAAAGCCAATATCAAAGAGCATTGCAATTACTCGGCGAACACAAAGAACAACTTGAACAAGTAGCTGGTCGTCTCTTAACATCAGAGGTAATCTTTAAAGAAGACCTCGAGGATGTTTTTGGGAAGCGTCCTTGGGATCCTGAACCAGAGCAAACGCAACCTGAAGTGACGGCAGAATCTGTTGCAGAACTTCCTGAAACTGCTCCTGAAAATCCATCGGATGAGCAAGCCGAAACATCAGTTGAAGAAAACGCTTCTGAAACAACGGAAGAAACTTCGGCAGAGAATTCGGCAGAAAACCCAGCTGGAAACGCTGACGCAAATTCAGAAGAAACCGCATCTTAAAATATGTTGGGTAACCTTGGGCAAAGAATCATAACAGGCAGCATCTTTGGGGTGGTGGTGATTGGCTCTATGCTCTGGAACCCCTACATCTTTGCACTTGTCTTTTCATTTTTCATGGTGGTAGGCCTCTGGGAGTTTTACCGTTTTTTCAAAAATCATGAAATTGTCGAAGTATCCAAAGAAATAGGACTCTTCATCGGCATATTTATCTATGTGCTTTTAGTAGGGATTAGCTTTGAATGGTATTCAGTCATATCACTCACACTTATTTTCCCCTTGTTCTTTACACTTATCTTGAATGAACTTTGGGCCAAGCACGAACATCCCTTACTCAACATTTCAGTGCTGGTGTTTGGGATCATTTACGTGGTGGTGCCTTTTTACCTCAGCATCGACTTACACGTCAGAGACACCTCAACTCTTCCCAAAGTGCTCGGGATGTTTCTTTTGATTTGGACCAATGATTCCTTTGCCTATTTTACCGGAAGAAAGCTAGGAAAACACAAACTTTTTGAGCGCATTTCTCCAAAAAAAACCTGGGAAGGTACCATCGGAGGTTTGTTTTTTACGGTGCTCTTGGGCTTTATTATTGGCGCCTATATTAACCAAGGTGAAATTTTATTCTGGGTCATTTCCGCTGTAATTATTGCGCCTTGTGCTATTTTCGGCGACCTTCTTGAATCCTTGTTCAAACGTAGTCTAGGTATTAAAGACAGCGGGACTATCCTACCCGGTCACGGCGGAGTACTCGATCGTTTTGACGCTGCCTTATTTGCTATTCCATTTTTTTATTGTTGGTCCATTATATATCTTTATTGGCGATGATGACATTTCACAGAGAAGGGCGTTCCATAATGCTTGGCAGTTTCGGACTGTTCCTTGGCCTTAGTGCACTCAATTACTACCTACTTTTCGAAGCACTTTTTGGCCTGTTTCTATTTCTTGAACTAGGTTTTTTCGTGCTGCTTTATTTGGTGGTTCAGTTTTTTAGAATTCCGAGCAGAACCTGTACAGGTGCAGCCCTTGACATCATGTGTCCGGCTGACGGCAAAGTAGTTGTGATTGAAGAAGTAGAAGAAACTGAATATTTCAAAGACAAACGCCTTCAAGTTTCTATTTTTATGTCACCGCTCAACGTTCATGCGAACTATTACCCAATTTCAGGAGAGGTGAGTTATACAAAGTACCATCCTGGCATGTTTTTAGTCGCTTGGCATCCGAAGAGCAGCACAGACAACGAACGCAGCACTTGTGTAGTTAAACACGCTAACGGACAAGAAATTTTATTCAGACAAATTGCTGGGGCCCTCGCCCGAAGAATCTGTTATTATGCACAAGAAGGCGATAACGCACAACAAGGAGCCGAATTTGGCTTTATTAAATTTGGTTCTCGTGTAGACTTATTTTTACCTTTGGGCACGAAAATTGATGTGCAACTCAATCAAAAAGTAAAAGCCAAACTCACCAAGCTTGGAAGTTTGAATTAATTTGTAATTTTATAAAAAAACACACCATGAAAAAAGTATTTGTAGCAATCGCCCTTACTACTTTCGTAGGATCTATGGCAACTACAGCTTATGCAGCTGTAAACGGAATTGAAATCTCTAAAAAAGACGATGACAAGCGCAAAAAGAAGAAAAAAAGCGGTAGCTGCTGCTCTTCTTCTAGCCAAACACAAAAATCTGGTTGCTCTTCTTCGAGTACAACTCAGAAGTCTTGCTGTTCTTCAGGAAAGCACTAAGCTAACCAAACACTTATAAAAAAAGCCGGCTTTTCAGCCGGCTTTTTTTATGTCTTTCAAACGAATTTAAGCAGGGTAAATCTGCTTGTAAATATCTTGGTATTTTTCTAGAATTTTCTTGCGTTTGAATTTAAGTGTTGGTGTCAGTTCTCCGCCCTCAATACTAAATTCATTTGGCAAGAGTCTGAACTGCTTCAGTTGTTCCCAAGAACCATATTCTTTATTGATCTCATCGAGCTCTCTTTGAATACGTTTGACCAATATTTCTTGAGAAATGATGTCTGCATTGCTACTCGAATCAAAATTGGTGTTATGGCGCTTCGCCCATTCCTTTACAAAAGCGAAATTAGGCACAATCATGACGGCTGGGAATTTTTCCCCTTCTCCAATCACCATCGCTTGTTCAATAAAACGAGATTGCTTGAGCCTGTTTTCCATGGCTTGTGGTACAATGTACTTACCACCAGAAGTCTTAAATATTTCCTTTTTACGATCAGTAATGCGCAAGAATTTTCCTTCTTGAAATTCGCCGATATCGCCTGTGCAAAACCACCCCTCAGCATCAAATACTTCTTTAGTGGCTTCTTCGTTCTTGTAATAACCCATCATTACATTAGGTCCTTTTACAAGAATCTCACCATCAGGAGCAATTTTAACCTGTACCTTGTCAACAAGTGGCCCAACAGAACCAATTCTGATACCTGTGTTGAAATTATTGACGGTAACTACTGGCGATGTTTCAGTAAGGCCGTATCCTTCTAGAATTGGAATATCCGCAGCCAAAAATATTCTAGCGAGTCTTGGCTGTAAGGCGGCTGATCCAGAGGCAATCGCCTTGACATTCCCACCAAGTGCTTCTTGCCACTTAGAAAAAATAAGTTTGCGAGCGATACCTAACTTGATCTTATAAATTGGTGACTTACCAATCACATCGTATTCTTCAGCAACACTAACCGCCCAATAAAAAAGTGCTTTTTTAATTCCGGAAAGCTCTTCGCCCTTGGCCATGATTTTATCAAATACTTTCTCAATGAGCCTTGGTACTGCAGAAAATACATCGGGTTTCACTTCGCGAATATTGTCGCCGATGGTATCCATCGATTCAGCAAAATGTATGGAGCAACCAATGTACATGTACAAATAATGAAGCATGCGCTCGTAGATATGACAAACCGGTAAAAAGCTCAAAACTTTTGAATTCTTATCTGCAGGGATTGGATCTATACAGGCCCCAACCGTTGATAAAATATTCGAATGAGATAACATGACACCTTTTGGATTACCGGTGGTGCCAGAAGTATAAATGATGGTCGCTAAATCAGCAGCCTTTACCTCCTTCATGCGCTCCTCAACAGCCGCGACTTCAACACTACCCTTATTTGCTTCAATTTCTGACCAATGCGTGCAATTTGGCACTTGATCAAAGGAAAACAGATGCTTTAAAGTTGGTACTTCAGCCTTGATATGCGTGATTTTATCCACCAACTCTTGATTAGAAACTACGCAAATTTCTACACCTGCATCATTTAATATAAATCGATAATCCGATTCAGAGATATTTGGATAAAGCGGGACCAAAATGGCTCCGGCTTGCTGCACTGCGATATCAAGTATGTTCCATTCTACGCGATTATTACTTGCTACAGCTACGCGATCACCCGCCTGTACACCAAGCGCCATCAAACCTCGCGAAACCTGCATAGCAGCATCTAAAAAATCGGCGGTAGACATCGGAACCCAAATACCTGCTGTTTTTGTGACAAACATATTGGCATTCGGATAATTTTTTAGCTGATGTCTTGGGACATCAAACAAGCGTTCTATAGTAAGCATATAATTGGTTTAGCTAGGAAAAATAATAATATTGTTTCAATTATTGTAACAAAACTATAAAAAGACCTATCAGTAGAAGACTAATGATGTTTAAAATAAACCCAATGCGGACCATTTGTTTGATTTTTAAATATCCTGAACCAAACACAATAGCATTTGGCGGCGTGCCAACAGGCATCATAAACGCTAAACTAGCACCTAAAGTCAAGGCCATCGCCAATGGAAAAAGTGGCGTCTGCGTCTGTTCGGCAAATACACCAACTATTGGGATAAAAACGGTTACCATCGCCAAATTTGATAGCACTTCAGAAATAAAAATGGCCAGCGCTGTGAGTATGAAAATCAAAATGATTGGATTGATCCCGTCGGCAAAATTGAAATAAGCAGATAAACTTTTAAGAATACCATTTTTCTCGAGGATGGCTGCCATTGCTAAACCTCCGCCGAATAACAACAGGATACCCCAAGGAAGTTTTTCAGTGTCCGACCATTTTAAAAGTGTTTGCTTATCATCACCATTAGGCAGCAAGAACAGCGCTAGCGCTCCTAAAATTGCTGCATTTTCATCCCGATAAGGAATACCAGTCCAGGCAACGATGGGCTCTCTAAAAATCCAGAGTATCGCCACCATAGAAAATATCCAAAGGACCCGTTTTTGCGGTTTTGACCACGGTAAAGTGTGGAAATGTAAATCGTGAACATCCTTGCGCTCAGCTCCAAGCAAATAGTGAAACAAAAGGTACATGATCACGAGGAGTGTAATGGCTAAAGGCAATCCAATTTTCATCCAATCGAGAAAACTCACTTGAATATGGAAGTTTTCAGCTAAAATGGAGGCCATTTGGGTATTAGGAGGAGAACCTATCAAAGTGCCCACACCGCCGATATTAGCTGCATAAGCAACAGACAACATGAGCAAAGCACTGAATCTGGATTCTCGATGTGAAACTGGCATGGCTTCAATGACAGCAACCGCCATTGGCAGCATCATGAGTGCCGTGGCCGTATTGGAGATCCACATGGATATCAGACCAGTACTGAGGATAAAACCAAGTAGTATCTTTGATTTTTGATCGCCAACAATTTTTATAATTCGACGAGCGATTTGCTCATGCACGCCCCATTTTTCAAGGCCGAGCGCCAAAACAAAACCTCCAAAGAATAAAAATATATTGGCATCGCCATAGCAGCCCGCTAGTTCTTTTGGGGTGAGTAAACCCAGCGGAGCACCGAGTAAAATCGGGAACAAAGCGGTTAGGTAAATTGGAATCCACTCAGTGATCCAGAGCAGGATCATGAGTGCAGCCAAAAGAAGTGCGAGTGTGAAGGTATCTATGCCAAGCATAGATGTGACTTATTTGTTCAGTCCGTTGAGGGCATCAACAAAGTAAACGGCTTTTGCTTCTACTTCAGTAGCAATTGCTCTGAACTCAGCTTTACCTTTAGCTTTATTGATTTTTGAAAGCATGGCATCTTGAAAATCAGCTGCTTCATCGATGAGTTGAGCAGATTTGTCTGATTTTGATGGAGCGGTCATTTCGAAAAAGAAACATTCTTCAACTACGTCAAATACCATTTCGTTGATATTTCTCTTGAGGATGCGTTTGTTAGCCATATCTTGATTTTTGGTAAATGTACGCTTTTTCAAGCTATTTTTGCACATGTTATATCCCCTTCTGACCATTACCAAAGGCAAAGAGCAATCAATTCTCCGAAAACACCCCTGGGTTTTTTCAGGCGCCATAGCAGATGAAACTACAGAACTTCAAGATGGCGACCTCGTTTGTTTAACTACAAAAAAACAGCAAGTTCTGGGTATAGGGCACTTCCAGCATGCGACCATTGCCGTCAGAATGTTGAGTTTCGATTATGAAACCATTGATCAAGCTTTTTATGAGCGTCGTTTGCAAAATGCATTTGAGCTGCGCAAAAGAATTGGACTACTCAGAGCAGACAACAACATCTTTAGACTTTGTCATGGCGAAGGTGATCAGCTACCAGGCCTCATTATTGATTATTATGCGGGTGTTGCTGTTATTCAGTGTCATTCAATAGGGATGTACAAACAAGTTGAGCTCATCGCCGCAGCATTGGTTCAGGTATTGGGCAAAGACCTCAAGGCTGTTTATTCAAAATCTTCAGACACGCTTCCTAAGCGTCAGGAAGTTCAAGATGCTTATTTGTATGGCGCTGTAGAAGTGCCGCATTTAGCACTTGAAAATGGTGTGAAGTACCACATCGACTGGATCAACGGCCAAAAGACCGGTTTTTTCATTGATCAACGTGAAAACCGAGCCTTACTCGGCAAATACGCACAAGGCAAAAAAGTACTCAATACTTTTTGTTATTCAGGTGGTTTTAGTCTTCAAGCTTTGAACAACAATGCTGAATTGGTACATTCACTCGATAGTTCAAAAAAAGCAATTGCCTTAACTGACGACAACGTAGCATTAAATGGTTTTGAAAGCAAGCATGCTTCCATCGTTGACGACGCCATGGACTACATGAAAGACTTGCCCGAAGACTACGATATCATTGTACTGGATCCGCCAGCTTTTGCCAAACACCGCGACAAAAGACACCAAGCCATCCAAGGTTACAAAAGATTGAATGCACACGCCATTCGACAAATTAAACCAGGAGGTTTCATTTTTACTTTTTCTTGTTCTCAGGTAGTTGACACCCAACTTTTTACCAATACAGTTATTGCAGCTGCTATTGAGGCAGGGCGCTCTTGCCGTATTCTCGAGCAACTGCAGCAACCTGCTGACCACCCCATTCAAGCTTTTCACCCTGAAGGCGCTTATTTAAAAGGTTTAGTAATTCAAATCGACTGATGCTCGCACTCAACTATCGGACAATACTTGGGGTAGCCCTACCCATGATGGTCACGGGCTTCATTCAATCTATTGTATTGCTCACCGATGCTTCCTTGATTGCACGGCACTCTACTGCCGAATTTGACGCCGTTGGAAATGCTGGCTTACTTTACGTTACCTTATACATGTGCTTGGCAGGAATGGCCGATGGTGCACAAATTATTATTGCGAGGCGTATCGGACAAGACCGCAAAGAGCTTATTGGGCAGGTTTTTGGCACTACGGTTTGGGTTTTGATTGCATTGGCTTTGCTCCTCTTCTCTGTCTTGTACTTCATGATGCCTGATTTAGTCTATGCTTATTCTGAGCAAAAACAAATTGCGCATTTACAAGGAATTTATATTGAACAGCGGAGTTTTTCTTTGTTTTTTGCCATGATTACGTTGGCCATTCAATCTTTCTTTTTGGCTGAAGGAAAATCATGGGTGGTCTTAGTTACCTCGGTTTTAACTGCAAGTTCTAATGCTTTACTTGCTTATTTACTGATTTTTGGAGAGTGGGGCCTTCCTGAACTCGGCATCAAAGGGGCAGCCCTGGCTTCAACAATGGCAGATGCCATTGGTATGCTCAGTATGCTTGGTTTTCTTTGGTTTTCAAAAGAAAGAAAAAATTACCAACTGCTGTCTTATTTTAAACCGCACCTTGGCTCACTCAAAGAATTACTCAAGGTGGGCAGCCCCCTCTTATTACAAGGTTTTTCAGCACTGGCAACCTGGACGCTTTTTTTCACGTGGCTCGAGCAAAAAGGCACCTTTGACTTGACGGTTTCTCAGAATATTAGATCCATTTATTTTTTAGCATTTGTTCCGATATGGGGATTTGCAGGCACAACTAAAACCTATATTTCACAGTACCTTGGCGCGAAAAAATTTGAGCAGATTCCGATTATCCAACGACGCATCCAATTCCTTACTTTGTGCTTTATGTTGTTAACGTTTCATGGCGCAGTCTTTTATCCTGAAGCCATGATACGGATGGTGAATCCGGCAGAAGCCTACGTGCAAAAAAGTGCAGATATTTTACGCCTGATTGCCGTATCTATTCTTGTTTTTGGCTTCATTTCTGTGTACTTTCAAACCATACACGGAAGCGGAAACACACTACATTCGATGCTCATTGAGTTTTTTACAGTAGGGGTTTATGCCCTATTTTGTTACTTATTTATCAAGGTTTGGAACCTAGATATTTTTTGGATCTGGACGGTAGAATACATCTATTTTGGCTTACTCGGCCTCATTTCCATTCTTTATTTAAGAAACGTATCTTGGCAAAATAAAACCGTATGAAAAAGTCATTGCGCATTGTTTTTATGGGAACGCCAGCATTTGCTGTACGCATTCTAGACGAACTCCATCGTAGTCATCATGAAATTGTTGGTGTAGTTACTGTTGCCGACAAACCTGCGGGCCGTGGACAGCTTATGCACCAAAGTGCTGTGAAGCAGTATGCACTTGAACAAAATTTAGCATTAGCACAACCCGAAAAACTCAGAGACGAACAGTTTATTGAACAACTCAACAAATGGAACGCAGATCTATTTGTGGTGGTCGCATTTCGGATGTTACCAGATATTGTTTGGAAATTGCCACCACTAGGCACCTTTAACTTACATGCGAGCTTGCTCCCTGCCTACCGTGGGGCGGCTCCTATCAATTGGGCCATCATCAATGGCGAAACAAAAACGGGTGTGACTACCTTTTTGATCAATGAACAAATTGACGCAGGTGCCATTCTCAAGCAAACCGAGGTTGAAATTGGGCCAAACATGAATGTGGGGCAATTGCACGATTTGCTTCAAGAGGCAGGAGCCCAACTGACACTTCTTACAACCAATGAACTGGCCGAAGGTGAAATCCAGCCGACATTACAGCACGCCATTGAAGGGAAAAGCGCGCTTGCACCCAAACTTTTTAAAGAAAATACAAGCATAAACTGGAGCCACTCCGCGCAAGATTTACACAACCTAATTAGAGGCTTAAATCCGTACCCTGGAGCTTGGTGTAAATTGTGGTCCCAGACCAAAAATGATTGGGTGCAATTTAAAATATTTGAATCAGAAATAGCTGAGGTCAGCTGTCATAGAAACGATGGGCCAACGGCACATTCCAATGGCATTTTGTTCCCTTGTGGAAATAATGAGAGTTTACTGGTTACGGAGTTACAAATGGAAGGCAAGAAAAGAATGGATGCAAAATCTTGGTTAGCAGGAAATAACCCAGCTGCACTCTTCTTTAGTGAATTATAAATGACCCTTAATTCCTTAATTCCTTAATTCCTTAATTCCTTAATTCCTACTAAGGTTTTTATTGTGGAATATTTAACGACACCCCAAAACGCAAAGGATAAATCGTTGCGGTCATGTCCTTTTTGAAGGTACTGAGTAAAGCATAATTAGCAAAGACACCAAAGTGACCATAGCCTAGTCTGACAGCAGCATCAAGCATATACGGGTTTAAATTAAACTTAGACTTCGTTACCGATTCAAATTTGTCGCCATTCTCATAAGTTCCTGTTTGTCTTTGATGGCTGTAGATACGAGCACCAGCTACCACACCTAAATTCATATAAAAAGCATCTTTAAAACTGCCTTTATTAGTGATTTCAAAGAGTAACGGAACCGTAAAATAAACGCCATATAGCGAGTTGCGCTTCAAAGCCTGCGTTGTATCCAAGACAGCACTTACTGAATTGTTCGTGTGTTGTAGGACATAAGGCGCATTGAATTCAGTATTGATGAAACTAAAACCATAGCCTGTTGAGAACTTTAAATATTGATCGATGAGCTTGAAATTATAGGCAAAAAGATTCAGGTTAAAAACTGAACTTTTGGTAGGTACATTTTCCCATTCTGGATTATTTTCAAAATTGGGGTCAAAACTGAACATCCCATTTGTATTGAGGCTTGTGCCAAATTCAAAACTCGCCCAATGTGATTTGAAATTATTTTGGTCGGTTTCCTCCCAATCTTCAAAATCTGACATATCCTCATCTAAGAATAAATCGAACGTAACGGTTACACGGTTAGTTGAAACAACAGGTTCATCGAGTTCGTTTGTGGCTGGCTCCCATTTTGGCATGTCTCTTATAATTCGCAAGGCAGCTGAATCGAGAAAAGCGTCATAACCTAATTCTACTTTAGGATTGAGGATTTGCCCGTCAGTACCTACCTCAAATACAACAAAAACTTGCTCTCCGAAAGGGAATGTTTCATTGGTATCTTGTAAAATAAAGAGCTCCACTTGGGAAGCTAAGTAAGCCATTAAAGAATCTGGGCCGCCTGGGAAGGAGGCAGCTTTAGGATCCATCACTTCAACAGAAATGGTTATTTCGTTGCCTGCTACACCGAAATCAGTCTCATCTACTTCAACTGGCGGTGGCACTAAAGATTCTTCTACTTGTACCGGTTCAATTTCTTTTGGTTTTTCAATAACCTGAGCAGAAAACGAATGGACTAAAAGTACGGAGGCCAGGAGTGTAGTAAGTTTCATAGAGATATTTTCTACGAAGATACGAGTTTTAGAATGCGAGACTCATTCGAAGTAGAAAATGACGACCAGCTTGCGGATAATAAAAATTCTCTGTAGTGGTTTGACCTCCATATTGGTAACTGAATGTATAGCCATTGTTGGCATAAAGCGCATTGAACACATTGTTTACCATGAATCCTAACTCAAGAGCCTCCGCAAAATCTTGTGGAACGGTCCAGTTGAGGGTAACATTGCTAAAGGTGAAAGGGTCCAAACTTCTGGATATATTCGATGTGTTATCGAGGTATTGCCTAGAGACATATTTGGTTTGAAAAGCAAGCTGTAGCGTTTGAATGGGTGCGTATTGCACGGATAAAGATTGAACAAAATTTGGAGAGAAGGCCAAATCAGTTTGGCTATGTTCAATTTGAATTTGAGTATAGTACGGCTCATCGTCTAAATAAACATCGACGTATTCAACGAAGTTGCGTATTTTGTTTTGGCTCAGTGCAGTAGAGCTATTGATTTTAATCTGTTTACTCACATTATACTGAAATTCGAGCTCGATACCAGCACGGTAACTTTGGTCTACATTGGTTCTGGTATAACCACCCACATCGTTAATTTGCCCAGTCAGTACTAGCTGGTTTTGGTAATACATAAAGTATAGATTAGATTGAGCCAACCAATTTTTACCGGTAATTTTATAACCCAATTCAGAATCATACATGGTTTCTGGTACCGGACGGTTGGCAGGTGTGCTTTCTCTGAAATCGCGTCGGACAGGCTCGCGGTTAGCAATGCCAACGGATGCAAATACTTGCTGGCGTTCAAATGTTTTCGCAAGGGCAAATTTCGGATTAAAAAACTGATAATTAACGGTTTGTGTTACATCTGTAAGCACTCCACTTACCTGATCAACACCTAAAAAGCGATAATTGATACCGCGGTATTGGAGATCAAGGGTGAGGTCCCAATTTTGAATTTGATAATTTGTTTTGAGATAAGCACTCGCCTCTTGCTTGAGGGCATTGTTATCATAGTAACGATCGTAGATTTGGCTGTTTGAAGCAAATTGTGCCCAGATAAGCTCGCCAAAATGAGCTCCTGAGTAACTATTTACTGCTCCGCCAAAGGTGAACTTTAAATTTGAAAGTGGTTGGTAATTGAGACCGTAAACAACACCAACAAAATGATTGTCTAACCATCTTCTTCTAATGACATCAGACTGATTCACAGTATCTGATCCGAGGACAACTGGAGCAAGGCCGTAGTCGGCAAGGTCATCTTCTTTTCTAAACTCTTCGTAGTAACCCCTTCCATGCGTATAATGAGCTGCCACATTCATATCCAGCTTTTCGGAGAAACGATGAATAAAATGCAACTGATAATTGTTTTGATTATAATTATCGACTTGATTGGCATAGGTGTAGTAATTGTAGGTTCTGCCAGCATTGAGCAAATTTTGAGTCTCTTCTTGGCTTAGGCCATTTCTTGCGGCATAGGCAAGCATTCCTTCTTCATCACCTCTGTATCGGCTTTCAGGTGTGCCATACCAAGCTTGGTAAGTGCGCTCTGCTCCGTTTAAAACCACCGCTTTCCAGATAGATTTTTTAGTGAGGTAATTGGCGGTTAAACCCAAAGAGCTCAAGTTACTGTAAGCTCGATCTAAATAGCCATCAGATTGGATTTGAGAAAGTCGCGCGTCTAGTGAGAATTTCCCGTTGAGCAAACCTGTACCGGCTTGCAAGGTGCCTTTTAGCGTTCCAAAAGAACCTGCAGATAAATCGGTGCGGGCATAAGCTTTGGAACGGATATCTGAAGTTTTGATATTTAGACTAGCACCAAAAGCAGCAGCTCCGTTGGTAGATGAACCTACACCTCTTTGAATTTGGATATTTTCCACCGAGCCCACAAGATCAGGCATATTGACCCAATAGACATCATGAGACTCCGGGTCATTGACCGGAATACCATTAATTGTCACATTGATGCGGCTTGCATCGACGCCACGAATGCGAATACCACTATAACCTATTCCGGCACCTGCATCACTCGTCGTTACAACCGATGGCGTGAACTCTAATAATGTAGGTAGGTCCTGACCAAAGTTTCTGGCTTTTAATTCTTCTTTCAGCACTAAACTATTGGAAGGTGTTTCTTTGGCTCTTAATCTTGTAACAATGATGCCTTCTATGCTTTGAACCCCTCTCAAAGTATCCTTGTCTGGCGTATTTCCGGACTGAGCAACAACGGCTTGCGCAATGAATAAAAATGGAATAAATAATAGTCTTGTTTTCATTTTTAAAAAATTAAACAAGAACAAGGGGCTAATTCTTGGTACTGTTAAAAAATTAGCTCGTCATCTTCCCTTCGTTGGCATTATCCAAATCAGGTTCAATGGGTATAATCTCAGCCTAGCGGCACCCCTTAGAGACGCTACAAAATTAATGGAAACAATGAATCAAAGTTAAAAAGCACTAAAAATTCACTTAATCGCTAGATAAAATAAATTGATGAGTAGTTTTTTAAATACTCGATTTTGCTACAAACCTGCCACTAACTGCGCAATCTGCACCGCATTGGTGGCGGCTCCTTTGCGAAGGTTGTCTGCTACAATCCAAAGATTTAAAGTATTTGCCTGACTCTCATCGCGGCGGATGCGCCCTACAAAAACGTCGTCTTTACCCTCAGCAAAACGCGGCATCGGATATTCGTAGGCGTCTAAATTGTCTTGGACTGTAATGCCAGGAGTTGCTGCTAAAATGGCTTTAACCTCTTGAAGGTCGAATTCGTTTTCAAACTCAATATTGACCGCCTCCGAGTGTCCTCCGACAACCGGCACGCGCACTGCTGTGGCCGTCACGAGGATGCTTGGGTCTAAGATTTTCTTGGTTTCGTTGGTCAATTTCATTTCCTCTTTGGTGTAACCGTTGTCGGTGAAAACATCACACTGAGGAATGCAATTTTTATCAATAGGATATTTGTAGGCCATCTCACCGCTCATGCCATTGCGTTCGTTCTCTAATTGCTGCACTGCTTTAACACCAGTGCCTGTAATGGACTGATACGTAGATACAACTACACGCTTTACTTTGAAGCGCTCATGAAGTGGAGCAAGTGTCATGACCAATTGAATGGTGCTGCAGTTCGGATTGGCAATAATGAGGTCTGATTTTGAAAGCAGGTGTCCGTTAATTTCCGGAACTATAAGTTTTTTTGTTGGATCCATTCTCCAGGCCGAAGAGTTGTCAATAACAACAGTGCCAACCTCAGCAAAACGAGGTGCCCACTGCAAGGAGGTTTCTCCACCGGCTGAAAATATTGCGATATCTGGCTTTGCTGCTACTGCGTTTTCAAGGCCAATAACTGCATATGTTTGACCCTGAAACGTTATTTGCTTACCAACGCTGTTTTCAGAGGCTACCATGAGCAATTCGGAATAAGGAAATTTTTGTTCGGCTAAAACCTGCAACATCACTGAACCGACCATGCCTGTTGCGCCAACGACAGCTACTTTCATTTGAATTTTTTTGACAAAATTAATCTTTGTTTGCAATGCCGCGCTTTTCTCTTTTGCTTTTCCTTTTTTTTCTCAGATTCACACTTCCTGCCCAGAATCAATGCTATGATGATTTTCAGGACCAAAATTTAAGCCAGCATGTCTTGTGGCTAGGCGACACCAATCATTTTGTCGTGAATAGTGCTCGGCAATTACAACTGAATTTGTCCGCGGCCGGAAGTTCGATACTCTGGACACAATTGCCAATACAAACTTCAGATACATTGAGTTTTGAATTTTGGCTGCGCGAAAATTTCAGCCCCTCAGGTTTGAATTTTGGCTGCTTTTATTTGTACGCGGACGCAACTGATCTTCCTAATGCGCCCAACGCACTTTATTTACAATTTGGAGAAAGTGGCTCGGCAGATGCAATTCGCCTATTTTGCCGCGTGCAAGGCACAGACAGTTTGCTTGGTTCGGGGCCACTTGGCGACATCGCTGCGCCTTTTTCTAGAGCAATTAGATTTCTTCATACGAACGGCACCTTCGAACTTTGGTCAAGTTCGACAAGTGTTGCTAGCCAAGAATTGCTTTTTGACGGCTCTTTATATCTTCCAATCAATGCGCCTTACGCAGGTCTCTATTTTGTTTACTCAGCTGCCAATGCCGACGCGTTTTATTTTGATGATTTTTATTTTGGGAAGGCGCTGAGTCATCAGAACGACAATTTGATTTTAACAGAAATCATGGCTGACCCAGACACGCTCTTCGGCCTGCCTGCTGCGGAATATTTAGAGGTATTTAATGCCGGAACTGAGCTTGTGCAACTCAAAGATTTAAAACTTCAAGATGGAAACACTACCTGCACCCTACCCTCTTATTGGCTACAACCCGAAGCTTATGTCGTGCTGGTTGGTACTAATCAAAGCAGTGGCTTTAACCCAGTGAACGCAATAGAAGTCAGTGCCTTTGTGAGTCTGAATAATTCCGGAGAATGGCTGCGTCTTTTGAATCGGGAAAATCAAATCATTGATGAAGTCAATTACAGCGCTAGTTGGTACCCTGATAGCCTGATACTGACCGATGGCATAAGTCTCGAAAGACGATCTTTAATAGACCCTTGTTCAAATGAAGATAACTGGAGCGCGTGTCAAGGTATTCTTGGTGGAACCCCTGGCCAATGTAATTCAATGAATGATACGCTGCCCGATGAGCATTTGCCAACTTTGATTGAAGCCAAGGTACTCGATGCTCATTATGTAGCGCTGGAATTTTCAGAACCGATTGATAGCCTGACATTGGTCAATGCAAATTTTATAATTGGACCTGATCTAGGTAGTTTTCAACGCTTGGCATTTTCATATAACAATTGTATCAACAATGCACAATGCATCCTTGTCTTTAACCAAGAGATACCGAAAAGTACACCTTTTGAGATCCAAATTGAAAATATCGCAGATTGCTGGTTGAATTTCACAACGATGGCCACAAGTACGGTGCGCTACGAAGCGCCTACTAACGGGGACCTCCTCATTAATGAACTACTCTTTGATCCTCCTAATGAAGGCGAGGATTTTGTGGAACTTTATAACAACAGTCAGAAATATTTAGATCTGTCCGGCAGCGGTATTCATAATGGGCAAGATTCCATTTATTTAACAGCCTGTAAAATTTCACCTCAGCAATTCTTGGCCTTGAGTTCGGATACCCATTTTTTAACAGCATTCTACCCCTTCGCACTTCAGGAAAATCTGAAAGAAATAAACTTACCCTATCTCTACAATGACTCCGGAACCTGTGTGCTGTTCTCCGACATGACAGTACTCGATTCCCTTCACTACTCAGCAAGGTGGCATTTTCCCTTGCTTCCTGATTCAGAAGGATTCAGCTTAGAACGGCTCAATTTTAATGCGTCAACTCAGGATCCTGAAAATTGGTTTTCAGCCGCTGCAAGCTACGGTGGAGCTACACCCGGAAGGGCCAATTCACAACAAAGTTCAGCAAACCCTATCGGGGACCTCAGTTTGAATTTTCCTGAACTGAGCCCAGATCTCGATGGCTATCATGATCAATTGGAGGTGACTTACCAAATGAATGCAGCAGCCTTGTTTGCAAGCGCGAGTATTTTCACGCTTGAAGGTCAAAAATTAAAGGACTTACTCATCAATGAAAGTATCGGGACAACCGGGCAATTTTACTGGGATGGCAGCACTCAGTTTGGCACATTAGCACCGAGCGGAATCTATGTCTTGTACTTTCAAGCTTTTTCCACAAATCTTGGTGTATTTTTCGAAAAAAAAATCTTGTTCAGCGTGTGTTATAAAGCTTAAATTTGAACATGCCAAGTGCGTTCAATGCCATTGCTTTTTCACCGGGGTCCAAAAATTGGATTGCCAAGTTTTTTGAGCTTTATGAGCAAGGTATTTTCACTGTCGACCAAGAACTCATTGAGCAAGATGTAGAAAACTTAACGCATTTCATTTCGCACCAGACTGGCCTTATCTACGGCACTCCTAAAAATTTTATTTTTTCTAACGCCCTAGACAAGAAACAAATGAACACCAATGAGCAGCTCAAATTACTGCTCTTTGAAACCCATTTATTCACGTATCTCAGAAAAAAACAGCAACAAATTGATCAGGCCGAATTCATAGATTCGCTCATTCAATTTTACGATGGTACCCGACATCTGGGTTTCTTAAAGCGCTTTCAACTCCGTTTACTCAAAGCGCCATCGAGTAAATTAGAACTCATTCTCGAATCCAGAGTAAAGATTAAAACAGCATTTTTTGGCGTTAACTTTTGGCTCAATCATTTGTCAAATGCTTTTATTTTCCTCGATGTTATTCTGTACCGAGCTTTTCTAGAAGGAAAACAACAAAAATTTGATGCCGCTTATCAAGGTGCTGCAATTTCCGTACTCAACGGTCTGCTCTACGCTGGTTTTATTGATCAGCAAATGGAAGAAAAGGAACAAAAAATCTTTAAGCATTTTTTGGTCTCAGCTGCCTTACCCCGTTCGATACTTGCAACCTATCAACAGCGAATTCAAATTGGCATTCCACTCAAATTGCTCAAACAAGAATTAGTCAAAGACCACTTGCTCAGTCAAATAACTTATGAATATGGGCATTTCTTAATTCAGGGAACACATGAAATCAGTGAGTCCGAGCGTCAAAAACTGATGGAATTAGGAAAGGTGCTTGAAATGACCGAGACTCAAATGTTAGCTTCTGAAGAACTATGTTCAGCATTTATTGCTCAAAGTAGTGCAGAACAACTTTTGGTTTATAAGCAATCTACGGAGTCGAGCTTTGCTTACAGAGAGACAAGTAAGCGCTGGCTAAAAATTATCGGAAGAAACAGAGATCGACTCGTTTCAGAAATCAAAGAAAGTAAGGAGCTTATGGCCCTGCTTCAAAAATCTACCAAACAAGAACTCAGCCCTCAAGAAAAAGAACAAGTCAAAGCGCAAGTTTATGACATTCTGAAGTCTATGCCCTCTTTGGCGCTTTTTTTACTTCCAGGCGGAACACTTATTTTACCAATCGTCATGAAACTCGTGCCGGAACTCATCCCCTCTTCTTTTAAAATCAACGAAGTAGAGAAAAAACAACCTGAAAATGAATTGTAAAATCCATATCTATTTGCTCAATGATCTCTTTTCACAAGAATTGGCCGATGCCGAGTTTAACGGAAAAGAATCAGCAGACAACCTCAGATACGAGTGGGAAGATGAACTTGAAATCAATACTGAAGTCAAGGAAGTGAAAGAGTTGGCAGATACTAGCTACACATTAGCAGGTTATGACGAAAACGATGAAATGTTTGCCCATGAGATTCCAAATATGCATTTATTTGAAATTCACTCAGCTGATCACGCGCCTACCTTCGTTGGGGCCTCAAAAAGCATCGTCGATCATTGCGAATTGATACAAGAACAAAATACCTACAAAATTGCTATCTTTTTGAAAGATTACGAACCAATGGCCAATCCGGTCCCCGGGATTTTTATCGCCTCCAAATCTTTTCCTAAATCATTGATCCGATGATCCTGCTTAAAAACATCGAGCTGTTTTATGAAAAGCCTATTCTCAGAGGCATTAACCTACAAGTCAAGCGCGGTGAAATTCTTGGTTTAGTAGGAAAAAGTGGTGCAGGAAAGTCATCTTTATTAAAAATTTGTGCGGGCTTAATTGATGCCAGTGCCGGCGAAGTATTTATCGCGGGCAAAAAGCAAATGCCCGCCAGACACTTACTTGTTCCGGGATACCCGAGTATTGCGATCGTGAATCAAGATTTCAAGCTTGACCCCTTTCATACGGTGGCCGAAAACATCAAAGAAGCCATTTTACACTGGCCTATAGCCAAAAGAGACCAAAGGGTTCAAAAGTTAATCCAGCTTTTTGGCCTCAAAGAAATCAGCCAAACCAAAGCTCACCTGATCTCTGGTGGCGAGCAGCAAAGAGTTGCTATTGCTAGAGCCATTGCAGATCAACCCGCTTATCTTTTACTTGACGAGCCATTTGGCCACCTCGATGCCAATCTGAGACAAAGACTCAGTTCTTATTTAATGGACCTCAGAGATACAGAAGATACTGGGATAGTTTTGGTTTCCCACGAAGGCCAAGATGTTCTTGGGCTCTGTGATCATATTTGCATTTTGCAAAACGGAAAAATTTCTAAAAAATACCTGCCAGAAACCCTTTATTACCGCTACAGTGCACCTGAAAAAGCAAGACTCTTTGGACCTTTAAACACCATAAAGCTAGCAGATGGCTTAACGCATTTCAGACCCGATGAATACCAACAGAGCTCAAAAGGAATTGCCCTTCACTTCGAACGCGCTGTTTTTGTTGGTGGCTTTTACCACAATTATTTTCGAACGACCAATCAAGAACGCATTTTGCTTTACGCCTTTGAGCCTTTACAACAACTGAGTCATATTGAAATCAAAAGAAAATAAATCAATTAGAAAAATTGAAGTGCTTGCATTTTGGCAGGCCCTCAAAGATTATGTCCAACAAGGGGCTTTTCATCATGGAGCCGCACTGGCCTATTATACGCTGTTTGCTTTTATACCGATTCTATACTTAACCACCTCCATTTACGGTCGGATTATTGGGGCAAAAAACATGCGTGTCATTGTTACAGATTTATTGCACGACGGTTTAGGCCTCACCGATTCAGAATCGATTTTACAACTCGTCGACACCATGTCTTTGGAAAAACCAAGTTTTTTTCTGGAGTTAGTCAGTATTGGTGTTTTACTTTATACCTGTTCCGCCTTTATGCTCTCCTTGAAGCGCAGCCTCAATGAGTTTTTTAATGTCACCAAGAAAAATAGACAAGAATCGAATCTGTTTATGGAGCTTATTGGCTTTAGATTTGTGAGCGTCTTGATGCTGGCCGTCTTTGCCTTGGTTGTTATCTTGTTTTACTTTGCCCAAGTCTTCGTTTTTTCAGCACTAAATAGTTGGATACACTGGCACAACGGTTTCATCGATTTTTCATTCAAATTGCTGCAAATTGGGCTCACCTTACTTTCCAATGTATTGATTTTCAGCTTGATTTTCAAATACATGCACGATGCAAAAGTCAGTTGGAAAGTAGCACTTAAGGGTGCCATTTTAACCGCTATTTTACTTTACTTCAGTCAATGGATACTCAGCTATTATTTGCAGCATTTCTTTATGCTCGGGCAGTTGGGTATAGCGAATTCCATCTTTATGATGCTGGCTTGGGTGCACTATTCGGCGCAAATCATTTTCTTGGGGGCTAAATTTACGTATCAAGTAGGTAAAGCCACTGGTGACCGCATTTCATCTTGACATGCTGGCTTACAAGAACGCTGGTGGCCTGCGGAATTCTAGCTTCGCATCTCTGAAAATACTCGATGTATTTCGAATGGTCAAGAGAAAGCTCTTGTTGCCGCCAATGGGCACATAATAAAAAGACAGCGCCCAACAATGCATATTTCTATTTAAAGAAAAGTAAGCATTGGTCAATCTTTTCTCTTGGACATTGAAATTCAAGTTTCCGGAAATATTCCAGCGCTTCGTAAAACTGATGTCGCCACTCATGACCAGCGTTTGCACAAAATTCCAAGCAGCAGGATTTTCTAATGAAATATCTTGATTGGCCTGTATGCTATACACATGTGAGAAATTGAGTTTCCACGGAATATCATAATAAATAGCCCTTTCAGGATGTAGCGCATAATAATTGAAATCTGCATTCCAGTCCTGCTCATTGAAAAGGGTACTGTGATCTTGGAGTTTTTTACGATCCTTTTTGGGTGCTAAAACCATGGTGGTCGTTAGGTTGGTGGTCGTTAGACGGCCCAATTGCTGGCCTGTTTGCCATGCATAATCTTTAACGGTTTGCCCGGTTGTATTCCAACCGTAGGGGCTCCAATTGGCATTCGAAACAAAATTAATCCAGTTGGCTGGGCTAATTCTTAGGTTCAAAGACAAGTTGGATAACTTCATGGTGTCTTTAGTGAAATCATAAAAACCAGTCACAGAAAACTGATCAATAAGGCGGATTTTTTTAAAACCAGTTACGGTGTCTTGTGCGGACTTAAATTTAATTTCAGCAGTATTATTAATACCGAAGGTAAGTAAGGATGCTTCGCGGGTTGAACCTACACTATAAATACTATTTTCGAAAGGAGAATAGGTAATTGGTGTTTGATTAGGCCCAGCATTTACCGTGACCAACGGATTCCAACCTGGTGTATATCTGTAGCCAATATTTGGTGTTATGAGGTGTCGGAGACGCGGCTGGTTTTTGCCTAAAAATTTATAGTAAGCATAAAGAACGGTGGTCGCACTCAGGTTAAAATTCATCTCGTGTGCTACTGCGAGTTGCTCAAGGGTATCGACTTGGGTTTTATTCGTGAGGGGGTTGTAACTCTTTTGTATTTGCTGAAAATTAATTTTGGTGCCGTAGCTTAAATTCGGGTTGATTTTTACCGCATTTTTAAAAAGTCCGGCGCTCGTTTGAATGCTGATACCTTGACTAAAACCGTTCATAAAACGCTGCCCAATAGCAACATAATTAGCCTGTGAAAGCAAACTATCTTGAAACTGCGCCCTATTTTGACCCTCAAAGTTGTAAGTTAGGCCAATACGCTGAATGGTTTTCTTCCAGTTTTTATCTGCTGTTTCAAAGGCGTTCTTAAACGGAAATATGCGGGTTACATTGACGTTCATGACAGGGCTCAGCAAGGAAATCGTTTTGGCTTTTGAGTTTTGTCTTAGAGACATTTTTAAACCTGTATTGATGGGTTTTCCGGGGAAATTCCTGGCCAAATTGATGTCAGAATTGAAACTGTTGTTAAAATATTCTGGGTTGATCGGGTCTAAAGAATTTTTGGAGTTGTTATCTGATATAAAATTGACATTAGACGAAAAATCCCAAAAAGGATTAGACTTTGGCGCTTTTCGATGCGACCAAACAACCGTGACTTTATTTTGCTTCAGATTGGTCGGAAATCCACTATTAAATTGCTGAAAACCCAAAGATAAACGTCCGTTATAACCGTAGCGTTTGGCATAATCGAGGTCATTGCGTAGGCCCCATGAACCGCGGCTATATAAATTGGCATACACTGAGGTTTGAAAACGCTCATTGATTGGGAAATACCACCCAAGATTTTGAAAGCCAAAGCCGTAGGCCGAAAGCGGAATGAATTCAGGGAACAAAAGCCCAGAGGTGCGTTCTTTTTGATTGGTTGGAATAAAAGCAAAGGGCAAGCCAAGTGGCGTTGGAATACCGGAGACATACAAATTCATGGGGCCGGTAACAATTCTTTCATTGGGCACAACGACGCCTTTACTGAGTTGAAAATGATAATGTGGCTCAGGTAGATCACAAGTAGTTAGAATGCCCTGTTTGAGATGCAATTCATGGTTAGACTGCCGCTTGGCGGTACCCATGCGAAAATAAAACTCATCTTGTTTGATGGCCAAGGCCTTGATATATGCCTTTTCTGTTCGGTAATTGAGCTTCAAAGATTCACAATTGATCGTTTCTGATCCTTCTGTGAGTTCTGGGAATTCAACTTGATTGCTGTCTTTGTCAAGGCGATATCTGGCTTCAATTTGGCTTGAATCGAGGTCAATGAGAATGTAACCAGCCTTGATGGAAAAGCCCTCACTTTCTACCTCTGCAGCACCATACAAGTGAATTCGGCGATTTTTTACATCGTGAAAAATCTTTTCTGAGGCCTTGTAAGTGACAATTTGATTGAGGCTTTCCCCACTCACAAAGAGGGTATCTTGGGCCGTAACGAAACGCAAAGGACACATTATTAACAATGTGACGAAGAAAAGTTGTGCGAAACGAAGTCGTTGACTCAAGAGTGGCTACTTAGATTTGTAATATGCAAGAAAAACACACAAAGCTACCAATTTTCAATGGCTTGCAAAAGAACGTTCTCAGACTGTTTTTATTGGTTGGGCTACTCTCCTTTTTTCAAGTTGCGGTCAGCGCGCAATCAGGTAAAATAAAAACGGTTGTAATCGATGCTGGTCACGGTGGTCACGATCCAGGATGTCATGGGGCTAGCAACAACGAAAAAGAAGTTTGTTTATCCATGGCTTTGAAGCTCGGAAATTTAATCAAGGAGCGCTATCCGGATGTCAAAGTTATTTACACCCGAACCACAGATGTTTTTGTCGAACTTGCTGAACGAGCAAACATAGCTAACCGCAACAACGCAGACCTTTTTATTTGTATCCATGCCAATGCCGGAAGTACGACTGCTTATGGCTCAGAAACTTATGTACTTGGTTTACACCGAACAGACGCACAACAAAAAGTTGCCGAACGAGAAAATGCGAGTATTTCCCTCGAGGATGACAAAGGTGCCAAATACCGTTCCTATGACCTCACGCCTGACGGAATTATCGCTTTACAATTTCAATTAGCGGTGTTTCATAGACAATCCATTTTGTTCGCAGAAATGATTCAAAAAGAATTCAAGCGCATTGGTCGTTATGATCGCGGAGTAAAGCAAGCTGGATTTTTAGTGCTTTATAAAACCACAATGCCGAGTGTTTTGATTGAAACTGCTTTTTTACCGAACCCTACCGAAGAACGATTAATTGGCAGTGCTGAAGGGCAACAAAAAATGGCTCAAGCCATGTTTCAGGCGTTTGTCAACTTTAAAAATGCAACTGAAGGAAAGTCTGCCGCGATTGGCACCATTGAGCAAAAGCCAGTTGAAAACAAACCCACAGAAACCAAAGAGCCACTCGCAGGAAATACGGATAACAAGCCAAATATTTCAAATGAATTTGGTCTAGTTTTTAGAGTGCAAATTGAAACCTCAACACAAGTGCTTCCAAAAAATTCCAGCCGCTTTAAAGGCATGGAAGTATTTGAATATCAAGATAATACACTTTATAAATACTGCACAGGCACCTTCCCTAACGACCTTCAAGGGGCAAAAAATTACAAAAACGAGTTGATTGAAAAAGGTTTCGAGCACGCTTTTGTTGTGGCTTTCCTCAACGGAGAGCGCATCAGTATTGAAAAAGCGATTAAATTAGCAGAAAAAAAGTAGCTTGAAATTTTCAAAAGAAATAAAGGCAGCGCTCATCGCTATACTTGCTATTGTCATCCTAATTGCGGGTGTCAATTTCCTCAAAGGAAATAGTTTCTTTGGTGGCGATGACGTCTATACTGCTTATTTTCCAAATTCTGGGCAATTAATGGTCTCTTCTAACGTCACGCTCAATGGCGTTGAAATTGGAAAAGTTTTAAGCATTGAATCAAATCCAAGCGGCGATTCCTTGCACCGTGTGAAGCTTTCATTTAACATACATAACCCAGATATTCGTTTGCCAAAAGGTACTGTTGTTGAAATCGGGGCACTCGATTTTTTCAGTAAGGCACTCATTGTTCACCTTCCTTTAGCAGGCAATGGTCAATTTTACAAAGTGGGGTCCACCATACCAGGGCGCTTATCTGTAGATATGGTCTCGCAAGTTAAGGCCTATGCTGACCCAATTTCTCAAAAACTCCAAACCATGATGTTATCCATTGACAAAATGGTTGGTTCGTTATCTTCATTTTGGGATACCACTGCTACTTCAGAATTGGAAGGCAGCCTCAAACAAGTCAAGTTAACCATAAAAAAATTGGGCCGTGTTGCCGATGAACTTCAAGGTTTTGTCGCAGCAGAAAGAGCTCAATTTGGTAAAATCATGGATAACGTTGAGGCCATCACCCTTAACCTCAAACGCAGCAATGACCAAATAACTAGCATCATCGGAAATACTAGAAAAATCACTGACGACCTCGTTACTGCTGATTTCAAAGGGACAATCCTAGATGCCCAAACCACCTTGAAAAAATTCAATATGGTACTTGCCGAAGTCGAGAAAGGTCAAGGCACCCTAGGCAAACTCATCCACGACGAAAAACTTTACACAGAGCTTGTAAATACCAATAATGACCTTCAAAATTTAGTCACAGATCTTCAAGCGCACCCTGAGCGCTATGTTCATTTGTCACTTATTGGAGGGAAATCTAAAGGCCTACAACTTTCAAAGAAAAACGAAGACAAGCTTCAAAAAATGCTCGACAGCTTGCCTGAATAATCGATCATCATGCAACAACTACTCTTTGGCGTTCTTACGCTCTTCAGCTTTGGTTTTTTTGCGTTCAACCTGCGTAAAATTGCTCAAAACATTCATTTAGGCCAGGCCCTAGACCGCTCAGATAACAAAGCCGAGCGCTGGCGCACCATGTTGCTAGTAGCTCTTGGGCAAAAGAAAATGTTCAGCCGCCCTATTCCAGCTTTGCTGCATTTAGCGCTCTACGCTGCCTTTGTCATTACGCAAATTGAACTGATCGAGATTTTAGTCGACGGACTCAGCGGCTCTCATCGTTTTTTCCAAGATAGCTTAGGTGGTTTTTACACCTTCATGATCAGCTTCATAGAATTGCTTTCAGTTTTAGCTTTCATTGGCACACTAGCTTTTTTAGCGCGTCGAAACATGCTCAAGCTGCCACGCCTCAATATGAAAGAACTAGCGGGCTGGCCTATGCAAGATGCCAACCTCATCCTAATTATGGAAATTGTGCTCATCGCTTGTATCTTCACTATGAATGGCGCCGATGAAGCAGCGCTACAATTAAAAGGCAACGGTGGGAATGGATTTCTAATCAGTTCAATTGTTGGTCCGTTGTTTTTTGGTTCTATCCAAGATCCACACACATTACACCTGCTTGAACAAGTGGGTTGGTGGGGACACATCATCATGGTTTATACCTTCATGAACTACCTTCCTTATTCGAAGCACCTCCACATTTTCATGGCATTCCCAAATACTTATTATTCCAAACTCGAGCCCAAAGGACAGTTTACCAACATGCAAAGTGTGACCAACGAAGTCAAACTCATGCTTGACCCAAATGCTGATCCTTATGCAGCAGCTCCTGCAGATGCAGCTCCTGCTCGTTTTGGTGCCAAGGATGTTACCGACCTCACCTGGAAAAACCTCATGGATGCCTACAGTTGTACCGAGTGCGGACGCTGTACATCAGCTTGCCCTGCTAATACAACAGGCAAATTACTTTCGCCGCGAAAAATCATGATGGATACACGTGATCGCATGGTAGAACTCGGCGATTTCAAACGAAAAAATGGTCCAGACGCCGAAGATGGCAAAAGTTTACTCGGGTCATATATCACCGAAGAAGAACTTTGGGCTTGTACAAGCTGTAATGCTTGTGTACAAGAGTGCCCGGTCAATATTGACCCACTCTCCATTATTATCGATCTACGTCGCTTCCTTGTTATGGAAGAATCAAAAGTACCAACAGAATTAACCGGAATGCTCACCAATATTGAAAACAATGGTGCACCATGGCAGTTTGCTGCTACGGAGCGTTTAAATTGGGCAAACGAAGATTAAGCAAATCATAAGCAGATGAGTCTACAAGTACGTACAATGGCCGACATGATGGCCACAGGAGAAACGCCAGAAATATTATTTTGGGTAGGTTGTGCCGGTTCTTTCGATGACCGTGCCAAAAAAATCACCAAGGCGCTTGTCAAGATTTTAAACCATTGCAAAGTGAATTTCGCTGTGCTTGGCAGTGAAGAAAGCTGCACCGGAGATCCTGCTAAACGAGCTGGTAATGAATTTACTTTTCAGATGCAAGCACTCATGAATATTGAGTTACTCAATGGTTATGACATTAAAAAAATTGTTACCGCTTGCCCGCATTGTTTCAATACGCTTAAAAACGAATATCCCGGCTTAGGCGGAACCTATGAGGTCATTCACCACACACAACTGATCCAAGACCTCATCAATACAGGCAAACTCACATTAGCTGATAACGGCACTTTCAAAGGCAAGAAAATCACTTTCCACGATCCTTGTTATTTAGGCCGAGCCAATGATGTTTACGAAGCGCCAAGAGCATTAATAGAAAAACTAGACGCTGCCTTAGTAGAAATGAAACGCTGCAAAACCAATGGGCTTTGCTGTGGTGCAGGTGGCGCTCAGATGTTCAAAGAAGCTGAAAAAGGCAACAAAGAAATCAATATTGAACGTACCGAAGATGCCCTAGAAACAAAAGCTGGCATTATTGCAACAGGTTGTCCGTTTTGCAATACCATGATGACAGACGGCGTGAAGCATTTCGAAAAAGAAGAAGATATCAAAGTACTCGATATTGCAGAACTAATAGCCAATGCCGCAGACCTATAATTTACCCGCTCAGTTTGATGCAAATTGTCGTGTTTGGGTTTTTATCTCAAACAGAAAGCTTAATGCTACTGAAAGTGCTTGGGCCAATGAGCAACTACAACAATTTACAGCTACTTGGCAAACACATGGCCAAACCATGAACGCTACAGGCTTTGTATTCGAAGACTTGGCTTTGGTACTTGTAGCCAATGAAGAAGGCGTGAAGGCATCTGGTTGTTCCATGGATAAAATCAATCATCAGGTAAAGCGTATTTCAGAAGAAATTGAGATCAATTGCCTCGATCGTATGAATACGTTGGTACTAGAACAAAATGAATGGATTTTAGCGCGTTACGACGCCAATGAGCAAAGACGCTGCATAACAGCCGCCACACAAGTTCTCGGCGCCATCATTGGTTAAGTGCTTTTTCGCTTCTCAACTTTTTCCAAGTCTCATACACCCATCTACCCCATACTATTGTCAAAATAGGAAAAACAAGCACAACAAGCTTGTTAAACTGCCAGGCTGCTTGAAACTCACAATGCACAAGGTGTTGCACAGCACGCGTGAGCCCGCAAGCAAAGCATTCTTGATCCAATAACAAAACAGACAGGCACAATGACTGCCCTTGATCAAAAAAAGAGGCGGGCAGACTCACCAATATGATTGGAATAGCCAATAGCCCTCCTAAACGAATTTTTAGAAATATTTTATGCGTAGCGACCAACGATAATCAAGGCATGAATGATACCAGGGAAGCCACATAAAAGGGTCCACAAAACATTGTAAATAATGATTTCAGTGTCCCAGTCCGTTGCTAAACCGACAGCTATAGGAGGAAAAATAAAACACAAAATAAACAAAACAATCATGGGAATGTAATCCTTTGAATTTTCGGATGTTTTGTTTAAAAGCTGCGTCAAACGCTGCGCCTTTTTGTGATCAACTTTAACAACATGATGGGCTGCTTTTGAGCTGCTTTCTTTTACAAAATGTTGTTGAACTACAGCCGCCAACTGTTGTTTTTCAGTTGAGCTTTGGTTAACAACAAATTCTTGAACGGTAGTGTTGAGCTTGTATCCTTGTAAAGGAAGCGTAAAGATTTGTGCATCAGTTGAACGTGATACCTTCCCTGAATGCTTTCCTTCATTCATTGATTTTTCCACTTGAGGGCTCGTAGCAGAAATTTCCTCATCAGCAACTTGTTCTGCTTGATGATTTTTAACTTTCAAAGAAGTATGCCATTGGATATTATAGCCATTTCGATAGACACGTTTTTCTACTGTACAAGCGCCAAGTAGAAGCAGGGAAACGATAGAGAGTAAGGTAAATTTTTTCATCGTTTAAAAATGTTTAGAGGTTGATACCCAAATATAGTTAATTACTGCTTTCAAATTTTAACCAAAAAGAAAGATGTAAACCTTTCCTTCATTTAATACCCACCCATTCCACCTGCAACCTGTTCAATAGGATGCCAGGTCGTTTTGATTTCTTGAAAATCTGTGATGTATTGCATTCCTTGGGCACTTGCTTCAGAAAAAGTTTGAGTCTGAATGATACAACGCTTCAGATTATCTATCGCTGACTCTTGTGCACTGACCATAAGTTCGGTAGGTATTTTTGCCAAGCAAAGGGCATTGACGTCCATGTGCCCGGCTAGTGTCGGTAGCATCTCGGCTACATCACCAGTCAAGATATTAACCACCCCTCCTGGTACATCAGAAGTGGCCAATACTTCACCTAAAGTAATGGCACAAAGTGGTTTTGTTGAGTTGGCGATGAGTATAGCTGTGTTTCCACCAACTATTATGGGCAAGAGTTGAGAAACAAGACCGCTCAAGGCAGTTTCTTGACAAGCAACGAGACCCACAACGCCCATTGGTTCGGGTACTGAAAAATTAAAATGCGAAGAAGCAACCGGATTCACACTAGAGCTCAGGGCTTGGTATTTGTCTGCCCAACCCGCATAGTAAACGCAACGGTCTATAGCAATTTGCACTTCTTGCGTTGCCTCTTCAATAGAAGCCCCTAAACTGCAAATCTCCTCAATGAATTGTGCCTTTCTTCCTTCTAGCACTTCTGCAATACGATAGAGTATTTGGCCTTTGTTGAAAGCGGTTTTAGCGACCCAAGAGCTTTGTGCTTTACGAGCAACCTGAACGGCATTTCTGACATCCTTTTTGGAAGCCAAACAAGCATTGGCAATTGCCTTACCATCAGGCGCAGTTACCAAATAAGTACGCCCGCTTTCTGTGCGCGGAAATTGTCCGCCGATATAGAGCTTATATGTTTTGAGAATTTCCATTAGTTGATGAATTTTAAATACGCACTCAGGCCGTGCAAACCGCCTTCTCGACCAAAGCCGCTCTCTTTGTAACCTCCAAAAGGCGAAGCGGGGTCAAATTTATTATAAGTATTGGCCCATACGACTCCCGCTTGTAACTGGCTGCTGAGGCCAAAAATACGCGCGCCTTTGTCAGTCCAGACTCCGGCAGCGAGTCCGTATGGTGAGTTATTGGCTTTTTGCAACACCTCATCGATGGTTCTGAATGTTTGAATAGTGAGCACAGGGCCAAAAATTTCTTCTTGGGCAATGCGCGCACTTTGTGCTACATCGGTAAATAGTGTAGGTGGGCAATAATAACCCTTAGTTGGCATTTTACAACTGGGTTGATACAGTTCCGCTCCCTCTTCCACTCCAAGTGAAATATAGCGCTCAATGGTTTCCAATTGCTTTTTGGAATTGATGGCGCCGATATCTGTATTTTTATCTAATGGATTTCCAACATAGATGCTTTGCAAACGGAATTTTAATTTTTCAATGACGCGCTCGGCGATAGATTCTTGGACATAAAGTCTTGAACCAGCACAGCAAACGTGTCCTTGATTAAAGAAAATCGCATTGATCACGCCCTCTACGGCTTGATCTAAAGGGGCATCTTCCAAGATGATATTGGCCGATTTACCACCCAGTTCCAGCGTGATTTTTTTATCAGTTCCGATACAAGCCTTTTGAATTTGCTTGCCTACAGCCGTACTTCCCGTAAAGGCTATTTTATTGACATCCGGATGCGCGACCAATGCAGCACCTGAATCGCCGTAGCCTGTAACAATATTGACAACACCCGCTGGCAGACCTGCTTCTTGACAAATTTCTGCAAATTTAAGTGCCGTTAAAGAGGTGGTTTCTGCAGGCTTTAAAACCACTGTGTTTCCACAAGCTAATGCTGGGGCAATTTTCCAGGCCAGCATTAAAAGTGGAAAGTTCCAAGGAGTAATTTGCGCTGCTACTCCTAGTGCTGCTACTTCTCTACCGGAAAAAGCTTCTTGAAGTTTATCGGCCCAACCTGCGTAATAGAAAAAATGATTGCAAGCCAAAGGGACGTCGACATCCCTAGATTCCTTAATTGGCTTACCGCCGTCTAAGGTTTCAAGTACAGCTAATTCTCTGGACTTTTCTTGCATGAGCCTTGCGATGCGAAATAGATATTTTCCGCGTTCAGCACCACTGAGTTTTGACCACACATTTTCATAGGCAGAACGTGCTGCCTGAACCGCTAGGTCGATATCTTGAGCTTGTGCCCATGCAATTTTGGCCAAATGACTTTCATCTGCAGGATTCACCGAATCAAAATAAGTTTTTGAAAGTGGTGCTTGCCACTGCCCATTGATGAAAAGTTCATATTGCTCCTTAATTTGAACCACAGCAGTTGATTCTAAGGATGGCTCGAGATTCCAGTTGAATTGGCTCATAGTTAATCTATTGAAAAATAGGATGCTGACTGATATTTACCAGTCTTTTGTTTTTGATACTGCATGAGGAGGTCGTTGGCCAAACTACTGGCGCCAAAACGGTACCATTCGTTGCTCAACCAAGCCTCACCGAGTACTTCCTTCACTAGTAGCAAGTGTTGCAAGGCAATTTTGGCCGATGAAATGCCTCCAGCAGGTTTCATACCAATCATCTGACCCGTTTGGTCATAATGCTCTTTGATGGCACTCAGCATGGTCAAAACCACTGGAAAAGTAGCAGCTGGCTGAATTTTTCCTGTTGATGTTTTAATGAAATCGGCACCTGCAGCAATGGCCAAACTAGATACCCGTTTTACTTGGTCGAGTGAGTCTAGTTCGCCGGTTTCAAAGATGACTTTGAGTCTGGCTGCACCGCAAAGTTCTTTGATGGCTGCAATTTCGTCATATACAAAATTATAATCTCCGGCTAAGAAGCGGCCGCGTGAAATCACCATATCGATTTCGTCGGCACCGTGTTCAACAGCATGCAGCGTATCTAGTTTTTTTACTTCAAAAGGGGCCTGACCTGCCGGAAAGGCGGTCGAAACAGCTGCCACCTTGATATTAGTATTTGTGAGTGCCGCTTTGGCAATGCCTACCATTGTCGGAAAAACACATACAGCAGCTACCGTTGGCAAACCTTCGGCTTGATCATGTAGGTGTTGAGCTTTAAAGCACATTTGACGCACTTTCCCGGGTGTGTCTTTTCCTTCAAGCGTGGTGAGGTCAATCATGGAGAGCGCCATGCGCAACCCTTGAATTTTAGCTTGGCCTTTGAGGCTTCGTGATTGAATTTTTGCAATGCGTTCAAGGCTGCCGACTTGGTCGACAGGAGAAACGCTATTTAAAAGCACAGAAAGTTCAGTAAGAGATGTGTTGGGCTGCATTGACCCAAAGTTAAGAAAACTTGGCTTTGAGTGACTTACTCTTCGTCGGTGTCGTCGTCGGTGTCGTCAGCGTTATCGTAGTCATCGTCGGTGTCGTCGTCGGAGTCGTCGTCGAGTTCATCGTCTTTGATGTCATCTACTTTATCAAAGTCATCTTCAAAGTCGTCGTCGTCATCATTGACAACAGGTTTTGCCTTTGGCATGACCTTATTGATTTTTACCAAGTAAATGACCTCATCTGTTTCCCAGACTAATGCATCTAGGACTTCACCAGTGGGGGTCTTGATGGTAGTTAAATGGTTGATGTATCCGTCAGGGAAGTCCTTGAGGATTTGTTTTTTCTGCTCAATAGTGAGTTTGTCGTAGCTGATGATTGCTCTTCTTTTTGACATAGGAAAGACAAGTATTTAAGGGCAAAATTATATTTTTTGTGTTTCTAGCAAACACCTAATTCAAATTTCTTAAAAATTTTATTTTTGATTTCCGTAATAATACGGATTAAGTCCTTAAAAGCCAGGTAAGGACAGCGTTTTTTAAATACCTTTGTCAAAACACTTCTACGAGCATGTCCAAAACCAAAAGCGCTTTTTTTTGTCAAAACTGTGGTTATGAAGCCCCAAAATGGCTCGGTAAATGCCCAGGATGTAAAGAATGGAACACTTTTGTTGAAGAACGCACTGAGAAAACGCCAAAACACGTTGTTAGTTTCTCAAAATCTAGCCAAGCACAACAAGCGGTTTTAATCCAAGAAGTGCAAAAAAGTGAAGAAAGCCGCATTCCACTCCAAGATTTTGAACTGAATCGTGTGCTTGGGGGTGGCATCGTTCCGGGATCAATTAACTTACTTGGCGGTGACCCCGGTATCGGAAAGTCTACGCTGCTCTTACAACTAGCGATCAAAGAGCAACTCAAGGTCCTTTATGTATCTGGCGAAGAATCCGAACAACAAATCAGAATGCGTGCTGAACGACTTGGTCTTGACAATCAGCAGTGCTTTTTATTAACCGAAACAAACCTACAACAGGTTTTGGTTCAGGCCGAAGCCATTCAGCCCCAACTCCTCATCATCGACTCCATTCAAACACTTTATACCGATAGCGTAGAGAGTTCACCAGGTTCGGTTGTTCAGGTGCGCGAATGCACAGCGAACCTACTGCGCTTTGCCAAACAAACAGATATCCCTATTTTCCTAATTGGCCACATCACTAAAGATGGCACCATTGCTGGGCCAAAAGTACTCGAGCACATGGTTGATTCCGTGTTGCAGTTCGAAGGAGATCGCCATCATATTTACCGCTTGTTGCGCAGCATTAAAAACCGCTTTGGCTCTACCAATGAGCTTGGTATTTACAGCATGCAAGGTGATGGCCTACATCCAGTGGCCAATCCTTCGGAAGTTTTAGTTTCTATAGGTTCAGATGCCCTGAGTGGCGTTGCAGTGGCTTCCATGGTAGACGGCATACGACCTTTACTCATTGAAGTACAGGCGCTTGTTTCCTCTGCGGCCTACGGCACTCCGCAGCGCTCGTCTACAGGTTTTGATGTCAAAAGGCTCAATATGCTCCTCGCTGTCCTAGAGAAACGCTGTGGTTTCCGTTTAGCTGCCAAAGATGTTTTTCTCAATATTGCAGGTGGCATTAAAGTAGACGATCCTGCCATAGACCTCGCTGTAGCAATGGCTATTTTATCTTCCAACGCTGACCTCGCCATCGACAAAACCATTTCATTTGCTGCCGAAATTGGTCTGAGCGGAGAACTCAGACCCGTTAATCGTTTAGAACAACGTTTATCTGAACTCGAAAAACTCGGCTACAAAAAAATCATTGTCTCCAAGTATTCTAAAGGGATCAAAGGGCACAAATATCAAATTGAAATCATTCCATGTACGAAAATTGAAGAGGTCGTACGTGCAGTTTTTGCTTAAATATGTCCAGACTCATTCTCGTCCCTACCCCAATCGGCAATCTCGAAGACATCACACTCCGAGCACTTCGAATTTTAAAAGAAGCACCGCTCATTTTTGCCGAAGATACCCGAGTGACCAACAAACTGTTGCAGCACTTTGAAATCAAAAAGAAAGTGTTGGCCTTCCATGCGCACAACGAGCACCGTTTCTTAGAAAAAACGATAGAACTCATTCAGCAAAATGAAAATGCAGTGCTCGTTTCAGATGCAGGCACCCCAGGGATCTCTGACCCCGGTTTTTTACTAGTTAGGGCTTGCGTTCAAGCTGGTATTGAAGTGGAGTGTTTACCGGGCCCTACGGCTTTTGTCCCGGCTTTGGTTGCTTCTGGTTTCCCTTGTGACAAATTTGTTTTTGAAGGTTTTCTACCTCACAAAAAAGGGCGTCAAACTAAAATTCAGGCCTTGGCTAATGAAAATCGCACTATTGTGCTTTATGAATCCCCGCACAGAATTGCCAAAACACTTACTCAAATGTGCGAATGGCTAGACCCGCAGCGCGAAGCTTGTGTAGTTCGTGAAATCAGTAAGAAATTTGAAACCTATCACCGCGGTACGCTAGAAAGTTTGAAGCAATATTTTGAACAACACGATGCCAAAGGAGAAATCGTATTGCTTCTGAAAGGGAGCGCCGAATAATTGCGCCTTTTTAGCTATTTTTGAGGGTGCAATTTCAGCAAATTATTGGTCAAGATGCTTTAAAGCAAGATTTTATCCGTGAGATTCAATCTGGAAAAATTGCCCATGCCCAACTTTTTCATGGCCCAGCCGGAAACGGAGGACTGCCCTTGGCCTTGGCCTTTGCTCAATATTTGTTTTGTCAAAACCCAAGCCCTACAGACAGTTGTGGCACTTGTCCGTCGTGTCAAAAAGTTAGCCAACAGCAACACCCCGATTTGCATTTTGTGTTTCCCGTTGTCCTGACACTCGGGAGGGTTTCTGATGTTTTTATTGAAGATTGGCGCAAACAATTGCACGCCAAACCTTATTTTGATTTATTCGAATGGACCGAACGCATCGATAACAAAATGCGCAAACCCATCATCGCAACAGACGAGAGCAAAGAAATCATTCGCAAGCTCAATCTGAAGTCTTATGAAGGAGGTTATAAGGTCATGATCATTTGGCAACCAGAAGAAATGAACGCAGATTGTGCCAACAAACTGCTCAAAATCTTAGAAGAGCCACCTGCCAAAACCATTTTCCTGCTCGTGAGCGAAGATGCCAGCAAATTAATGGTAACCATTCAATCACGAACGCAATTAGTTCGAATTCCAAAAATCTCAGATGAAGCATTGAGTGCTTTTTTGCAGCAAAAACAGCAGCTTTCTGCCACACAGGCCGATTCTGTAGCTGCCTTTGCAGAAGGTTCAGTATTGGCTGCCTATCAGTTCTTAGAAGCCAATGAAAATCAAGATCAACAGCGCGAACAGTTCATTCAATTGATGCGCGTTTGTTACAAAAAAGATGTACTAGCCATGATGGATTGGGCTGAAGCCCTCGGTAATATAGGCAAGGAAAGACAAAAATTGTTTTTGCAATATGCTTTACATATGTTGCGTCAGAGTCTATTGACCAACTATATGGGAGATATGCTGACAAAAGTTTCCAAGGAAGAAGCTGCCTTTCTAGACAAGTTTGCACCCTTCATTAGTGGCAACAATATCCGTGAATTCATGGATACATTTGACGACGCCTATTACCATTTAGATCGAAATGCCAACGCAAGAATTTTATTTACGCAATTGTGTTTTCAAACCATGCGTTACATTCATCAGGCATAACTTTCACGTATAATTTATTATCTTTACCTCAAAAATTTTCTAATGGGTTGTGCGTCTTGTAGTAGTGGTGGAGGAACACCGAATGGTTGTAAGAACAATGGTACTTGCAGCTCAGGCGGATGCAATAAACTCGAGGTTTTTGACTGGTTATCCAACATCAGTATGCCAGAAGGGCAAAGCGCTTATGAATTGGTAGAAGTTCGCTTCAAAAATTCAAGAAAAGCCTTTTACCGTAATTCTAACAACTTAAGTCTACAAGTGGGCGACGTCGTTGCTGTTGATACGGCACCAGGTTATGACATTGGGGTGGTTTCGGCGCTCGGTGAATTAGCCCGCATTCAAGTACAAAAGAAAGCACCTAACTTGAAAGTTGCTGAATGCAAAAAAATCTTTCAAATTGCCAATCAAGAACAAATAGATAAATGGATTCAAGGTCGTGGCCTAGAGCGCGATCTCTTGACCCAATCCAGAACACTAGCCTTAAACCTCAAACTCGACATGAAAATTTCAGATGTCGAATACCAAGGAGACCTTTCCAAAGCTACCTTTTACTACACTGCAGAAAGCCGCATTGACTTTCGTCAGCTCATCAAAGACATGGCGGACCGCTTCAAAGTACGCATCGAAATGAGACAAATTGGCTCGCGTCAAGAAGCCTCGCGTCTTGGTGGTATTGGCTCTTGTGGTCGCGAGTTGTGCTGTAGTACTTGGCTCACCGATTTCAGATCTGTATCCACCTCTGCAGCGCGCTACCAGCAATTATCCTTAAACCCGCAAAAATTAGCCGGTCAATGTGGTAAACTGAAGTGCTGTCTGAATTACGAACTCGACATGTACCTTGATTCCATCAAGTCGATGCCAAAGGTTGACGGCAAGCTGCATACCGAAAAGGGCGATGCCATTCACATGAAAACTGATGTTTTCAAGCGCATTATTTGGTATGCTTACAAAGGAGAAACGGGCATGGTTGCCCTAAGCCCTGAACGAGTTGCCGAAATTAAAAAATTAAACAAAGAGGGTGTCAAACCCAAAGACCTCGCCGAATACGCACAAGTCAAAGAAAAAGTAGAAGAAATTGGTTACCAAAATGTGGTAGGTCAAGATAGTCTTACGCGTTTTGAAAAATCATTCTCAAACAACAAGAAAAGAAGACCAAACCGCAAACCACGCAAACCGAATCCTGGAGGGCCTAAAAATGAAAAAGCTCAGTAGCCTACTTCTATTGACGCTATTCTTGGTTTCTTGTACCCAAGAAGCGGTCTACAACAAGTCATTTAAGTTCCAGGATGAACGCTGGAATCAAGACGTAAAGCCGAGCTTTGAGGTTGATATCCAAGATACTTCAATAGCCTATGACTTCGTGTTTACACTCAGAAGCACCACAGACTACGCTTACAACAATCTTTGGGTTTTTCTTTCAAGTACCGCACCAACTGGCAAGTCGTCTCGTGAACCTTACGAAATTAAAATGGCCTACCCTGATGGCAACTGGATTGGAAAAAAATCAGGTACAATCGTTGAACACGAACTCATTTTCCCCAAAAGAAAATTACCATTTAAAGGCAAATATCGCTTCACCCTTGAGCAGGCTATCACACAAAAAATAGTCGATGAAGTACTTGACCTCAGCCTAGAGGTAAGAAAAAGCGAAGAACAATAAGAGCATGCCGCGTTTCCGCACCCTTAGTCAGGACGAATTACAAGTACTTGAGCCAGAGTTCAAGCAATTTTTAATCGTCCATCAGCTTTATGACAAAGAATGGCGCGAACTTGCTACACAACAACCCCAAAAAGCCCAAGAGTTCATAGCGCTTTTTTCAGATATTGTATTAGAAAAAACCTATCAAAAAGCACAAGGCTTGGTGCAAATTGGTCACGACTTCATTGCCCTCTTCTTACTACAAGAAGCCAAATGGCAGTTTATGCATTTTCAATTCCCACAAGAACTTGAGCCAGATGCTCATCATCTCACTCAATTTTTACCCTTTTTGCAACAGCATATTTCGGAAACAAAAATTCAGCGAGGTACAAAAATAGCTCCTGAAAATAAGGTGGCTGCTGTACATCAACTGGTTAGCAACGGCGCACAATTGCTGAACACCGAGCTCACCGATCAAATCAGTGTTTTTTTTCAAGATGAAGCTTGATCAGCATCTTTTTTTAACGGCTAAAGCATCTTTTTTTGGTCAATTCCGTTTATACCTCTAAATTTGAGATATTATCACCTAAATAAACTTACATGAAACTAGTGCGTTTTGCCTTTTTAGCTTCACTTTTATTGTTCATTGGTTCAGCTTGTATTGAGCATGAAGTCATCCCGCCGCCAAGCAACAAAGTGGACCTCAATGCCAGTTTTGCTGCCACAATTAACGGTACACAAATTGAACTCACACAAAATGTAAATAAGTATTTAGGCTTTGCACTTGATACACAAGTCATCAACACAGCTCCAATTCTTTCCCGACAAATTTTCATGTCAGGAATGGCCTCTATTACGAACCCACAAAGCATCACGCTCACCTTTGGTGGCCTCGAATGGGATGCAACCGGAAACTCAGCTCCGACACTTCCAATGTTCAACGATTTTCACATGACCAACTCAGATACCCCTATCCCGTTCAAGGATATGGCATCTTTGGTGGCCAACAGTGCAGACGGTGTTCAAGTAACTTATACAGACAACACCGGTAAAATCTGGATCTCTAGAGAAAGTCAACCAATGGGTCAAATTGCTAATTTCACCATCCTCGATCAAGCTTCTGATGCTACCGGAGATTACTCTTTATTCGAGGTTACATTTAGCTGTACAGTATGGTACGTTGATTCTCAGACTGGTGCCGAAGAATCGTTACAAATATCCAACGCTAAGTTTAGAGGTTGGTTCAAACGCTAACCAATGTTGAACTAATAC
Organism: Bacteroidota bacterium; assembly: GCA_041158525.1. Taxonomy (GTDB): domain Bacteria; phylum Bacteroidota; class Bacteroidia; order Flavobacteriales_D; family Crocinitomicaceae; genus UBA952. Next base: position 45,634 of record JBEBBE010000027.1, on the reverse strand, counting down.
GCCTACATGAGTGAAGCACTCAAAATAGCAATCATAGGCGACTACAACTTCACCTACAACTCGCACCACGCGACAAATCTTTCCTTGGACCACGCTGCCGAGTTTCTTGAAATAGAACTCAATTATTACTGGATTAAAGTAAACGAAGCGCTCCAGCAAAAAAAGCCCTTCTTTGAGCAATATGACGGTATCTGGGTAGCTCCTGGCCCCTACTTAAATCCATTTTTTCTTTCCGGGATTTTCAAGCAGTTACTTGAATTATCGATACCAGTCTTTTTGACAGGTGAATGCTTCAAGCTCTTTATCGACCAACTGATATCTGCCAATAACCTGAACCCCTTCGGAGAGAAACTGATCTCTGAAAATTTAATTGCAGGATCTCATTTTGAAAGAATTGAAGTCTTTCCAAGAACCAGTGCTGTTGAGAAACTTTATGAAAATTGCAGTGCAATCGAACTCAGTGCAACGCGCTTTAGCATGTATCCGCAGCTGTTAGAGCAACTTGTCGGGCAATTTATAGATGTAGAAGCCGTTAATCAGTTTGAAGATCCAGAAATTATTTCTTTGCGCAAGCATCCATTCTTTTTAGCGACCAGCTTTTGCCCCCAAATTTCATCAACGCGTGATTTACCTCATCCGTTGGTGTACACCTTTATCAAAATGGCTGCCGGAGACCAACGCCTACAAATCCAGGAATAAATCAAGTTGGGCGTAATAGAGTACTGCTCTAACTGGTAAATCAAAAATTTCGTTGAGTAGTTGGGCATAAGCCCCGATTTGCTCGAGGTCTTTGTCTTGGCGCTTCCCTGTTTTAAAATCTATCACGACAACCTCGTTTGTTTTTAACCAAACTTTATCAGGTTGCTTGAGCTCATTGAAATCAGCAATGATGCGTTGTTCATTGAACTGCTCTTGAACACCATCAAACAGCTTGTTTTGCTCAATATGAGACCAAAATCGAAGTGCGCCTTGCTGAATTTCTGCTTGTTGATCAGCTCCGACACTTCCTTCGTCAATGGCCATTTGAATGGCTGTATCTAATGATTGAGGATCTGGGCATAAGGCCATGACTCGATGAAAAGCCAAACCATAAAGCTGATCTTTAGCAGTACTTTCAAGACCCTGTTGTCTGAATGCCAGAGAAGGATACCAAAGTTGATCAATCATTGAGGCTGGATGATAAAATAAAGTATCGGCTTCGGTATGAACGGGTTTGCTTGGCGATGATGTTCCGATATTCAATATTTGTGGTTCTGTCCATGTCAATGGCAAAGCTTCTAAGGCTTGATGTATTTGCGCACCAAAACCAGATTTTGCATGGTGGTTAAAAATATACAACCTGAGTTCAGGTCTTGTCAAGGCTACATAGAGCAAATTGAGTTTGTCGAGAAAAATCGCAGCGAGCTCCTTTTCTTTAAAAGCTTTGTATTCAGGGATGCTTCCGCTTGGATACGAGTAAGTGAGGTCTGGACCAACAGGAATCAAGAATTTAGCCTGATTAAAAATATCGATATTGAAATCAAGACTAGGAATGAGCACCACTGGAAACTCAAGCCCTTTTGCCTTGTGAATCGTCATGATACGAATGGCTTCTGTTGATTCAGGCATTTGCAGCGCCAACTTATCTTTGTTTTGCTCCATGTATTCTATGAATGGGAGGAGTTCGGCGTTTCGATTGAGTTGATACTGAAAAGCTATATCAAAAAAGTGATGCAAGTAAGGATCTTGGCTGTCATCAAGACTGAGTAACTGAGCTACCTTTTGCAGTAAGTCATAAAGATGCTCAAAAGGCATAAACAAAGCCTCATCAGAACCGAAATGATCTGTGTAAAATTTGTTTTCATCAAATACACGATATGACTTTCCGTCCTTTTCCTTGTTTACAAAGTAAGACATGTAATGTGCGACATTAAAATCTCCTTTGAACTGCAAGTAAGCTTCTGCAAAGCGCTTCGATTGTGTAGGATTAGATGGCCTTGCGCGTTTTTTGAGGTAAAGTAAAAATAACTGAACGGTCGGATGCTGATAAATCAGGAGGGAATCTTGAGAAACGACTTGATGACCAGCCTCATTAAGGGCAATGGCTAATCTATTTCCTTGCTTGTTGGTTTCAGTCAAAATACAGATATCACAAGGCCTAAACTGATCTTGTAGCACTTCTTTAACAGTGCTGAGTATTTTTTCATGCAAAAGTTCGTCTGGCAATTCATTGACAAGCGATTCAATGCGAATGTAGCCCTGTAAATCTGCTTTGGGTGTCTGAACTAAATCTTGATAAAAGAGGGCCTGATGACCATTCAAGCGCTTGGCGAGCTCAGCAAATAGAACATTGTTGAACTGGACTATTTCTTGAGCTGAACGATAATTTTCATCGAGGCTTTTTTTCTGACCACTAATTTGAAAGAGTTGACTCATTTGAGCCATGTTTGGATCGTTTTCCGGATTGTAAAGCCCTGGGAGCGCCACAAACTGCTCAGCTAAACCATTGTTGAAGCGGTAAATACTTTGTTTGGCATCGCCAACTATGAGGTTTGCTCTTTCGTAAGAAATGGCCTCTAAAACCAACGGAATGAGATTGATCCATTGCAAGCGCGAGGTATCTTGGAACTCATCGAGTAAAAAATGCTCATAGCGAATCCCGAGTCTTTCATAAATGTATGGCGCCTGCTCGCCTCTTACCAACTGGCTGATCAGTTGATTGAATTCTGAGATGCGGATTTGTTGCTGCGCTGACATCAGGGCCTTGGTTTGCTGCGCTACATACTGTAAAAGGGCCAAGTTATAAAAGTTTCTTCGGCGTACTTCGAGTACAGAATAAGCAGCAAACGCCTGCTCAAACGCAGGCGACAAGCTCAGGAGGGCCTCGTTGATGTCATTGGGAAGCTCCCATTTATTTTCTTCGAGGATAGTAAGCGTGGTTGCGTTATAAAACGGCCCGCTGAGCTTGCCAAGGCCCCAGTTTGGATCTGTACCAATGGCCTCAAGGCGTTTTTGATCGCGGGCATTTTTCAAGCCAGCAATAAAAGGCTCCACTGCCGTATAAACAACTTTACATTGCTCAAGAAATGCTTTTTGAACCTGCGTTGCTTCGTTTTTAATGAGCTGGTAATTTTCTTTTGAATAGGTCGTCTGCAAGAGCTGTTCGACTTCTTTGACATTGCGTTCTTTACTGAGTATTTCGGCAAATTGCAACAATGTTTTTTTGAAATCCCAAGATTCGCCTTCGCTCACCTTTGTTCGGGCATATGAAAGCATCCAGTCGCTGAGCTCTTTAGCATCTGGTTGTCCAAGCTGAGCAATCATGAGGTCAACCACTTCTTCCATGATGAGCTTTTCATTCATCACAACCTCAAAATCAGCAGCAATATCAAGGTCGCGACTAAACGAACGAATGAGCCTCAAATTAAATTTGTCAATAGTTGAAATATTGAAATCTTCGTAGTGGTGTAAAATTCCTTGAAGGGCTCCGAGTGCTCTTTCTTGTAGTTGAGCCTCAGTGAGGCTTGTCTCTTCTAAAAGCCCCTTTGCCAATGCTTTAGCTTTGCGGTCAGCTTTGTGCGGATACGCCAAGCCACTTAAGGTTTGAAGAATTCTTTCTTTCATTTCATTGGCGGCCTTATTGGTAAAGGTCATGGCCACAATGCTGCGAAATTTGGAGCGATATGAAGGGTCGTCTAGTAGGATTTTGAGGTACTCGAGAACCAAGCGATGCGTTTTTCCGCTCCCGGCAGAAGCAGCATAGACTTGAAGGGCTTTTTTAGCGGTATTTGGCATCTTGTTTTTTTCGCAGAAGAATTCCTAAAATTAAGAACAATTTGAGCGTTTTGACGTATTTTTGTTAGATGAGAACTATATTTTTGAGTACACTCGTGTTGTTATTTTTGAGCGCTTGCGGTGACGATACCCCAACGCCTCAAAAAAGCTATTTGCAACTAGACATGCAGCCTGTTTTTGGTGCGCAGCCATTTTTCATGGATTCCTTATACACCACCCCTGAAGGCTACCTCATCAAATTCACTGAACTCAAGTGCTATTTTACGCTCTTTGCTAACGGAGATTCAAGCTTGCATCAAGCCGCACTTCTAGACTACCGAGAAACAGGCTCTTTACTCTTCAAAAAGGAAGGTGCTACACAATCCTACAGCAATCTCAGTGCTGTCCTCGGAGTCGATGCATCCTTAAATCACCTTGATCCAAGTGCTTTTCCAAATGAAAGTCCGCTGAATATTAGCAATGCAGGCCCAATGCATTGGGGTTGGAATCCAGGCTATATTTTTATGAACCTTGAAGGAAAGGTCGATACCATCCCCGATGGCGTTGTCAATACCGACCTCTCTTTTAGTTTCCATATCGGGACAGATCCTTACTTGCAGTATCTTCAATTTAACAATGTTAATTGGCAAGATATCGGCAACAACACCAAGCAATTTAAATTGAAGCTTGACCTTTTGGCATTTTTGGGTTCAGGCAGCACTGCCATTCACCTCAACAACGAATACCTCACGCATACGGCTGCTGGGCAAGAAGCGCTTACCCAAAAAGTCATCACCAACTTTAAAAACGCAATTAGCCCCTTCTAATGACGCGCATTGTATTCATTATTATCGGTTTAGTTTTTCTAAGTGCTTGTAAAAAAGATCAAACGACCTTTCAACCAAGCCCTTATTTTCTCGAAATCCCAGATCATTTCCCCGATATGATCATCCCCTCAGACAACCCCATGACAATGGAAGGTGTTGAACTCGGGCGTTGGTTGTTCTATGAAAAAAGACTCAGCGGCAATGATTCCATGAGCTGTGCTTCTTGCCATTTAGCGCAACATGGTTTTTCGGACCCCAATAAATACTCAACCGGCATTGACGGCATTGCTGGCACACGCAACTCTATGGCCTTGATCAATTTAGGCTGGGACAACTTCTTTTTTTGGGATGGGCGAGCGAGCACTCTTGAAAAACAAATTCTCGAGCCCGTTATAAACCCTATTGAATTACACCAAAGTTGGCCGGATGCCATTTACAAGCTCAACCTAGACATCGCCTACAGAAATCGTTTTTTCAAAGCCTTCGGGGAACCAGGTATAGACTCGGTTAAAGCTGCCAAAGCAATTGCACAATTTATCAGAACCATGATTTCGGCTTCATCCAAGTTTGATGTCATGTATAAATACGAAAACGGAATGCCACTCAACAACCAAGAACAAGCCTTGTTACAGCAAGTTGATGTCGAGGAGTGGGCTGGTTACGACCTCTTTAAAAGTTTGAACGGTGCCGATTGTTTCCATTGTCATAATGGGCCGCTCATGCGTGTCAAAAAATATAGTAATAACGGCCTTGACGCCAACTTTACAGACCTCGGACGCGGTGCAGTTACCCAAAACCCCGAAGACTACGGAAAGTTTAAAGTACCAACTTTGCGAAATATCGCCCTCACCGCACCCTACATGCATGACGGCCGTTTCCAAACGCTTGACGAAGTGATCGAACACTATTCAAGCGGGGTTCATATTTCACCAACAATTGATCCGCTCATTGAATTTGCCAACCAAGGTGGTGTTCAACTCAGTGTTGAAGAAAAGTACTTACTCAAAAAATTCTTACTTACCCTTACCGACAATTCCTTTGTGAGCAATCCAAAATTCAAAGATCCAAACTAAAAATGAGCTCAAATAGATTAACCACCGAAGACAAAGCGTTAAAGATCAATTTAACGCCAGACATCTATGGCTGTTTTGCTGAAATTGGTGCAGGCCAAGAGGTTGCAGCCAATTTTTTCAAAGCAGGTGGTAGCTCCGGCACCATTGCCTACACGCAATCTGCCTATGACATGAAAGTTTCAGATTCAATGTACGGTGAAACGGTACGTTACGTATGTGAAGAAAGATTGGTCACGATGTTGCAAACCGAGTTTAAGAAGCTACAAGATATTTTGCCCGTCAAAAATCGAGATGCCCGCTTTTTTGCATTTTGCAACACTGTTGAATCTTTGAATTACCATAAAACCAACCAAGGCCAAGGCTGGGTAGGTTTGCGTTTTCAGTTAGGCTTGAATAAAAAACCCAATGATGTCATCTTGCATATCAAAATGCACGACAACAGCCACAAAGCTCAACAAGAAGCGCTTGGTATCTTGGGGGTCAACCTGATTTACGCCTGTTATTTTCAGTCCGGAGACATCGATAGCTTCATCGATAGCATTGTACACCGTTTGCCACCAGACCGCATGGAAATTGACATGCTTCGCATTTCAGGCCCTGATTTCGAGGACATGGATAACCGCATCATCGCACTCAATTTAGTGCGTCGTGGGATTACAAACGCTACCATGTTTGACCTCGCCAAAAATGTACTGCAACCATCAACGGCACTTTACAAAAAGAATATCCTCCTGATGCGTGGTCGATTCAGACCTGTAACAAAAGTACATATCGACATGATAGAGCGCGCACGCGCTGCTTTTGCTAAAGAAAAACGCGTGAAACCTGAAAATCTTGAAGTTGTATTTGAGCTCACCCTCAAAGACCTCACCGCGGACGGAAAAATCTCAGATAAAGACTTCCTTGACCGCGCTGAATTGCTCGGTTCTTTAGGATACACAGTTATGGTTTCCAATTATCTTAAGCATTACAAAATGCTAGAGTACTTATCGTCTATTGCCCGCGGAAACTTAGTGGGTGTCATTATGGGTATTTACAACCTCCATATCATCTTTGACGAAAAATACTACGATAATTTACCAGGCGGTTTACTTGAAGCTTTTGGTCGTGGTTTTGGTCATAATGTGAAGTTGTACATCTACCCTGCTCTTAATGTAGAAGATGGCAGCTTGTATCACCTCGGTAATATCAAACTTCCTGAAAACATGATTGGCCTGCTCAACTACATGCAAGCCAACGACAAAATAACCGCCCTACAAGAATACGACCCTTCTTTGCTACATATTTTGTCGGACGACGTCCTGAGTAAAATCAAGGCAAACGCCAACAGCTGGGAAGAAGATGTTCCTTATGAGGTGGTCAAAGCCATTAAGTTTTTTGAATTATTCGGATACCAACAAAAGGCTGAATTGAACTAATGCCTCACATTAAAAATGCGCTGATTCGTTACCGCATCATCGACAGGATGCTGCGCAATAAGTACAAGAGTTACCCATCTAAAGAGGAACTCAGAACTGCCTGCGAAGAAGCCTTATTTGGTTCTGAGGACGGTGCACATATTTGCGCTTCTACCATTGAAAAAGACCTCTTCAATATGAAGATGGAGCACGACGCACCAATCCGTTACAGCAAAAAAAATGGGGGTTACTTTTATGAAAATCCTGATTTTAGCATCAATGACGTCCCGCTTTCAGAAGACGAACTCGCATCTATTCGCTTTGCCGTCTCTACTTTACAGCAATTTAGAGAGGTCCCGTTCTTTCAGCAATTTGGATCCGCCATCGATAAAATTGTAGATCGCGTAGCCGTTGGCGATACCGACGAAAGTCAAGAAATTTCCAAGTATATTCAATTTGAAGCAGCATTCTCAACAGGTGGCAATGACTTCTTACCAGTCTTACTAGAAGCCATACGCTCTAAAAAAAGAGTTTGGTTTTTATATACATCGTTTCAACAACAGGTATCTAAACCAAGAAATGTCAGCCCTTTGTTTTTGAAAGAATACAGAAACCGTTGGTACCTCATTTGTTATGACCGACAAAAACAAGACATTCTGACTTTTGCTCTCGACCGCATGAGCGAATTGCAACTACTAGAAGAACCCTCAGAAATTCCTTCAGACTTCAACGCAGCCCTTTATTTTCAAAATGCTGTAGGTATTACAGCCTACAAAGGCAAACCTGAAAGAATCATTTTAAAGGCTGACCCCGTAGCTGCACGATACATCGCTTCGCAAGCATTTCATAGCTCTCAAAAGCTCTTAAAAGTGGATGGCGATGCCCACTATTTTGAACTCAGCATTTTATTATCAGAAGAATTCATCAGAAACCTTTTGGGCTACGCCGGCGAAGTTGAGGTTATTGAACCCCTCGCATTAAGAAACATAATGAAAGAACGCGCCACTGCGCTCTTGAATCGTTATCAAAAATAATTGACATGAAATCCTTGAATCAAATCGTAGAAAACGGTGTGTGTACCCTGACTTTAAACAGACCCCAAGTTTTCAATTCCTTCAATCAAGAAATGGCCTTTGAATTACAGGCAGCACTTGATTTTTGTGCACAAGCAGAACAAATTAGGGCAGTAGTCATTACAGGCGAAGGCAAAGCGTTTTGCGCCGGACAAGACCTCGCCGAAGCAACCGACCCGAATGGGCCCGCTTTACAAGATATCGTGGCTAAGCACTACAACCCGATTATTTTAAAAATCAGAGCGCTTGAAAAACCAGTAATCGCTGCTGTTAATGGCGTTGCAGCCGGGGCCGGAGCCAATATCGCTTTGGCCTGTGACCTCGTGATCGCTAAAGAAAGTGCAGCTTTTATTCAAGCTTTCTCAAAAATTGGGCTCATTCCAGATTCAGGTGGTACCTTCTTTTTACCACGTTTGGTAGGGGCTCAAAAAGCACTCGCATTAATGCTCACCGGTGAAAAAGTAATGGCCCCAGAAGCCGAGGCCATGAACATGATTTACAAAGCTGTTTCAGACGAGGCATTTGAACAAACGGTTTCAAATCTAGCCACGCAATTGGCTAAAATGCCCACAAAGGCATTTGGCCTAACCAAAAAAGCAGTTAACGCCAGTTTCAACCAGACTTTAGAGGAGCAGCTCATTTTAGAAGAACAACTACAAACCCAAGCAGGACAAACCCATGATTTCAAGGAGGGCGTACAAGCCTTCCTCGAAAAAAGAAGTCCTGAATTTAAAGGTCATTAACATGAAAGGACAAATTGGCGTCATTGGCGCAGGAACCATGGGCGCAGGAATTGCGCAAGTGGCCGCTCAAGCAGGTCACAAAGTAGTGCTATCCGACACGAATCCAGAGCAACTTTTAAAGGCTGAAAAACAGATCAATGCCAGCCTGGAAAAATTGGTTGAAAAAGCCAAAATTTCGGCTGAAGCCGCGCAGCAAATCAAGGCAAATCTGAGTTATTCCAAGCATCTGAGTGATCATCAAGCAGCTATTTTGGTGATCGAAGCAATTGTAGAAAACTTAACAATTAAACACGAGCTATTTAAACAACTTGAACAAGTAGTCTCAAATCAATGTGTTTTAGCGAGTAATACTTCGTCTTTATCTATTGCCTCAATTGGTGCTTGCCTCCAAAAACCGCAACGCTTTCTCGGTATTCACTTTTTCAATCCGGCAACGCTTATGCCTCTAGTAGAAGTGATTCCAGGTGTGGCCACCGAGCAGGAAGTTACGGGCAACATTGATAACCTCATTACTTCCTGGAATAAAACGGTGGTGGTTTGCAAGGACACCCCTGGTTTTATTGTGAATCGGGTGGCTAGGCCATTCTATGGTGAAGCACTACGCATCTATGAAGAAGGTGTGGCAAACTTTGAAACGATTGATTGGGCCATGACGCAAATTGGAGGCTTCAAAATGGGCCCCTTTACACTCATGGATTATATTGGCAATGACATCAATTATACGGTTACAGAAACTGTTTTTGCCGCGTTTTACTATGACCCACGCTTCAAGCCATCTTTTACCCAAAAAAGACACATGGAAGCTGGCTTTTTGGGCCGCAAGTCAGGGAGAGGATTTTATAGCTATGCTGAAAATGCTAGCCCTTTGCAAACCACTGAAGACCCTCAACTTGGGCAAGCAATTTTTGAGCGCATCTTGGTTTTGCTCATCAACGAAGCCTGCGATGCAGTTTTTATGCAAGTAGCAAGCCCTACTGCAATTGATTTAGCCATGACCAAAGGTGTCAATTATCCGAAAGGCTTATTGGCTTGGGCAGATGAATTGGGCGCTCAGTGGGTCCTTGATCGCCTTGAAAAGCTATTCGCTGAATATGGCGAAGACCGTTACCGACCAAATCCTTTACTACGTAAAGTAGCCCGAGAAGGAAGTAAATTTATTTCGTAACTTTGCACTCTAATAAAATTTAACAATGGCATATTTGTTCACTTCTGAGTCCGTTTCTGAAGGACACCCAGATAAAGTTTCGGATCAAATTTCCGATGCGCTCATCGATAATTTCATGGCTTTTGACCCTACTTCAAAAGTTGCTTGTGAAACACTTGTTACTACGGGGCAGGTTGTTTTAGCCGGAGAAGTGAAGTCGACGGTTTACCTCGATGTTCAAAAAATTGCACGTGAGACCATCCGTCAGATTGGCTACACAAAATCTGAATACATGTTTGATGCCAACTCTTGTGGTATCTTATCGGCAATTCACGAGCAGTCTTCTGATATCAATCAAGGTGTTGAGCGTCAGAACCCTGAAGATCAGGGAGCAGGTGACCAAGGGATGATGTTTGGTTATGCAACCAAAGAAACCGAAAACTACATGCCTCTTGCCCTAGATTTAGCGCATAAAATCTTACAAGAAATGTCTGCTATTCGCAACAACGAAGCGGCACTCATTCCTTACCTCAGACCCGATGCAAAATCTCAGGTAACTATCGAATACTCCGATGACAACGTGCCACAGCGCATTGATACCATCGTAGTTTCTACCCAACACGATGACTTCGCTGACGAAGCAGAAATGTTGGCTAAAATCAAAAAAGACATCATTGAAATCGTGATTCCACGCGTAAAAGCGAAACTTTCACCTGCTATCCAAGCTTTATTCAATGACAGCATTACTTACCACATCAACCCTACAGGTAAATTTGTAATCGGTGGCCCTCACGGAGATACCGGTCTTACAGGTCGTAAAATCATTGTAGACACCTACGGTGGTAAAGGAGCTCACGGTGGTGGTGCCTTCTCTGGAAAAGATCCATCAAAAGTAGACCGATCTGCTGCCTACGCTACACGCCATATTGCCAAAAACTTAGTTGCGGCAGGCTTGTGTGACGAAGTCCTAGTACAAGTTTCTTATGCCATTGGGGTAGCTGAACCTTGTGGTCTGTATGTGAATACTTACGGCACTTCAAAAGTTGGCCTTACAGATGGTGAAATTGCTGTCAAAGTCGGAGAAATTTTTGACATGCGTCCTTACTTTATCGAGCAACGCTTGAAATTGCGCAACCCAATCTATCAAGAAACGGCTGCCTATGGTCACATGGGTCGCAAAAACGAAGTGGTTACCAAAACCTTTACCGCTCCTGATGGAAAACAGGTTTCTCGTGAAGTAGAACTCTTTACCTGGGAAAAACTAGATTACGTAGATCAAGTCAAAACGGCTTTTGGCCTCTAAATAACTAAAGCCCGCTCGTCGGGCTTTTTTTTTAATATTACATTTCATGAGTACAAATTTCAGAACCATCTGGACCACACCAGAACGCGACATCGAAGTCATTGATCAGCGCCAACTACCACACGAGTTTGTGGTCGTGAAACTAAAGACTTACAAAGATGCTGATCTCGCCATCAGAAGCATGACAGTCAGAGGAGCTCCACTTATTGGTGCCACTGCTGCTTATGGTGTTTTCCTTGCGGTCCGTGAACTCATTGAAAAAGGCCATCAAGGCGCATTTCTCGATGAAGCTTTTTCAACATTGCGCGCATCAAGACCAACTGCTGTCAATTTATTTTGGGCACTAGACCGCATGCAAGCGGCACTCGATGAAGCCGATGACTTTTTAGAAGCCGCCTGGAATGAGGCCAATCTGATTTTAGAGCAAGACATCGAAACCTGCAGGCTCATTGGTGTTCATGGCTTGCCATTGATTGAGGCAATAGCAGCACAAAAAAATGGTGCGCCAGTCAATATCCTAACGCATTGTAATGCTGGAATGCTCGGCTGTATCGAATGGGGAACCATTACCTCGCCTATTTATCAAGCCGTACAAAAGGGCATCAAAGTACATGTTTGGGTAGATGAAACCCGTCCACGCAACCAAGGAGCCAACCTCACCGCATACGAACTCACCAAGCACGGCGTGAAACATACACTGGTGGTAGACAACACCGGTGGGCACCTCATGCAGCACGGCATGGTAGATTTAGTGATTGTCGGTACAGATCGTACAACTCGACAGGGTGATGTTGCCAACAAAATTGGCACTTATCTCAAAGCGCTTGCGGCTAATGACAACAATATTCCTTTTTATGTTGCGCTCCCTTCCACTACACTCGACATGGAAATCAATGACGGCCTGCGCGAAATTCCAATCGAAGAACGCGATGAGAACGAAGTTAAATATGTCATTGGCAAGAGTAAAGCCGGAAAAATTGAACCTGTCCTCATTTGCCCAGAAACTACTCCTGCTGCCAATTATGGCTTCGACGTTACGCCTGCAAGGTTGGTATCAGGTCTCATAACGGAAAGAGGCATTTGTGAAGCATCTGAGAAAGGGATTCTTTCGCTATTTCCAGAATATAAGTAAGTTCATTTGATGATTTCATGATTTGATGATTTGATGAATTGATGAATTGATGAATTGATCAAACAAAATATAAATAAAGTAGTAGATTACTCATCTCAAGATATCTAATTAATAGCAACTCTAAAGAATTGAAAATGAAACTGTTTAGAATTTTGTTTTGTTTAATTTTAACATTCACCCATTTTACTTTGCAAGCGCAAATTCAAGGCGTTTGGCACAGTAATTTTCAGGTAGCTGGGAAATCTTTACTCATGGATCTCGATGTAAAGGGCATCGGTCAAGATGGTTCAATCATAGTCAGTATTCCGGATCAGCCTAAAATGAAGCCACAAACCATGACTGACTTCGCCCTGTTTTCAGATAGCTTATGGTTCAGTTGGAAAGCCATTGGCCTGACCTATGCAGCAAATTTACAAGGTGATTCATTGATTGGAAAAATGTCTCAGGGCGGTATTACTTGGAAGGCCGTTTTCTACAAGGAAGTACAACAAATCAAAGAGGCACAAGGAAAGGCACAAGACCCCAAAGCACCCTTCCCCTATCAAGAAACTGAACTTTCAATTCCTGTTGCTAAAAAGATTCAAATTTCAGGAAATCTCATCCTGCCTGAAACCGAAAAAAACAGCAGTTTTCCGTTGGTCATTATGGTATCGGGCTCAGGGGCTCAAGACCGCAATTGTGAAATTTTAGGTCACAAACCTTTTTGGGTATTGGCCGATGATCTTGGTCGTCATCAGATTGCTTCGTTTCGCTACGATGACCGCGGCGTAGGAAAATCTGGCGGAAAATTTGAAACGGCAACACAAGTTGATTTCGGCAATGATTTAGTAGCAATTGTTCAATACTTCAAAAAAGCCTATCCAAAAGCCCAAATTTATATTTACGGACACTCTGAAGGCGGCATGACCGCTTTGCGTGCAGCAGTTCAAACTTCAGACATCGTCGGGATTATCGAAGCTGCATCAGTGGGTAACTCTGGAAAAGAAGTGCTAATAGAGCAACAATATTTAATCCCGAAAGCTAGCGGCTACTCAGAAACAGAAAGTCTTTGGAACCAAAGGTTGTATGTAGAAGGAGCTAAAATTGCCTTGAACTCAACGCAAGATCATTTTTCAAAACAATATGAGGCCTGGCTGAAAACCGTATGGGATAGCATTCCTAAGAAACTTTTAGACGGCGCGTCAATTGAAGATTTGACTGTACAAATGACTGCTTTTTTCAACAACGAATGGGCACGACAATTCTTAGCATTCGAAAGCGCAACTTACCTTCAGCAAATCAATCTTCCCTTCCTCATTATCAATGGAAGTAAGGATGTACAAGTTCCGCCGGTAGCAAATCAAACTGCTTTTAGAGCAAATATGAGTCAGCAATCCCTTACAAAAAGTACTTTTTACATCTTGGAAGGCACGAATCATTTATTCCAACAGTGCCAAACTTGTAGTTTGAGTGAATACGCTACACTTGAGCAAACCATTGATCCAATGCTCATTACGCAAGTTAGAGCATGGATTTTGGAACAGCAGAAAGCCCATCAATAAAACCAAAATTCTTTTGCATAATAGCTTGCATGTTTTCTTCGAGATAAGCCTTGAAGGCCAACGCAACACCATTGTGCTTTTTCCCTTTCGGCCAGACAATGCGCCATGTCGATTCTAATGGCAAATCAGGAATTGGCGTGATGGTCAATTCACCTAGTTTCAATTCGTTTCGAATGCCTATTAATGGAACAATAGAAAATCCTAGGCCTGCAATTAATGCTTGCTTAACCGCCTCATTGCTTGTGAGTTCAATATTTCTTCTGATATGAATGTCATGACTCGCCAAGTAATCATCCATAGCTTTTCGTGTCGCTGAACCCGATTCTCTTTTAACCCAAGTAAGTTCTTCTAATTGCTTTCTCCAATTTTGTTGATCAATCTCAAGCGTTTTGTTTCCAACGAGATACAATTGATTTTTCATCAATTGAATTTCATCCAAATTGAGTCTATCTGGTAGAACTGACACGAGTGAAAAATCTGTTTCATTGCGCTCCAAATTAAGGGCCACATTGGCACGATTCGAAACGTCTAACACCAATTCAACTCCGGGATGTGCCTTCATGAAATCAGCCAACAAATAAGGAATAACATATTTACCTGTTGAAACAACACTAATGCGCAAGCGACCACTTAACTGACCTTTGTATTGGGCAGTTTTGTAGTTTATGGCGTAAACCTCTTCCAATATTTTCTCAGCTGCAGAAGCAACCTCTTGGCCAAACTCTGTTACATAGAGCTTCTTATTGACAATTTCGGTGAGTGGAATGTCAAACTGATCCTGAAAATTCTTCAATTGAATGGAAACAGCAGGCTGCGTTAAAAAGAGTTCTTCAGCTGCTCTTGTGATACTTTGCTTCTGAACAATTTTTAAAAAGATACGAAGTTGATTGAGTGTATAGTTCATAACGTTTTGTAATGTTTGCAATATTATTATTATATATTTACTTATGCAATAAATGTGCCAAATTTGCATAAAATTCAGTTTATGCAAAATGAGTTAGCATTAATCCTGGGAGAATTTACTTTAGAAGAAGGTCGAGAACTATTGTGCAGTTTGCTTCAACAGAAAATTTCTTTTCATCACCGAAAAACAACCCAATACAGAGAAATGTTTGGTACTGAAAGCGCTGAGGCGCTTTTGCGTATCCAGGAGCTCAAAGCGATGAAGGAAAAACTCTTATTTGACTTCGAAAAAATGGATGCTCATGAAAAGCTTTTCATCAATGGTAACATTACCATCAGTAGTTCAGCTCATCAGCAAGCATCATAAAGAAGCTTTGATTTCACCGTATCTAGAGCCGCTCGGTATCCAAATTCAAACAATATGTGACTTTGATACCGACTTATTCGGGACCTTCGCTGGAGAAATCCCGAGACGTGAAGGCCCTAAGGTAACGGTCAAAGAAAAATGCTTAGCTGGTTTAGCATTTAGCGGCGCTCGAGCAGCCATTGCCAGTGAAGGTTCCTTTGGTCCTCATCCACAAATTCCTTTGCTCTGCGTCAATGAGGAATGGCTTGTATTTATAGACCTCGATCAAAAGCTAGAAATTTATGCGAGGTCTGTAAGTACCGAGCTTCATTACGGACACTTGAGCCACCTCGAAAAAGAGCAACTGCCTACCTTTTTAAAGCAGTATGAATTCCCTAAGCAAGGCATGGTGTTCAAACGCTACTCCGACCAAAAAATACTAGCTAAAGGAATTCAAGATACAGCACAATTGCAAGCTTTACTTGAAAGGAATCAAGACAACTGGCTACTTGAAACCGACCTGAGAGCACACCAAAATCCGTTGCGTCAACAAAACATCGAGAAAGCTGCAGCCGATCTTGCAGAACGTTTGCAAGCGCGTTGCCCACAGTGCACAACACCCGACTTTTCAGTAGTCAGAACCTCGGGTTTTTTGCCTTGTTCGTTTTGCCAACAAGCCACAAAAAGTTATGCAAATCTTCATTATGAATGCAAATGCTGTGGATTTCAAACAGAAGAAAAACGAAAAGATCGTCTGGAGCTAGATCCGGAATTTTGTCCGCATTGCAATCCGTAAATAATGATAAGAGAATCAAAATCAATCAAAATCAATCAAAATCAATCAAAATCAATCAAATAATAAATAAAGCAAGAATATGAACTTACAATTTTTGACACACGACCTCAGTAATCCTACCATCTTGTTTTTCTTACTTGGAATCTTGGCGGTCATCATCAAAAGTGACCTCGAGATTCCTGAATCATCTTTCAAATTTATTTCCCTTTACTTACTATTTTCAATAGGTTTTAGAGGTGGTCAAGAATTGCAGCACAGTCCTTGGACAGCTGAAATTGGGTGGTCTTTGGTCTTTGGGATGGCCATCGCGGCCCTGATTCCGGTGTATACCTTTTTTATCATTAAAAAACGCATTGGAATTTCTAACGCGGCTGCAGTTGCGGCCTCGTATGGTTCAGTGAGCGCGGTAACTTTTGTTGCGGCACTTTCATTTCTGGAAATCAAAGACTTGTCCATGAACGGACACATGGTTGCCGTCATGGCTTTTATGGAGTTTCCGGCAATTATCGTTGGGGTGAGTCTTTTGAAAATTTATGACAACGAAGGGGCCAACATGGGGCTTAAAGAGTTGCTCAGACACTCATTAGCCAATGGTAGTGTGCTCATGATCATGGGAAGTTTGGTCATCGGACTTCTATCTGATAGCAAACAAGCTGCCGATATTGCACCTTTTACCACAGATATTTTTAAAGGATTCCTCGCTTTGTTCTTATTGGAAATGGGCATGACAACCGCACGCAGAATCAAAACATTCAAAACCCATGGCTGGTACATGGCACTTTTTGCACTCATTATTCCTGCGATCAATGGTGTGGTTGTGGCTTGGCTTTCACAATATATAACCACCGATGTTTCTAATAGGTTTGTGTTTGCTGTCCTGGCGGCAAGCGCATCTTATATTGCGGTACCAGCAGCCATGCGCTTAGCTGCTCCAAAGGCGGACCCTGGACTTTATATTCCGATGGCTTTGGGCCTCACCTTCCCCTTCAATATCTCTTTGGGGATGCCAATTTATTTCTGGATTATCGAACTAAGTTAGCCTGTAAAAACTGCCATTTAAGCCAAAGTTGTTCTGTTTTAGCCATGTAATTGAGCGCTTTGAGTTCGGCCTGAAACGCAGCAATTTCACGGGCATTGATCATAAACAAAGTACTTTCACCACTATTGAACATATTTAATTCTGCATCTAGTAGTTTTCTTGTGCTCTTGGCATTTTCCGTATAAATTTCTAACTGCTGAACAGCATTCAAATAATCATTTCTGGCTGAAAGCAATTTGGCTTTGAGACTTGCTTTTTGATCCAAGCGTTCAAATTGAGTTTGCTCAATTTTGAGTTGAGTTTGCTGATAAGCTGCTCTTTCTTTTCGATAAAGTAACGGCATCTGAGCGGTGATTCCCCATTTGTAATCGTTGATTGAAATTTGAGCAAACGGGTTGTATTGAATGGGCTCATTTAGAAAGTTGTAATTGACACTTAAGGTCGGCTTCAATTGTTCTTTGGCAAATTTCTTTTCAACATCGAGCGCCTCGAGTTTAAAATCAATGATAGCCAAATAAGGATGATTCTGGACAACAGAATCTAGGGGTGCCGCAGTAATTAACTTGGTGCCTTGTTGTTCCATTGCTTTGATATCGATAGGAAGTGTCGTTTCATTTATTTCTTGCGGGATTCCTCCTGCCTTCCACAAAAAGCGGTTCAGATTGGCAGTTGCATTTTGAATAGCAGCCAACTGTTCGGTATACGCGGCATTTCTGGTTTGAAATTGAATGGCTGCTTCAACTGTATCAATGACAGGTCTGTCACCGAGCTCTGCCATGCGCTTAATGGCCGTAAGTCTGATCGCAGAAACATCGAGTGCCTCCTTTAGAATTTGTAAACTATGGTATTGATCGAACCAATGCCAATAGGCATAGCCAGCTTCAAATAGTAGTTCATTGAGTGCCAAGCGTTTTTCTAATTCACTGCTTTGCTGAAAAATATTGGCCTTTTGAAGTTCAGCCCTGCGCTCGTCAATCAATAAACCATTTCCAAGATTCGCTTCAATACCGCCGTACCATAAACCATTGGTTGGGGTTGCACCCTGCGGATCTAAGTAAGTTCCGCGATTTTGCTCAAGACCCGTTTTTAAACTCAGGCCATACCAAGTCGGAACTTTTAGTTGGGCATCTGAGAGGCTGTAGTATAGCTTGTCGCCGTAGTATTTTTGATTGAGGTCATAGTTGAGCTTAGGGTCAAAACCGCCTCTTGCCTTCAAGACATATGTTTCTGCAAACTCCGGGATTAAATTGGCTTGCTTGGCTAAAGGGTGCTGCTCGAGAACGGTCAGTAGAAATGCCTCCGGACGAATCAGTGTATTTTGACCAAACAGCAGAAGCGGCGCACAAAACAACAAGCAAACGAGTAAGTTCCTATTTCTCATCTTTTTTCTCTTTAGCCGTTGTTTTGTCTGAGTCTTTGTTCGTTTTGTAGTAATCTGGCGGGAAGCCGTTGACATTTCGCCATAATTCATACCAAATCGGCACATCCTTGAGCAAGAGCATCGAATAAGCACCGCCTCCTACACGCAAGGCAGTTGGCCAGGTTTTATCCTTTTTGTCTGGTGAAACCAAAATTCTGAATTCTCCATTTTCATTGGCAAACTGATCGATGGCAAATACAACACCACCATAGGTTCCATAACTTGTATTTGGCCAACCAGAAAAGACGATAGCAGGCCATCCGTCAAACTGAATGCGGACATGCTGCCCAACTTCTATAAGTGGTAAATCCATTGGTTTAACATACATTTCTACTGCTAAATCGTAGTCAGTTGGCATAATTGTGGCAATGGCACTGCCTTGCTTGATGGTTTCGCCGATTCCGCTAGATAACGTTTTGGTAATGCGCCCGTCTTGAGGTGCCAAAATATAATACATGCCATTTCTGATAGAGTAATTGGCTACCTTGCTTTGCATTTTACTCACATCGATTTCTGCCTCATACATACTTGAAAGCGCCGTGAATTTATCCGACTCTGCTTTAGCTACTTCGTCCTGAAACTTAGTTTCGACTGAATTCAATTCTACTTTGGCATCAATGATGTCATTGCGGCTTTGTAATAATTTTTGCTGCGCGCCGATCATGCTGGCTTGTGCTCTTTGATAGGCGACTTTTCTGACTTCAAGTTCAGTTTTTGACTTTAAATCCTCCTTGTATAATTTTTCAAAACGCTCATATTGCTCTTTAGCAATTTGATAATTCAGCATAGCGGCTTGGTTTTCTATACTATCTGCCTTGAGTTTCAGTTGAGCCTGTTGAGCCTTGATTTTAGCCTGCTTTACTTTTAATTTTCCAGTTTCTATCAACGCATCAATACGTCGATCCAAAGATTGGACTTTATCGCCGTAAGAAACCACACTTAGTTCTTTACTTTTTAACTGCTGCTGACTTCTGCCTACGAGTAGTGGATCGAAATAGTCATCTTTGATTTCGGACAAAAACAAGATGGTATCACCGCGCTTTACGAGGTCTCCCTCCTTGACAAACCACTTTTCAATTCGGCCAGCGATAACGGCATTGATGGTTTGAGGTCTTTGCTCTGGTCTGAGGGTGAGGATTTTTCCGTTTGACCTCACATTTTGCGTCCAAGGCAGAAAAAGGATGACAAAAACTATGAGCAGGAGGGCATAAATGGTATTGCGCAACAATTTTTGTGACGGAGCTTTCAATACCTCCTGAACCTTCAGGCCTTCGAGCGAAATTGGATTCTGATTCTTTGGTGATAAGTTTAACATCTCTTTGAGTATATACAGTTCAGAAATAGTTACAATTGAGAAAGGGAATAAACCGCGGTGGTTTTGTCCTTTAGCGCATCTGTTGTGGCACTTAAAATGACGGTGCAATCAGAGTGCTGATCTAAGTACGCAAAGACAACTGCTTGTTGCTCTTGGGTGAGGTATTGATAATGCGTATCCCAAAGCAATAAAGCAGGTTTAGAAAGCAAAGCTCTGATGATAAGAATGAGTGCGACCATGGTTCGGTTCAAGGCACCCGCCTCAGGGTTCAAAATAGACTGATATCCGTCTGGTAAGTTTAAAATTAACGGAGCCAAACCAAGTTTTTCAGATAGCTCGATGACCTCTTGGGTGGAGATGGCTCTTCCCATGGTTAGGTTATCCATGACGCTGCCATAAATGATTTGATCTTGCTTGAGGCATGTTGCCATGCGGTTTCTAAGTTGGTCTACTTTTAAGTTTGTTGTCGGGATGCCTTCAATCAATACGGATCCGGAAATGGGCTCGGTTATAGCCGAAATGAGCAAGAAAATACTCTGGCTGCGATGGCCTTCAGGATCAAGCAGTAAGTACTTTTTACCTGCTTCAAAATCTAGATTTAGACCTTCAAACAACAACTGGTTGCTCCAACTCGTTTGGTAATATACATTTTGAAAAGAGACGCCAAATTTTGTTTGCTGCTGATCGAGCTCAAGCCCCTCATTGGATTCAAGACTGAGGTCCGTGACTTCGCCAATTTTTTCTATGGCCGTTAAGACATCATAAACCACCTCCAAACTAACAATCAACTTTTCGACTGAATTGAGCACCAAAACGATGATGATCTCTGCCGCTACAAATTGACCAATATTCATTTGCTGCGTAAGCACCAATAAACCACCGATGATGAGTAAAGCGAGTGCAATCAATACCTTAAAGCCAATCAAATATTTGTACTGTTGAACAAGTACTTTGAAATGTGTTTCTCTGGCTTTCAGGTAGCCTTGCAGATAGGAATCAGTGCGATTCAATAGAATATCTTTTTGACCCAAAAATTTAAAAGTGATGCGGTTTCTAGCAATTTCTTCAAGCCAATTAGCCACTTTGTATTTGTACTTAGACTCTTCAAGACTGCTCACGAATCCACGTTTGGCAGTCAGTCTGAAAATGAACAATAAGAGGAGGAGGAGCGCAAAACCAAAAATGATGAAAAAGGGATGGTAAAATGAAAGTAAGATGAGGCCAAACAAAATTTGTAATGAGGCTGCGGTAAAATCTATGAGCAGTTTTGAAATGCCCTTTTGAATGGTAAGTGTATCAAAAAAGCGGTTGGTCCATTCAGGAGCGTAGCGCAACAAGAGTTCTTTGAGCTGAATGGCAGGCATACGGGTTGCAAATTCAAGCGCCGAACGCGAAAAGATACGTTGTTGCAGGTTTTCGGTAATACGTAACTGTGCAATATTCATAAACCCTGAAAAACCGATGGCCAATACCACTAGGCCAACCAATAAAAACCAAGAAGTGCTCACTTTACCTGCTTGCACAAAATTGATAATGGCCTGAATACCTAATGGTAAACCCAAACTCAGGATACCACCTACTATGGCAAACAAATAAATATCTCGGATATCTATGCTATCGGGCTTTAATAGTGCCCAAAAGCGTTGAAATGGTTTGCTGACATCTTTATTCATGATGGAGGTATTTAAAAAGTAATTGCTTATAAAAAACATAGACCGCATCCTCTTGTTCAGAGCAATTGGTGACTTCTGGTAAATGTTGCGCAAAAAAGCGCTGCTGCAGACTTCCTTCTAAAATTGTCGTCACGAGCATTTGCGTATAGTTACAATTCGGTTGATAGTCAAGAATGAGCTTGGCTAGAAAATTTACCACATCTGCGTAAGTTTGGTGATAACCTGTTTGGTGGTCGTTGTCAACGGCTTTGGTCAGGAGCACCTTTGGAGCTTCATGGATGACGATACGTTGCAGTCTCCTTTCATTGGCGGTTGATAAATCAGCTGAATTCGGGTTGATCATAATGGCCAAAGCTGTTTCTAATCTTTCTTTTGGGTCTCCGGCCTGAGCCTCGAGCAACAAGCGACATTCTAGCCTGCCCCAATACCAATTGACCAGATAAAGCAGTAATTTTTGCTTCGAGGAAAAATAACGGTAGACAGACGCTTCGGTTGTGGCTGCAGCTTGCGCTAGTTTCTTGAAAGTAAACTGTTCGAAACCTAATTCGTCAAACAAAATAATACTGTTTTCAATGAGCCTTTTACCCAAACTCGTTGCCTGCGGATTGCGCAACGCAATTTGCTCTAAAACAGGTATCTGAAAACGATCAATCAGGTTCATGGCGCTAACTTTGGCGCAAAAATAATAGCAAAACTATCATTGATTAAAAGTTTTATTATTACATATTTTAATGAAGTCTATAAGAAAAATTATAGCTCATAAAAAAAGCCGCCTTTCGGCGGCTTTGACTACTGTTTCAAGAGGAACTAATTGCTTACTAAACCCATGCTCTGATCGATCCTCTTTACTTTGGAAGTTTTACAGTTGTAAAATTTGAAAAATCAGTAGTGTTCTATTGAACAATACAAAGATGCAAGGATGAGCTGAATAGAATAATGATTTAAAGCTTCATAAAAAGCTGATTTATGTCAGTAATTTGACTTAGCCAAGGACTATTATTTCGTTCTAACCCCTACGATATTCGGTAAACGCCAGAAATGATTGTTGTCGTCGCGCTCCCAGGTTGTTGACACCCAAGAACCCACCTTTTCAATGCAGTGGCCATTGACATCAATTAGCAAACTGGTTTCTGGGCCGCCTTCTAAATAAATAGCATCGTGTAAGCCGTAAGGCATGGCAGTCATGAAGCTGATCATTTGGTTATGTGTGTAAGGAGACCTCGTAAATATGAGATAAAACCAACCTTTTTCATCCTCGGCAGCTACAAGCATGCTGCAAGATTGTATTTTTTTCTTCCAAAACATCGGGTTGCCATTGCAATCAATCATGCGTAGGCCTTGCGCAAAACCCGTGAAATTTTGCTGCTCTTGCTGCCAATTGGCGCAAGTTAAATCTAGAATTTCAATATTTGAACGATTGGTATTTGCCTTAGGCCCAAGCGCCAGCATGAGGTTGAAATTCTCTAGCAAATTTGGATTGTTATAATGCTTGCCATTTTGAAGATAAGCCCTGCTTTGCAGTGGTTTGGCCAAATTATACATACCGGCGTTGAAGGATACTAATAAATCAAAGGTGTCGGCCCAAGTGTATAAGTTCCTGCTGATTGAATCGTGCTGAGTAGCCGAAAATAGATCGAAACGAAATTGTTGAGGATCCATTCTGAGTATCGAAATTTTGGAATCGCCAATAAATGATTTTTGAGGAGCAGCAACTTCGCGATACTCCATGCCTTTTGTGAGTTCAACCCAATTGGAATAATCTGGCTTGGGTTCTTGTTGATCTTGCTGACTATATGAGCAAGCCGTAAAAAGAAATAAAATGGAGAGAAAGCAAAAGAGTTTAGTCATGATGGCCAATAGGTATTTGAACAAAGATAAGGATTTGGGAGCTTGAAATTAAGTATCTTTACTTCTCCATATTATTCTGACGATGAGAGCTCTTATTCTATTTCTTCTAATTTCAAACTTTGCCCAGGCGCAAGGAATTTCTAAGAAAAATATCCTTCAAGCCAAACGCTACACTTCCAATGCCATTCAATTATTTAATGAGGGCCAGAGTGTCAATGCCTACATGCTTTTAAGCCAAGCCTATAACCTCGACTCTACTAATTTGCAAACCCTTTTTTGGTTAGCCACTACTGAATTCGACTTACGCGCATACAACGATGCGCAAATTCATATCCAAAAAGTACTGCAAGTATCGGGCGCAAAAGCTACCCTTGAAGACCTCACGCTTGCTGCCCAAACTCATATGGCACTTAATTTTCATAAAGAAGCCTTACTAGAATTAGCGCAAGCAAAAAAGCTGCTCAAAAACGAAAAAGACTTCCAAACTTTAGGTTTAGCTACGCTACAACAACAATGCGAATTTGCATTGGCTGCCTATCAAGGTGGAGCTGTCCAGAACCAAAGAGCTTTACTCGGAGCCAACCTCAACACTAAATACGACGAATACGGCCCAATCTTTCACCCAACAAACGGTCATTTGTATTTTACTTCTAGAAATCCAGATACCAAAGGCGCAAATCTTAACCCAGATGATCAACGCTATTTTGAAGACATCTACGAAGCAACTCCAGACCCTGAAACCAAGGGCGCTTGGGTCAAACTTTTTGAGAATTATGAAATCATGAATACCCAAGGTTTTGATGCACTATCTTATATTTCAAAGAATGGCCTTTATGCACTGGGTACTGTAAATACTACCGCATCTGTAGAACAAAATACCGAAAGCTCAGATATTTTTGAACTCACTACTGAAAAAGCCGGAACCTGGGATGACAAACAAATCATCCGCTCGATTGCTGGCCTAAACCTCAGTTATTTTGAAGGCTCCCCTTCCCTAACCGACACCCTCTGGACCGACGGCGATAATTTCACAATTGAACTGTATTTTGTCTCAGACAGACAGGCTGAAAAATATGCCACAGAAATTTATATGCTCAAGAACACAAACGGCGTCTGGCAAGAAACAGCCATGCCTCTTGCACAAGGCATCAATACAGAAGGTCGTGAAACCACGCCATTTGTAAGCCCCGATGGGCAATGGCTTATTTTCGCCTCTGACACACATCCTGGCATGGGCGGCTATGACCTTTTCTATTGCCAACTCGAAGACGGCAAATGGTCTGCGCCACAAAACTTAGGTGCGCAAATCAATACTTCTCTGGATGACACCCATCTTCAAATTGACTGGAAAAACAACAAGATTATTTGGGCGAGCGTGAGTGACCTTGAGGGTGTATTTAGCTACAATCTTTTTGAGGCACCCCTTCAAACTTTGCCTCAACAGTTTTTCATTCCAAAACCTGAATAGTGCCGCGTTATTTTATTTCTTTAGCCTATAACGGCAGTGCTTACCACGGTTGGCAAATTCAACCCAACGCAACAAGCGTTCAAGAAGAAATTGAGTCAGCACTTTCAAAATTACATGGCAATCAAAAAATAGAAGTGGTGGGTTGTGGCCGCACCGATGCCGGTGTTCATGCCCAGCAGTATTTCCTGCACACCGATTTACCTCTTACTTGGGATCCACAACAACTGATTTTTAAGCTCAATCGCATGACTCCCCCAGACCTCGCTTTTTTTCAGGCCTGGGAAATGCAACATGACCTGCATGCACGCTTTGATGCGACGCAAAGAACTTACCGCTACTTTATTCACCAACAAAAAAATCCTTTCAAAGAACAGTTTAGTTGGTATGTGCAAAGCCACCTCGATTTTCAGGCCATGAATGAGGCTGCACTGCATTTATTGGGTGTCCAAGATTTTGGTTCATTTTCAAAGCTACACACCGATGTCAAGACCAACATCTGCGAAGTTTTTAGTGCCCAATGGCACACCGCAAACAACAAAATTTTCTTTGAAATTTCAGCGAATCGTTTTTTGCGCAATATGGTGAGGGCCATTGTCGGAACGCTCATTGAAGTTGGGCTAGGTAAAATTTCGGCCGCTGACCTACCGGCTATTATAGCTGCAAAAGACCGTTCAGAAGCGGCTGTATCAGTGCCTGCACATGGTCTTTTCCTGTGGGAAATCACCTATGCACAGGCTCCTGAATTTCATGCAACTCACTAAAAATTAATCGGGCTGACTCAATTCCCACTCGCGGTAAAGATCAAAATAGCTTTTCGTTTCTAAAATAATCGCTCCGCCTAGTGTATCGCCATATTTAGCGGGCAAACCACCAGTGTAAACTGTAATTCGGCCAATGGCACTACTTGGTACATTGAATACCTCATTGGATTTGATGCCATCAAGCATATAAATCATGTCGCCCTTTCTTGCACCTCTGAACATAAGACCTCCGTCTTCGTCTTTTTTAATATCAGAGTTAGAGTTTGCCACCATGTCAACCACACTGAATTTATCGGGTCTGAATTTGATTTGCTTAGAGCTAATGGTCATCATGGGCACCTCGCTGATCTGAATGCGGGCCTTTTCATAACGACCGCCATTTAAACGGATGGCTTCAGTAACTTGTGTTTTGGAAGCAAAATACATGTTGCCTGCGTTGGCATAAGCATCAATGAAAACCTCAACACTTACCTTTTCAGTACTGTCTTTTTGAAAATAGCCAGCTACTTGATAAGTACCTGCCGGAACACCAACAATTCTGAAACGTCCTTCTTCGTTGGACAACGCCAAATAGACATGGCCATTTTCACGGATCATGGCTTTTGCACCTGCAACAGGTTGTTGGGTATCAAAATTGATAAAAGTACCGATGACGTCACCAGTTCCAGATTGGGCAACTGTGTTTATGGCTGCTACGAGCGTCCACACAAAAAAGAAGTTTTTCATAAGCATGTTTTCTTCAAAGATGCTCGAGAGAAACTTTTTCCATAAAAATTACTGAGCGATGCTCGCGCTTGCTGTCGGGATCTCGCGGTCAACCTTCTTGAAAAGACCTTGCAATACTTTGCCTGGACCTACTTCAATGACTTCAGAACAGCCGTCGGCCAACATGTTTTGCATGATTTGAGTCCAGCGGACAGCACCTGTTAATTGCGTCACTAGGTTTGCTTTGATTTGTGCAGGGTCAGTAACTGCTTGCGCATTGACATTTTGATAAACAGGGCAACTTGGCGTTGCAAAATGTGTGGCTTCAATGGCCGCTGCTAATTCTTCACGAGCAGGCTCCATGAGCGGTGAGTGGAAAGCACCACCAACTTGTAAAACAAGTGCGCGTTTTGCTCCGGCCTCAGTAAGCGCCGCGCATGCTGCTTCAACAGCAGGCACACTTCCTGAAATAACGAGCTGGCCTGGGCAATTGTAATTGGCTGCCACCACGACGCCTTCAATTTCAGAACAAATACGCTCAACCACTTCGTCTTCTAGACCAAGAATGGCAGCCATAGTGGATGGCTCAAGCTCACAAGCCTTTTGCATGGCAGCCGCACGCTGAGCAACCAAGCGCAAGCCGTCTTCAAAAGAAAGTGTTTTGTTGGCTACCAAAGCTGAAAATTCACCTAAAGAATGACCCGCCACCATGTCTGGCTGAAAAGAATCACCAAGACAAGCCGCTAAAATTGTGCTGTGTAAAAAGATTGCGGGTTGCGTTACATTGGTTTGCTTGAGTGCTTCTTCAGAGCCTTCAAACATGATGTGTTGGATATCGAATCCGAGTATGTCATTTGCCTTCGCAAACATAGAGCGGGCAAGTTCTGATTGTTCATAGAGGTCTTTGCCCATTCCTGTGAATTGAGCGCCTTGACCAGGGAATACATATGCTTTCATGCTAAAAATTTGAGGGTAAAATTAATAAAACCCCTTAATTAGAGCTGCCCTTCTGAATGATACTTCCCATTTTTGAAAATACGCACCTTTTGTAGAATGCCGTCTTGATCATAATCGTAAACCTTTCCGTCAAAGAGTTGGCCGTTTTTAAACTCGCCATCCATCCAAATTTCATCGTTCGTGTTATAGACTTTGTTGTAGCCGTTCGGAACAAAACGCAAACCCTTCATTTTTGGATTACTCAAGTGTGGTGGATAAATATTCTGATCTCGGGTAGGTGTATGAACTTGTACTTGTTGTACTTGCTTCGGGCTCGCTTTTTGAGCGGCTCCTATTTTTCCGGTTTCATCAATTTGGAATGACGTTAAAAGTTGTCCGTTTTGATCATAACGAGCAACCTTTCCCCTGACCTGTCCGGCTTTAACAGTATAAGTAAGCGCTAAACTTCCGTTCGGATGGTAGTGCTGAACCAAACCGCTCTCTTGACCTTCATTATTATAATTTGCTTTATAAGCCACTTGACCATTTTCATAGTAGCGCGTCAGTAGGCCTTTGTAGCCGTTTTTACTGAAGGTCCCTTGCTCAGCAACTTTTCCGTTGCTATGATACCGCGTGAAGGCGCCTTCGGGCCTGTTGTCTGTATAGTTTCCTTTGAGCTTTGGTGTCGTGCCGTCTGGGAAATATTTGATCCAAACGCCTTGCTTTCTCCCATTGATGTAATAACCTTCCTCAACCTTTACATCTTTTGCAGTGCCTGATTTTGGAAAATCTTTACCCGTAAAGACCCACTTTCCTTCGCGTTTACCCGAAGAATTGCGCTTATTTTGAGCATGGAACTGGATGCTTAAAAAAAGACAGAAAAGGCAAGTTATTGTACGTAAAATCACAACGCCAATTTACGAATTTTGGCTAACTTTGATTTTCTATGCAGAGCATCGATCCAAAAGATTTACCAATACAGCGTTTGCACCAACTTTTGCTTGGTGCCATTGGCCCTCGCCCCATTGCGTTTGCGGCCACCATTAATGCCAAAGGCGAGCACAATCTTGCGCCGTTTAGTTTTTTCAATGTATTTTCTGCAAACCCACCCATTTTGGTCTTTTCACCAGCCAGATCCGGGCGCACCGGGCAAAGCAAAGACACTTATAATAACGTCAAAGAGGTACCTGAGGTCGTGATCAACGTGGTCAATTACAACATGGTGCACCAAATGAGTTTAGCTAGCTCGCCCTATGCCCCTGAGGTCGATGAATTTGTAAAGTCAGGCTTCACAGCTTTAGCCTCTGAAAAAATCAAGCCCCACCGTGTAGCGCAAGCCCCGGTTCAGTTTGAGTGCAAAGTAAATCAAGTCATTGAGCTTGGCCAAGAAGGTGGTGCGGGCAACCTCATCATTTGCGAAGTTGTCCAAATACACATCGACCCTACTGTTCTCAATGAACAAGGCCTCATTGACCAACAAAAAATTGATCTTGTAGCTCGCATGGGTGGTGATTGGTATTGCCGTGCCGATGTCAACTCCATGTTTGAAATCAAAAAACCCATCACAACTTGCGGCATTGGCTATGACGCACTGCCCCCAGACATCAAAGCAAGTGAAGTACTCAGCGCCAATGACCTCGGTCAATTAGCAGGCATAGAAGCACTTCCTAACGAAACCGATGTCAACGAATACAAACTCATAGAATTAGCGCCACTTTTCCTCGAACTCGAAGACGACGCCCAAGCTTTAGAAAAAGCACTCCATCTACAAGCCAAAGAATTGCTCGCTCAAAATGAATTAGAAGCCGCATGGCTCACACTTTTATCGTTTAACAACTAACAATCCTATCCATGTTCAAATTTACCGGAACCATTAAGGTCATTCAAGACACCCAAAAAATCTCAGATAAATTCCAAAAACGCGAGTTTGTTGTCACAGATACTACTTCTATGTATCCACAAGATATCATGTTTCAAGCTACCCAAGACAAATGCAATATGCTTGATCAATTCCAAGTCAATGATAGCGTTGAAGTATCTTTTAACCTCCGCGGCCGCGAATGGACTTCACCACAAGGCGAAGTAAAATATTTCAATACTATTGAAGCTTGGCGCATCGAGAAGCAAGGCCAAAGTCAAGGAATGGGCATGCCAAGTTCAGGGCCATCTGCTATGTCTTTAGGCTCAGATCCAATGCCAGGTGCAGCTGCTAGCAGCTCAGAAGAAGACGACGATCTTCCGTTCTAAGCATAATACGGTCTAAAAAATACCGAGGGCCAAACCACTACCGATCAAAATACTCAGGAGTTTCAATAAATTAAACTTGTGGTTTTCTGTGGTTTCAAAAATAATCGTAGTTGAAATGTGCAAAAACATCCCGACCACAACGGCTAATATGAGCTGAACATTCAAACCAAGCTGTTCAGTGGTGATACCAAGCCCTAGCAGCACACCAAGTGGTGTCATAAGTCCGAAAGCTAACAAGATGAGCCAAGCATTTCTCTTTTGAAGTTTGGTAGCCAACAAAAGCGTCATGAGCGCAATAGCCACCGGGATTTGATGGAAAATGATCCCCCACAAGAAACTACCATTAAATTCGGCTTGGTGGTTTGGGTCAATGCCAATTTGCAACATATTCCCTAACGGAATACCTTCAATGACAGAGTGTACAGAAAGTGACACAAATAACGCCCAAGGCATGGCTTGCCCTTTGTGAACATGCACATGACCATGCTCAATACCACCAGAGAAATACTCTAGCACCAACTGCACTAAAAAACCTAATAGTATAAAAACGCCTACCTGAAAAGTAGGTAGCACTTCAGTATGTGCATGCGCATGCCCTTCGTGTGAACCATAAAGTTCTGGAAGCAAATGCTGAAAAATGACGGCCAATAAAAAACCGCCACTAAAAGCCAACGCCAATTTGATATATTGATTTTTGTTGGTGGCTTTAAAATAACTAACTACAGCACCGCCTAAAACAACCGAGGCAATCAAAAGGAGTTCTACGACGTAAAAATTCATGGTTTCTTTTTTGCAATTAAAATAAGGCGATCGCTGTTCTCCGGATTGAAAGGCGCAAGATCATAAGTTCCGTAAATATTCAATAATTCAAAACTTGGTTCTAAAAGTTCTTGAAAATCGGATAAACTCAGGGCCTGAACCCGCTCTGTATACGGGCCAATAGTTTGGTCGTGCTGCGGATCTTGGATGCTGATTTGTTTAAATATGTGTGTTTTGTCGGCCCATCGTTTGATTTTAAAATTGATGTCGCCTCGTGAAACGCTTTCTTCAGCTACCAAATTTTGACGAACCTTTTGTGCATTGAAAAAGTCAATGACCAGTATTCCATTTGGTGCTAACATGGTCCCGATTGAGGCGCAAACCTTGTGATTATGGGCTAGCGCATCAAAATAACCAAAACTCGTGAAGAGGTTAAATACGGCTGCAAACTGCTGATTTTCGATGACTTCTCGCATGTCATGAACCATGAAATCGAGATCGAGGCTTGGCTGCAGTTTTGGAAATTCTAGGGCAGCTGCAATGCTTTGTGGCGCTAAATCAGCACCTAATACTTTGAAGCCTAACTCTGCTAGCGTTACTGCGTGCCGACCTTTGCCGCAAGCTAAATCAAGAACGGATGCACCAGGGGCTAATGCGAGCTTTTCAACAAGCTTTTGAATAAAAGCACGCGCTTCACTGGCATCTCTGTTATTATAAAGCAAGTGATAATAAGGGGAGTCAAACCACTCGGCAAACCATTCTTTCTTCGGCATAGTGCAAATTTACAACTTTCTTTTCCTAATTTCGAGCCATGTTACGCATAGGACTCACCGGTGGAATTGGCTCAGGCAAAAGTTTGGTCGCGGCTGTATTAGAACACATGGGCTATCCTGTTTTTTATTCAGATCAGCAAGCTAAAGCACTTTATTACGAGGACGACCTACTTCAAAAAGAGTTATGTGCACTGATAGGTTCTGCGCTGTACGTCAAGGGCATTTTTCAAAAAGAAGTGCTGAGCCAAGCGCTGTATAACAACCCTCAACTCAAAAAAGAAATTGAAGCACGCGTGCATCCGTTGGTGCGCAAGCGCTTTGAAACTTGGGCTCATGCTCAAAAAAGCAAGCTTGTTTTCAATGAAGCTGCAATTTTGTTTGAAACAGGAGCGTATCAACAATTCGACGCTACGGTGCTAGTGTGTGCACCACTCCAATTAAGGATAGACCGCGTAAAGAAAAGAGATGGTCTCGAAGAGTCTGTTATTCAACAGAGAATAAAGGCGCAGTGGGCTGATGACAGAAAAAAGGAACTCGCCACCTATGTCATTCAGAATGATGGCCGCCCTATTCTTGCGCAAATTGAAGGCCTTCTACAAAGCCTTAATACACCATTTTGATGCTGATGCTCTTGTTTTGTTGCAGATTGATGGCGCAATCGTCAAAACTTGGTACAGTGAGTTTGGGCCTTACATTATTTGAAAACGCATAGGCTTCCGTAGGAATCGCAAAGAAATTTTTATCACAAATCTTGTTTTGATTTTCATCGTGATACACGACGATTGAATATTTTCCGGCTTCTAGATCAGCAAAAACGAAACTTACCTCTCCTTTCTGGGCATTCACTCTGGCCAAACGGTGTGTCTTGCCTGCTTGTGTGAAAACTTCTGGGTTTTTATACAGAGCAAATTCAATGAGTCCTTTAGCATTACTGATGGCCGTGACCGTTACGCGCAAATCAAACTTTTGCGCTTGTAACTGATGTTGCTTGACTCGTGTTGTTTTTTTTGAATGATTTTCTAGGGAAAACCAAGAAAGCAAAAAAGAAAGCAGCAAGATCATTGATTTCATATCAACTGGAATAATTAAATGATGCTAAAGGTATAATTGAATGAGCCTAAATTAAAAAGAAGATTAATCGGTGAGTTTGATGTTCAAACCAATATTGAATTGCAGGTTTTTCAAGACCAAGCTTTCTTTATTGAAAAGCTGCTGCCACTCATTGAAGGCACCCACTTCAAGGCCATTGCTTAAATCTCTGAACCCGCGGTAGGCAGAAGCCCTGATCCCGATGCGCTTGACAGGATTCCATTGCAAATAAGCAAAATAGCCCATGTCTAGTTTGGCTTGTGTATGCTCACCCACTTCAGTGCTTAACAAAATGGGTTCTGTTGCGCCCGGATAATACGCATAAAAATCTTTTTGCATTTGCCCTTGCACCCGATAGCGATATTGCAAACCGCCGCCTGCATGCACGCTGAGCACCTTTAGTTCTAAACCTATTGGCAGCGTAAGTAATTCACCAGTTGCCACCTTGTTACAAAGTAGCAAGTAAGAAACCCCACCTGGATCTGTGGCCCACTCAGTGGTCTGATACGCTAAGTTTTGATGCGCGTAACCTAGTCCACTGTAAAGTGTCATGACTTTCAAGAAAGTATAGCCGAACTGAACCTCACCACCTGCCGTTGCTTTCCAAAAAGATTTTGGATCAAAGGGTTGTTGGCTCAGTGCATAAACCTGCTGAAATTCTTGTTTATTGGCACCAATTTCTGCCTGAAGATTCCAGCGCCATTGAGCGCTGAAATCAAAAGAGCAAAATAAGATCGTTAGAAAAATCCCGAAACGAAACATAGGCTTAACCTAAGAAGGGGTAGCGATAATCTGTTGGTGGAACAAAGGTTTCTTTGATAGTACGCGCAGAAACCCAACGCAATAAATTCATGGCTGCACCCGCTTTGTCATTGGTTCCTGAACCACGTGCGCCACCAAATGGTTGCTGGCCAACAACGGCACCGGTTGGTTTGTCATTGATGTAGAAATTTCCTGCAGCGTTCGCCAATTTAGTAGTGGCCAATTGAACGGCATAGCGATCTGTGGCAATGATTGAACCCGTTAGGGCATATTCTGAAGTTTGATCGAGGAGTTCTAGGGTTGCCTCAAATTCGGCATCTGGATAGACGTAAATAGTGAGTACTGGCCCAAAAATCTCTTCGACCATGGTGCGGAATTTTGGATTGGTTGTGACAATCGTGGTAGGCTCAATAAAATAACCTTTCGATTTATCGTAGTTTCCGCCAGTAATGATTTGAGCGTCTGGTTGTGTTTTTGCGTAGTCAATGTAAGCAGCAATTTTATCAAAAGCGCGTGCATCGATGACCGCATTGACAAAGTTAGCGCTGTCTTCAGGGCTACCCACTTTGAAAGATGCTACTTGGGAAACAAAGATTTTTTGAACCTCTGGCCACAAACTTGCTGGTACATAAGCTCTGGAAGCCGCCGAACATTTTTGACCTTGGAATTCAAAGGCGCCTCTTGATAAAGCCGTAGCTACTTCAGCAGCACCAGCACTTTGATGAACCATGACGAAATCTTTTCCGCCCGTTTCACCGACAATGCGCGGATACGTTTTGTAAGCGTCGATATTGGCTCCGATAGTTTTCCAGAGGTTTTTGAATACGGCCGTTGAACCCGTAAAGTGCAAGCCTGCGAAATCAGGGTGCTTGAACACGATATCTCCGGCTGTTGGGCCATCGACGGTGATCATATTTACAACACCTGCAGGCAAACCAGCCGCTTCAAAAAGCTCCATAATCACTTGAGCAGAATAAACTTGAGATTCAGCAGGTTTCCAGACAACTACGTTACCCATGAGGGCCGGAGCTGCACAGAGGTTAGCTGCAATAGAAGTAAAATTGAAAGGCGTAATTGCGAATACAAAGCCTTCTAGTGGTCTGTATTCTAGACGGTTCCACATGCCAGGCAAAGACTCAGGTTGTTCTTTGTAAATCTGGGTCATGTACTGGACATTAAAGCGGAAAAAGTCAATGAGCTCACAGGCTGCATCGATTTCTGCTTGGAATACATTTTTGGATTGCGCCAACATGGTTGCGGCATTCATGCGATCGCGGAACGGGCCGGCTAATAAATCAGCAGCACGCAAGAAAACAGCAGCGCGTTCTTGCCAAGGAAGCGCAGCCCAAGCACTTTTTGCTTGAAGTGCAGCTGCGATAGCAGCCTCGACATGTGCAGCATCTCCCATACTGAAATGACCCAATACCGTTTGGTGATCGTGCGGCATGGTCATGGCCACTTTATTGGCGGTGTGCACCTTTTGATCACCAATGTACATCGGCACATCGATTGGCGCTTGGTTTTTGAGTTCTTTATATTTCGCGATCAGCGAGCTGTGTTCTGAAGTTCCGGGAGCGTAAGGCCTTACAGGCTCATTTTTGGCAACTGGAACGTTAAAAAAGGCATTTGACATATTCTTGATTGATTTGAAACAAAATTACAAAATCTTTGGCAGCCCTTTGCTGCTTGGGTTGCACTTCTAATTGAACCAGATATCGCGGATGAGCTCTTCACCAACATGTGCATTACAACGCCCAATAATGATTTGCTTGCCATGAAAAAGTTCGTCGCGCATGACACTTGAATCGATGGTGAGGTACAGTGTGTTGTTCTGAATTTTGATGTCTTTGGTGCGTTGTGCCACGGCAGGGCCCATGAGTTCGGGCCAAGCAGCAATGAGGTCATAGGACTTCATTTTTTCTTCAAGACCATAGGCTTTCATGATGCCTTTCACGAGCTGACCAAGGGGTTTTTCTTCACCCTGTCTTTTAAAATCCTGATTCATAGGGCGTAGGCTTGGTTTTCTTTGATTTCAATAAGTTGTGTTGCACCAGGCAATTTACTAAATAAATCGCGCATGCGGGCAGGGTCGGTGTCGGTAATGAGCACCTGACCAAAATAATCGGCACTTACCAATGCAATGAGGCGTTCGACGCGCTGCTGATCAAGTTTGTCAAAGATGTCATCCAGGAGCAAAATGGGTTTGACACCTTTGTGAGCTTTGAGCCAGTCGAATTGCGCCAGTCGAAGGGCAATGATGAACGATTTTTGCTGGCCTTGTGAGCCAAACTTCTTGACCGGATGGCCTTTGATCGTAAAAATGAGGTCGTCTTTGTGGATGCCCACATTGGTATATTGTGTGAAGGCATCCTTTTTGGAAGAGGCAGCCAATAAATCGGCAAAAGGGCCTTCGTCTAGTTGTGAGCGGTAACTGAGGTTCACGGACTCAGCTTCTTGGCCAATTTCTTGATAGAAACGCTTGAAAACAGGAATAAACTCTTCTAAAAACTCGCGGCGCTTGGCATAAATATAATTAGCAGCCGGAATAAGTTGAGCGTCCCAAACTTCTATGGCATCAGGATCAAAGAGTCGGTGCTCGTGCATGTTGCGCAAAATAGCGTGTCTTTGTTCGAGCACTTTGGCATAGCGCTGAATTTCTTCAAGGTAGCGCTTGTCTAATTGTGATAAAATGCCGTCCATCCATTTTCGGCGCAAATCAGAACCTTCAGCAATGAGGTCGCCGTCATAGGGCGAAATGAATACGACGGGCAACTTGCCAATGTGGTCGGTGAGTTTGTCGTAGGCTTTTTTATTCCACTTGACAAGTTTCTTCACGCCTGCCTTGTAGGCTATTTGAACGTCATGCTGCTTATCTGGAAATTGCCATTGGCCAGCAATTGAAAA
The DNA here is from genome assembly GCA_041158525.1 of Bacteroidota bacterium. Classification (GTDB taxonomy): domain Bacteria; phylum Bacteroidota; class Bacteroidia; order Flavobacteriales_D; family Crocinitomicaceae; genus UBA952. The sequence goes on along the minus strand of JBEBBE010000027.1, from coordinate 9,904 downwards.
AAAAGCTTGGTCAAAGCGCATGTTTTGGCGGTCATTGACATTGAGGTAACTCTTGCACATGCTCAGATAGTACACTGCGTCAAGGATGTTGGTCTTGCCAGCGCCATTTTGCCCAACGATACCGTTGATTCCGGCGGTAAGCTGTAAATCGAGGTCGGTATAGTTCTTAAAATTGACTAAATGTAGTGCGGACAAGTACATGAAACAAAGATACGGAATAACTACCTTTGCCTCATGCCGCGCTCGCAAATTCTCAATGCTCATCTTGCCTTGCTTTTGGTCAATGTGCTCTATGGTGCCAACCACGTCTTGGCGAAGGGCGTGATGCCGCGCTACCTCGACCCCAATACTTTTATTTTACTTCGTGTCAGTGGGGCTGTTTTTTTATTTTGGATGTTGCTATTTACCCAAAAAAGAAAACCCATAGCACGCGCAGACTACGGGCGTTTTTTTGCTGCAGGTCTCTTCGGTGTGGCTGTCAATCAACTCTTTTTCTTTCATGGGCTCAATTTGTCATCGGCTTTTAATGCCGGCATCATCATGGCACTAAACCCCATGATGGTCGTGATTTTATCGGCTTTGATCATGAAAGAGAAACTCAGTTTTCAGGGCTATACAGGTATTGTCATCGGGGCTATTGGTGCCATATTACTGACCTTCAGTTCTGGAAAACTACCCGGTGCATCTCCGATCGGTGATCTTTATCTCTTGATCAATGCGCTGAGTTATGCGCTCTACTTGGTATTTTCTAAACCGCTGCTACAAAAATATTCGCCGATTCAAGTCATTACATACGTGTTCAGTATTGGCCTTATTTTGTTATTACTCTTCCCTCCTACCTGGACGAAATTGAACAACACTCACTTTGACTTGATTCCTGTAGAAGCCTGGTATAAAATTACTTACGTCATTATTGGCGTTACTTTTCTTACCTATTTATTAACCATCTTTGGGCTCAAATATGTCAGTGCCACCGTTTCGAGTGCCTATATTTATACCCAACCCGTGATGGTCGCTTTGTTCACCTTCTTTTTTGCCTACATTGGATGGGCCGAAGATTTTTCGCACACGATCACGAGCGAACGCATTTTATATATGTTGCTTATTTTTACAGGAGTCTACCTTGTTTCATTACGTAAATCAAAGTCATGAAAATCAATCTTTTATTCTTTCTTAGCCTACTTTCTTCTTCCTTTGTTTTTGCGCAACTACCCGCATTAGATTTCAAAGCTTACGACACCTGGAAACGCGTCGAGAAAGAACAACTTTCGCCAAACGGAAAGTTCCTGACCTATGAGCAGACTGTGCTGCGCGGTAATACCGAACTCCATATTTATTTCTCAGAGAGCCAAAAACACGACTCCATGCTTCGGGCAAAAGATGCACTTATTGCACCCGACGAAAGTTTCGTTGCCTGGACCCAAAGCCCTGATTACGATACCTTACGCAAGCTCGAACTCAATAAAATTGACAAAAAGAAATGGCCCAAAGACTCATTGTTCATCTATCATGTAGCAAGCGATAGCCTCATTAAAATTAGCAAACTCAAGCAGCGTCAACTTGCCGAAGAAGCAGCCGTATTAGCCGTTTTGCACGAAGTAGCTGCACCCAAAATTGAAAAGGTCGAGCCTTCAAAATGGGATAAACTGTTGTTTTGGAAAAAAGAACCTGTTGCCCCTAAAGCAAACCCTTATAAAACCGATGGTTTTCGTTTAGAAATCTATCAGCAAGGCAACTTACATACAGCATTTTTAGACAGTATTACCCAGTTTGCACTCAGCCCAGACGGAACAAAAATTGCAGTCATTCAGCAAAGAAAAGCGAAGCTTGACTCCATGGAGGTCAAGATTTATCAGACCTCTAATATGAGTTTGATGAAGTCTTTTGAAACCCAACCTATAGTGCAAGATTTAACCTGGAGTTCAAATTCACAACAACTCGCCTTTTTATTTAGCACTGACACCACTAAAATCAAGAATTACAAATTAGCGCTCTACAAAATCAGCAACCAAGAAACCAATATTTTTGGCGATTCTTTAGACTTTGAAAAAACACTAACAGGAGAGTTTCAACAGGTTGCAGCAGGAAGAGCTCCAAAATTTAGTCATGATGGCAACTATTTGTTTTTTGGTGTAGCCGCACGTCAGTTCGAACAAAAAGATACACTCACCGAAAGTGAAAAAGTAAACTTGGACATCTGGCATTACCAAGATACTAGATTACAGGCCCAACAACTCCTGCGCAAAGGACAGGATCTCAAAAAAAGCACCCTCTACGCCTACAATTTAAATACCCAACGCCTGCAAAAGCTCGGTGCTGACAGCCTTGACATACAGCTTAATCCGAAAAAAGCAGGAGCTTATTTATTAGCGACAAACCCAAATCCGTATATAATTGAAGCGCAATGGAAGGCACCCAATAAAGCTGATTTCTATCGCATTGAAATAGAAACGGGAAAAAGCATCCTAATTGGAAAGGCGCTTGCATACACGGGTGAACTTTCGGCAGATGGACGCTATTTTTCATATTACACTTCTGCTGGGCAAAAATGGATCTTGCTCGACATCGAAAAGCAAAGTAGCGTGTGTATGAATTGCGCCCGAAAAGAAATCCGTTGGGAAGAAGACCTCAATGGACAACCTATGGAAGCTGGGCCTATTGGTTTTATTGGTTATGGTAAAAATGCTGAAACCGTCTATTTTCAGTCTGAATTTGATTGCTGGGCCTATGAGGTTGCAAGCAAAAAGCTTGTTTCGCTTTCAAATGAAATGGCCACTAAGGAAAAAATCGAACTGCGCTTTGAACGCTTTAATTATGACTCATTGTGGGTGGCACTTGAAGAGGGCTACTTTATTGGCCTGAGAAAATCTAACAAAAATGAATTGCTTTACACCCACACAAAAAACGATGGGCTGAGCTTACAATTTGAGGGTGCTCAAAGAATTGCGAGCCTCGGTAAAGCGGAAAAATGCAATATTTATATGCTGCGCAAGATGGATGTAGCCACCTACCCTGATTTAATTTTGGTAAACGGCAATAACTGGAACCAAGGGCAGCGCATTTCTGTGGCAAATCCACAACAACAAAAATACAATTGGGCCACAGTAGAGCTTGTAAGTTGGAAGGCGCTAGATGGTCAGCAACTGCAAGGTTTACTTTACAAACCCGCCAATTACGACCCAACAAAACAATACCCTTTGCTATTCTATTACTACGAACTCAATTCAGATAACTTGCACAATTACCAAGCTCCTAAACCATCTGCCAGCATCATCAACCCCACAGAATATGCGAGCGGAGGTTATTTAGTCTTTGTGCCGGACATCAGATATGAACCCGGAAAACCCGCCAAAGGAGCCTACAATGCCATCATGAGTGCCACCGATCATTTGCTTAAAAACTATCCAATTGATTCAAAAAGAATGGGTTTACAGGGCCAAAGTTGGGGTGGTTACCAAACTGCCATGCTCATTACCATGACCAACCGTTATGCTGCCGCTATGGCGGGTGCACCTGTGGGCAATATGTTCTCAGCCTACGGCGGTATCAGATGGGGCAGCGGGCTCAACAGACAATTTCAGTATGAATCTACACAAAGTAGAATTGGTGCAACAATCTGGGAAAAACCAGAATTGTATATTGAAAACTCACCGCTCTTTCATTTGCCAAAGGTGCAAACGCCGCTCCTGATCATGGCCAATGACCAAGATGGTGCCGTGCCGTGGTATCAAGGCCTCGAGTTGTATAATGGGATGCGTCGTTTGGGCAAACCGTGTTGGATGCTCAATTACAACGGTGACGATCACAACCTCACCAAATTGGCCAACAAATATGACCTCTCCATCAGAATGCGTCAGTTCTTTGATCATTACCTCATGAATACGGCAGCGCCAAGCTGGATGACCAACGGCATACCAGCAGTTGACAAAGGAAAAGTTACGGGATATTGATTGCGTAATGTTTTGATGTTGAAAAATTTGAATGAAAGTCCTTTGAATGAACTCAAACTTTCAAATGATCATTTCAACTCAAATAAATCGGTAACAGCAAAGCGCCTGTTGATGACAAAACCTTCGGCGAAATCAAGGCCTGCGGGTCTTCCCATTTCTTGCATGCGACCTTTCAGAAAATCAAAGAATAATTCACCAGAGATGGGTGTGTTGGGTTCTTGAGATGCAGGGTCAAAAAACTGCGTTTTATAGGCTTTGATACAGTTTATCTTTTGCTCGAGGTAAGGCGTGACATCAAACACGACAGAAGGCTCGAGCTGAAAATCTTGAATGTAATGAAGTACCAGACGTGGTCTGTGTGGCTCTTGCGCTAAGCCATTATGAGCAGTATGTATTTTTCTGAGGCCTGCTAAAAAACAAGCTTCAGCCACCAACTTTCCGCCGCGGCCGTGATCCGGATGACGGTCTGAGAGTGCATTGGCCAAAACTATTTCTGGTTGGTGCAAACGTATTTGCTCTATGATTTTGAGCAGGTTGGCTTGATTGTGCTCAAAAAAGCCGTCAGGCATGCGCAGGTTGGTACGCGTGCTAATGCCAATGATTTTTGCAGCCTCTGCCGCTTCGTCGTAGCGAGACTCTACTGAGCCTCGGGTGCCGAGTTCACCTTCAGTGAGGTCAACGATGCCGACACTTTTTCCTTGCGCTATATAGTGCAATAAGGTGCCCGCCGCAGAGAGTTCGACGTCATCGGGGTGGGCACCAAAAGCAAGGATATCAAGTTTCATTTAGTCTTGAATATGGGCATAACTTTCAACGCTTGGGCAGCTACAAACCAAATTGCGGTCTCCGAAGGCGTTGTCTACGCGACGCACTGGCGCCCAATATTTAGCGTCAAGTAAGTAAGGCAATGGATAAGCTGCTTCTTGCGGTGCATATGGGTAAGTCCAGTTGCGGTTGATGATGCAATCGGCGGTATGCGGTGCATTTTTAAGCAAGTTGTTTTGCTTGTCAGCATGGCCATTTTCGATTTCGCGAATTTCTTCACGAATTTTGATCATGGCATCACAAAAACGGTCTAATTCTTCTTTGTCTTCAGACTCTGTAGGCTCAATCATGAGTGTACCAGCCACTGGGAAAGAAACCGTTGGCGCATGGAAACAGAAGTCGATGAGGCGCTTTGCCATATCGGCTACTTCGACGTCTGCCGTTTTCTTGAAGTCGCGGCAGTCGAGGATCATTTCGTGAGCAACTGTTCCGTTGGCACCGGTATAAAGGATATCGTAATGACCCTTCAAGCGCGCTGCAATGTAGTTGGCATTTAAAATGGCCACTTCAGTAGAACGGCGTAAACCTTCAGCACCTAGCATTTTGATGTAGGCATAAGAAATGGTCAAGATGAGCGCAGAACCGTAAGGCGCAGCTGAAATGGCATGAATTGGCTTTGCTCCTCCGGTTGTGATGAGTGGGTTACTTGGCAAGAAAGGTGCTAAGTGAGCTGCCACACCAATTGGACCCATACCTGGGCCACCACCACCGTGTGGAATGGCGAAAGTTTTGTGTAAGTTCAGGTGACAAACATCGGCACCAATATTACCTGGGTTGGTCAGACCAACTTGTGCGTTCATGTTGGCACCGTCCATGTATACTTGGCCACCATTTTCATGGATGATGCTTGTGATTTCGCGGATACCTTCTTCATAAACACCGTGCGTAGATGGATAAGTAACCATGATACCAGCAAGGATGTCTTTGTTGGCAACAGCTACCTCGCGAAGCTCTTCGATGTCGATGTTTCCGTTTTCATCACAACCCGTTACGATCACCTCAAAACCAGCCATTACTGCTGATGCTGGGTTGGTTCCGTGGGCCGAAGACGGGATGATCATTTTTTTGCGTTGGAAGTCTCCGTTTGCTTCGTGGAAAGCTTTAATGACCATAAGGCCCGCGTATTCGCCTTGTGCACCTGAGTTAGGCTGCAAAGAAACCGCTGCAAAACCCGTAGATTCACAGAGGTCTTGTGCCAATTGGGCAAACATTTCGTGGTAACCTGCTGCTTGTTCAACTGGTGCAAATGGGTGCATGTTGGCAAATTGCGGGTTGGTAACCGCCATCATTTCTGAGGCAGCATTGAGTTTCATGGTGCATGACCCAAGTGGAATCATGGAGTGTACCAAAGAAAGGTCTTTGTTTTCAAGCTTCTTCATGTAGCGCATCATGCGCGATTCAGAATGGTGCGAATTGAAGATAGGATGAGACAAAACAGACTCTGAACGCTGAAGGGCAGCTGGAATAGTAGTTGAGGCAGCTACAGGGCTTGCTCCGAAGACCGCTAAAACTGCTTTGAGGTCAGCGTCGGTGTGCGGCTCGCCAAAAGAAATGCTGAGCTCGGAGTCAGAGATGTAGTTGAAATTGAGTTGAGCAGCTTCTGCTTTTTTGCGAATATCAGCTGCATTGATTCCGGAAACGTGAATGGTATCAAAAAAGGATGCTGAAACCACGTTTACCCCTGCTGCTTTTAAACCAGCAGCTGCTTGGCAAGCCAAGTTATGGATATGGTTAGCAATAGCGGTTACACCAGCTGGGCCATGATAAACAGCATACATAGAAGCCATGACAGCAAGTAAAGCTTGTGCCGTACAAATATTTGAAGTGGCTTTATCGCGCTTGATGTGTTGTTCGCGGGTTTGGAGTGCCATGCGCAAAGCTTGGTTGTCGTCGGCGTCTTTGGAGACCCCAATGATGCGCCCTGGCAAATTGCGTTTGTAGTCTTCTTTGGTAGCAAAGAAGGCTGCATGCGGGCCACCGTAACCCATTGGTACACCAAAGCGCTGTGCACAACCCAATACGACATCGGCGCCCATGCTACCTGGTGATTTCAATAATACCAAAGACATGATGTCAGCACCTACAGCAACTTGAATGCCTGCAGCTTTCCAAGCAGCAATAGCCGAAGACCAATCTTGGATAGCACCTTTTGCGTTAGGGTACTGAACAAAGACACCAAAGAAGGCCGCATCAGGTTCAAAAGTACTGGCATCACCATAAACAAGCTCGATGCCCAAATTCAAGGCACGGCCTGTCATGACATCGATACTTTGTGGAAGGGCCGCAGCGTCAATGAAAAATTTGTTGCGCCCCGCTTGGATGTCTGCACGACTGCGCGAGTTATAAAACATGATCATGGCTTCTGCCGCAGCAGTAGCTTCGTCAAGAAGTGAGGCATTAGCGATGTCCATGCCAGTGAGTTCAATCACCATTGTTTGGAAATTGAGCAGGGCCTCTAGCCTTCCTTGTGCAATTTCAGCTTGATAAGGCGTATAGGCCGTGTACCATCCTGGATTTTCAAGAACGTTTCTTAAAATTGGCGACGGAACAATGGTTTCGTGATAACCCAAACCAATGAACGATTTAAAAACTTGATTTTTGGCACCCAATTCATTGATGTGATTGAGGTACTCTTGCTCTGAAAGCGCAGGGGCAATATTGAGCTCGCGATTCAGGCGAATTTGTGCCGGAATGGTGCGGTCAATGAGTGTTGAAATGTTGTCTACACCAACAGCTTTTAACATGTCTTGTTGTTCTTGAGCTCCTGGGCCGATGTGGCGTCTTTCAAAAGGTATCATAAAGTGTGTCGATTTTGGTGTACAAAGTTACTGATTCTCTAAATAAGTTCGAACCCTAAATTGGGCGTTATCGTGAATATCTTGCCAAAATAAATTGATATCGCCAATGTGGTAATTGCGCATCGTCAAACTCAACCAAAAGAACTTTCCTTTTGGTCGATCAATCCAAATGGCACCATCAATTAAATGCGTGCTAAAAAGTTGTGAGTAGACCTGCCCGTCAAAATATAAAAAACCTTTGTGCTGTTCTTTTGCTGCGCTAGATTCAAGCGTCCAAGTGACCGGATTCACGACTGCCCTGCCCTTGTACCATTTTTCGTAGGATTTTTTATCGAGGCGCTTTTTAAATGTATTCCAAGCTAGATAACCACCTGTCTGAGAAGGACTGTTCATGAGCTGGATATTTTTCAGCTCTGAAGGTAAAATACCAATACCTGGCAAGTAGGCGGCAATGAGTTGTTTTTGCAAGGGCTTACCATCGAAAAATTCTTGTAAAAGCAAACCACAATGGGTGCTGCCTTGACTGTGGCCAGCCAAAATAATGGGTCTGCCCTGATTGTAATGCTCGAGGTAATAGAGAAAAGCAGCACGCACGTCTGCATAAGCAAATTCCAAAGCTTCCTTTCCTTTTGGATCACTGACATAATATGACCGAAGATGTGCTGAACGATAATAAGGCGCAAAGAAACGACCAGCTTCAGCAAATGCACTTGCCTGAAAAGGAAGCGCAGTTTCTAGTACTTTTTTTTGTTGGTCGGTATCCTCTAGAGGTACATTCCAACGACGATCTGTTTTTGCGGTGTTGAGTGTAGGATATACATAAAAGACATCGACAAACTGGTAGAAGCTGGTATCTTTTATTTTGGCTTGCAAACCACTAGGGATTTGACCCGGTAAGGCCGCCCAAGAAGAACCAAGGGCATAATCTATTGTACTTTGTGCAAAGTGAGTTGTTGAAAGAATTGGCAGATACACAAATAGGATAGTTAGAAAACGCATTATTTTTGTTGTCGAAATGTTTGGTCATCAAAGAAACATCATTTTTTACTTATTGTTTGCTCTGAGTGTCGCGTTTAGCGCAATAGCCCAGGACAGCACCTCCTACTGGAAATTCAAATCCTTGTATTCTCTGAATGGAACGCAAACCTCATTTGTCAATTGGAATGCAGGAGGGCGCAACAATATTTCCTTAATTGGTTCTGCTGCAGCTTCAGCCTATTTTACTCAAGATAACATTAAATGGACCAACGACCTCAGTTTTGCACTCGGGGGCATCAAGTACTTTGATAACAACGGGGTTGGCGCCCAAAAAACCGATGACCGCCTAGATGTTTCTAGCACTTTTGGTATGCAACTCTCCAAAGGATTCTTCCTGACATTTGCAAGCAGCTTTCGCACGCAATCTATCAACGGTTATAATTATCCGAACGATTCTGTACCAGTTTCCACCTTTATGGCACCCGGATTTTTAAATATGGGTCTGGGGGCAGACTTCCGAAAAGACGACAATTTTAACATCTTCTTTTCATCCATTGCTTTGAAATCAACTTTTGTTCTAGACGACTCCTTAAGCGCCAAAGGCTCCTTTGGTGTGCCTGCTGGCCTGCGCTACCGCCAAGAATACGGTGCCTATCTCAAAATGAAATACAACCGCCCCTTGGCCAAAAACATTGAAATGAAATCGAAGCTAGAGTTGTTTAGTAATTACCTCAATAACCCCGAAAACATCGATGTCAATGCCGAATTGCTGTTGCTATTTAGGGTCAATTCGTTGGTCTCGGCTTCGGCCCAATGGAACCTCATCTACGACGACGACATCAAAATCACCGACACCTGGGGCAATACCGGACCCCGCACCCAATTCAAATCTGTAATCGGAATCGGCCTCTCGTACAAGCTAGAAAGCTAAGGCAAAACTCAATGCCCGTTAGGCTGACAACAAAGCGGCAATGCTTTTTGAGCCTCCAAATTAGCTTTTTGATCATCAGCATCATAGCCAATACTCACAATCACTCCTTTGAGGGCTTCTTTGCTGGTTTTCGACTCTTTAAACTTGACCTCCACCACTTTGGTTTCTAAATTCAACTCGGCATAAACCACGCCTTTGCTCTGATTTAGAGCACTTTCAATGCGTTCCTTGCAATCCCCGCATTGCGCTGAAGTTTGAATTTTTACTACAATTGGTTTTTGTGAAAAAAGCAGTTGGGCGGTCAGTAAGAAAAGAGATAAAAGAATAGTTTTCATAATGTTTTCTTTAGAAATTGATAATTATTGAGTTGATTTTTATGGATGAATCGATAATTTTAATTTGATTGATTGATTTGATTGATT